>JBJMVL010000013.1:0-7481 GCA_045810735.1 Alphaproteobacteria bacterium
ATTTTGGGATGGAGCGGCATTCGCCCCAGGCAACAAAAAGCCCGGATCTGCGGGGTTTTCCGCACCGGGCTGCCTCCGGACACAATTTCGGAGATGGTGAGAAGATACAAAACCAGCGTGACGCTGTCAAGCAATCCTGTGAAATAATTTCGTTGCGAGGAACAACTGTCGGGTTGCCCCCCTTTCAGGGGAATTTCTCGCCAGCGCGGGCGTGCGCCGGTTCGTCACTTCTTTCGCGCCTGGACGAGGGGCCCTCTGGCACCGGCGGTGTGATATCATGCAGGAGGTTCTCGGCCTCGTCATCGTTCACCGGCGTCATCACCGATGGATAAGGCCAGACCTAGTTGGACCGCAGCCTACGTGCTTTGCAACGACACGCGCAGTTCAGCCAAACTCTCGGAGCACCGCGTGCCCTTCGCAAACTTTTAAGCTGCTGCAGCGATCAATTTCTCATCTAAGCTGCTGCAGCGATCGATTTCTCATCGCGGTGGCCATCCGCCTGGCGCACGCACAATTTCGGAACCATTAAAAAATGGCGGTATTATCCTGACAGCCTGACCAGCAAGCCTCCGCGTTGCTAGTCAATTTTGGACCCGGGCATGATCATCTCACGCAAACACAATTACATATACTTTCGCCCCAAAAAGACGGGGAGTAGTACAATCGAACAGGTATTGGGTTGCGACATCGGACCGGATGATATCATCGGCGGACAGAAGCATAGTCGTTTCCCGAACCTAAAACCCGAAGTGATATTCGACGATTTAGCAGCCCATACAAAGGCAGTTGAGATTCGAGCTCTGGTCTCTGAAGAATTTTGGAATGACAGCTTTAAGTTCGCTTCGGTGCGTCATCCTTACGAAAAGGCCGTATCCCTGGCTTTCTTCAAGCTTTCAAAACGCATTAAAACAGGGGGAGCGTCAGAGAAGGACTTTCCCAAAGTGCTTGATAACGTCGTAAAACATGGAAACTATAGCAGCGAAGGGATCTATAGCATCGGCGGCGTATCGGTTGTCGATGACTTCATTCGGCACGAAACGTTCGATGCAGATTTCCGGCGCGTGCTGGCGAAAATTGGAATTCCTGCTCCTTCTGACTTTCCGCGCAAGAAAGGATACGTTCGATCGGACCGCCGACCTGCATCAGAAATTCTGAATCCGGAGCAGAAAAAAACCGTATACGAAATTTGCCGGGACGAGTTCGATCTTCTTGGCTATGAACCTTAGTTCAGGGAAAATTAGGCGTAGAGGTATTCCTGCAGCTAGCGACCAGTCACTGCGGCGCGCCGCTTAGCAACTTTAGTGGTCGTCTTAAGAATCTTTTCCGGCTTCTCATCGAACTTCGCAATATCGAGATAGATCCCAGGCGTTTGGAGATGGAGGAGTCGTCACGCTTCAGTTTGCTGTTAGCGGTTGGTCTGTGTCATTCGCAAATAAGCCTCGGAATGTTCGCCACCAGTGCGGCAACAAGTTCTCGCAGGCTGCTCACGAGAAATGAGACTATACCTTGGGTATCTGAACATAAAGGATACAAATTATAGAATAGTATGTAAAAACAGCAGATTGACTCTTTGCCCGGCCAAGCGTTTTTTAGAACAAAAGAGAAACGATATGGCAGGGCAAAGCGATACGCATAAGGCGCGGCTGGAAGGGTTGCGGCGGCAGATCGCCAAAGCCGCCATCTTCTCTGCCGGCATGGGAAAACCAGTTCCGCTCGGTCTGGATGACGTGGATGTCTGCCTCAACGGCGGCCTTGCCTGCGCGCTGCATGAAATCGCTGCCGCCGACCACCGCAGCACGCCTGCCGCGCTCGGCTTCCTGCTGGCGCTGAGCGCGATCGCGCAGCGTGCGAAAGGGACGCTGCTCTGGCCCATCGTAAAAACCATGAATGCGTTCGGCGCGCCCTATGCGCCGGGACTTCGCTTCTTCGGTCTCGATCCGTCACGCGTGCTGTTCGTGCGCTGTGCACAGGCGCGTGAATGTTTGTGGACGATGGAAGAAGGCCTGCGCCTCGGCGGCATTGCGGCCGTGATCGGCACGCGCCCCAAGCCGATGGATCTGACGGCCAGCCGCCGGTTGCAGCTTGCGGCCGAACAGGCGAACACACCGGTGTTCCTGCTGCGCACCTACAATGACGTTGCGCCAAGCGCTGCCGTGACGCGCTGGCGGGTCGCGCCTGCGCCGTCGGCGCGCGATGAATTCGGTTTCTACAAGAACGCCCGCTTCCGTACCGCGCTGGAATACGCGCGCGGCGGAAAGACGGGTGAATGGGTGATGGAATGGGATCATGACGCGCTATCTTTGCGTCTATCTTCCGCACTGGGCGATCGAGCGGCAGGCGAAGACCGCGCCGCCTGATCGGCAAGTGCCGTTCGCGCTGGTGACGATGACCACCGGCGGCTGGCATTTGTCGGCAGTGCATCCGCGCGCCACTGCGCTGGGATTGCACGCAGGCGATCTGCTGGCCGATGCGCGCGCCCGCGTGCCTGCGCTGCAGACAAGGACCGCACAGCCGGAGAAAGATCGTGCGACGCTCGAAAAGCTGGCGCGCTGGTGCACGCGCTTTTCGCCCTATGTCGCGCCGTGGCCAGAAAGCGACGAGCGCGCGGGCTCCTCCGGCCTGACGTTGGACATCACCGCCTGCGATCACCTGTTCGGCGGCGAAGCGGCCATGCTGCACGCGGTGATCGCCAGCCTTGCGCGCCTTGGCTTCACCGGGCGTGGCGCCATCGCCGGTAGCATCGGCGCTGCCCACGCACTGGCGAAGTTCGGCCCGCAAGCCGAAACCATCGTGCCGGAGGGCAAGATTGCCGGGACCATCGCGCCCCTGCCCGTCTCTGCTTTGCGTGTTCCCGACAAGACCGCTGCCACTCTGAAGCATCTCGGGTTGAAGACCATCGGTCATCTGCTGCCGCTGCCGCGCGCCCCGCTGACACAACGCTTCGGCAAGCTGCTGAACGACCGGCTGGACCAGGCGCTCGGCCGCGCGGGTGAATCCTTCACGCCGCTTCTGCCGCATGTCCCCTATCGCGCGCGCAGCGTATTGGCCGAACCGATTTCTGCGCAGGAGCACATTCTGGTTCTGGTGAACCGGCTTGCCTGCGATCTCGCGCCGGCGCTGGAACGCGACGGCAAAGGTGCACGTGGCTTGCACCTCACCCTGTTTCGCGTCGATGGGGAAACGGCAGAACTGGAAATACGGCTTGCCCGTCCCTCGCGCGACGCCGACCGTATCGTGAAGCTGTTTGCGCTCAAGCTGGACGCGCTGGCGGAGGATTTCGACGCCGGCTTCGGTTTCGAAGCCGCACGGCTCGATGTCACGCAGGCCGATCACATGCCGCCGCAGCAGGCCGCCATCGCCGCCGATCCCGAACGCGATGCGGATGAAAAACTCTCGCTGCTGATCGATCATCTGGGCAGCCGCCTGGGTCTGGAGAACGTGCTGCGCGCGCATCCGCGCGACACCCACATTCCCGAACGCGCGTGGGTGATGAAACCGGCAGCGCAATCGGCTGAATGGGATAGCGATGCTCTCATGCGGCCGCTGCTGATGCTGCCCTGCGCCGAACCGGCGGACGTTATGGCGATGGTGCCGGAAGGGCCGCCGCTGCAGTTCCGCTGGCGCGGCGTCGCGTATCAGGTGGCCAATGCCGAAGGCCCGGAGCGCATCCGCCCCGAATGGTGGCGCGATGAGAAGAACCGCACGCGCGATTATTACACGGTGGAGGATGAAGACGGCCGCCGTTTCTGGCTCTACCGCGACGGACCTTATGGCGCTGATGCCCGCTGGTACGTGCACGGGGTGTATGCGTGACCGACTACGCCGAGTTTGCCGTCACCACCAATTTCTCCTTCCTGCGCGGCGCCAGCCATGCCGAGGAGTTGGTGGAGCACGCAGCCGAATTAGGTTTGGCGGGGATCGGTATCGCCGACCGCAATACCTTTGCCGGCGTGGTCCGCGCCCACATCGCCGCGAAGGATTCGAACCTCAGATTTTTCGTCGGCGTGCGGCTGGTCACCACCGACGGGTTCGAGACACTGGCCTATCCCATGGATCGCGCGGCTTACGGCCGCCTTTGCTGCCTGCTCACCCGCGGCAAGCGCAAGGCCGAAAAGGGCGAATGCGAAATTTCCTTCGAAGACATTCTGGAATTCTCCGAAGGCCAGCTTTTCATCGTGCTTCCACCAGACAAACTAGAGCGCCACACTCTCTTTCCTCCCTCATTCACGGGAGAGGTGCTGAGCTTTAGCGAAGCGAGAGCAAAGCGGAGGGGGGAACCGCCACCGCCGCCCCCTCCGGCGCTGCGCGCCTCCCCCGCAAGCGGAGGAGGAAAGACGTTGTCCAGCTTCGTAGAAAAACTCCGTCGTTTGCGCGAAGGCGCACCTGGAAGAGTCTATTTCGGTTCGACGGCGCTGTACGAAAACCGCGCCGCGAAACGATTGGCAGAACTGGCGATGTTCGCGCGCGACATGCGTGTGCCGCTTATCGCCACCAATGATGTGCATTACCACGTTCCGGAAAGGCAGAAGCTGCAGGATGTGCTCACCTGCATCCGCGAGAAATGCACCATCGACGAAGCCGGCAAGCGACTTGCGCCCAATGCCGAGCGTCATCTGAAATCGCCGGAGGACATGGCGCGGCTGTTCGCAAAATATCCGGATGCCATCGCCCGCACGATGGAAATTGCCAGCCGGCTCAACTTCTCGCTCGACGAACTGCAATACGAATACCCGGACGAAGCCATCGGTGGCGGTCCGCCGCAGGAAACGCTGGCGCGGCTGGCATGGGAAGGCGCCGCGAAACGCTATCCCGAGGGCATTCCGGAGAAAGTGCAGAAGCTCATCGCGCACGAACTTTCGCTGATCGATGAGCTGCACTACGCGCCCTACTTCCTTACGGTCTGGGACATTGTGGAGTGGGCGCGCGGTCAGGGCATTCTCTGCCAGGGCCGTGGCTCGGCTGCCAATTCCGCCGTCTGCTACATGCTCGGCATCACCGCCGTCGATCCCATGCAGATGGATTTGCTGTTCGAGCGCTTCGTCTCCACTGAGCGCAACGAACCACCGGACATCGATGTGGATTTCGAGCACGAGCGGCGCGAGGAAGTCATCCAGCACATCTACAAGAAATACGGTCGCGAGCGCGCCGGCATCACCGCGACCGTCATCTCCTATCGCAGCAAAAGCGCCATCCGCGATGTGGGCAAGGCGCTGGGGCTTTCCGAAGACATGGTGGGGCTGCTCTCCGGCAATCTCTTCAGCTGGGGCCGCAGCATGGAGGATGTGCGGGTTGCAGAAGTGGGGCTGGATGCCGCCGATCCGCGGCTTGCCATGGCGCTGGATCTGGCGCGCGAGCTGTATGGCTTTCCGCGACATCTCTCGCAGCATGTTGGCGGCTTCGTCATCACGCGCGGCCCGCTGGAGGAGCTGGTCCCCATCGGCAATGCCGCGATGGAAGACCGTACCTTTATCGAATGGGACAAGGACGACATTGATGCGATCGGTATTCTGAAGATCGACGTGCTGGCGCTCGGCATGCTCACCGCGATCGCCAAATCCTTCGCGCTGCTGAAGCAGCATTACGACCTGCCCCTCGAATTGGCGACCGTGCCGCGCAAAGACAAGGCTGTTTACGACATGCTGTGCGAAGCCGATTCCATCGGAGTATTCCAGGTGGAATCGCGGGCACAGATGTCGATGCTGCCACGCCTTCGCCCCCGCGAATTTTTCGATCTGGTGATCGAAGTCGCCATCGTGCGGCCTGGCCCTATTCAAGGCGACATGGTGCATCCCTATCTACGCCGGCGGGAAAAGGCGGAGCCGGTCACTTATCCCACGCCGGAATTGGAGGAAGCGCTCAAACCAACATTGGGAATCCCGCTGTTCCAGGAGCAGGCAATGAAGATCGCCATCGTGGCGGCGGGCTTCACGCCGGCGGAAGCCGATAAGCTGCGTCGCGCCATGGCGACCTTCAAACGCAGCGGCACCATTCCGAAATTCCGCGAGAAGTTCATCGCCGGCATGATCGCGCGCGGCTACGAACGGGATTTCGCCGAGCGCTGTTTCCACCAAATCGAAGGCTTTGCCGATTACGGCTTTCCCATGAGCCACGCGGCGAGCTTCGCGCAATTGGTGTACGTCTCCGCCTGGATCAAGAGGCATTATCCGGATGTGTTCTGCGCCGCGATGCTGAATGCGCAGCCGATGGGGTTTTATGCGCCAGCGCAGTTGGTGCGCGATGCGGCCATGCATGGGGTGGAAATTCGTGAACCGGACATCAGCGCCAGCGAATGGGATTACACGCTTGAATCCGAATCCCACCCTCCCCTTGAGGGAGGGTCGAAATTTGGCGCGAGCCAAATCTCGGGGAGGGGTGATCGGCAATACCCCCCACCGATTCATTCGTGTGCGGCACGGAGATTCAATCGCGCCGTGCGCCTTGGCTTGCGGCAAATCAAAGGCTTCCGGAAGGAAGATGCTGATGCACTGGTGGCGGCGCGCGGACGTGGTTTCGATGGCGTACGGCATCTGGCGCTTGCCGCCAATCTGCCCAGCGAAGCCTTGTCGCGCTTGGCCGAAGCCGATGCCTTCCGCTCGCTGGGGCTCGACCGGCGCGAAGCGTTGTGGTGCGTGAAGGGGCTCGACGGTGGCGCCGAGAACGCGCGCATCGCTGTTCCGGAACTGCCGATCTTCAAAGATGCCGAGGCCGAGTCTCTGCGGCGCGAGGAAGAGGTGCGCCTGCCGCCGCTGCAATTGGGCGAGCACATCGTGCAGGATTATATGAGCTTGCAGATGTCGCTGAAGGCACATCCGCTATCGCTGCTGCGCACGCGGATGAACGACCGCGGCGTCACACCGAATGCGAAAATTCTCGATACGCCGGACGGCGCGCGGATCACGGTTGCCGGCTTGGTGCTGGTGCGCCAAAGGCCGGGCACCGCTAGCGGTGTGATCTTCGTGACCCTGGAAGACGAAGCGGCCATCGCCAACATCATCGTCTGGCCGAAGGTGTTCGAAACCTACCGTCGCACTTTGCTCGCTTCTCGCCTGCTGATAGTCACCGGCAAGCTGCAGAAGCAGGGCATCGTCACGCATGTCATCGCTGATAAACTCATCGATCTCACCAGCGACCTTTCGCTGCTCTCCGCCGCGCACGGGGAGAGGTGCGAAGCGCTAGCACGCGCCGATCAGGTGAAACACGATAGCCAGGGCTCCTGGCGTGATGCGCCGCACCGCCGCCGCCGCGACGCCGAAGCAATTCCGAAAAGCCGGGACTTCCGCTGACGAAAACCGGCCCTTGCTCTGCTAGACAAATTCTGCCGGCCCCGATAGCCATGCCCTTATGGCCCATCATGTATTCAGCGCCCGCGATATTCTGTCCGGCAAGGCGCCAAAGGAAACCCGCGTTACGGTCAAAGGCTGGGTGCGCACCCGCCGCGACTCCAAGGCCGGCATTTCGTTCGTGCAGGTCGTGGACGGCTC
>JBJMVL010000014.1:0-28299 GCA_045810735.1 Alphaproteobacteria bacterium
GCAGGGCAAAGGGACAGTCCTACGTCGCCGAGCGCAAGCAGGAAGCGCGGATCATGGGCAAGCGCTACCCGCTCACGGAGTCGGGCGTCAAATCAGCATGGAAATTCATCCGGAAGAATGCCGGTGTTACCGATTTCCGCTTCCATGATTTCCGCCACGACTATGGGACCAAACTCTTGCGCCATACCGGCAATCTCAAACTCGTTTCACGGGCGATGAATCACGCGGACCTGAAAACGACCAGTCGATATGCACATGTGCTGGACGGTGACATTGCAGCGGCGCTGGAGTCGTTCCATGCCTCAGCGGACGCGAAAACAGAACCGATGCACGGAGTCCCCACACCGAGTCCCCACAATGGGAAGGTGAGGGCAGCCTAAGGCATTGTCGCCATTGTGAAATGTTCAGGCGCGAGGCAAAGTCTGGGGGACTGGGGGTCGAGAGTTCAAATCTCTCCGCTCCGACCATTTCAAGCTAGCGGCCGCATAAGCGGCTATCGGCGAATTCATCCTGCGAGCGGCGGTTACGCGGCGGTGCGGCGCCGGTGCACGGTGCGTGCGGTTTTGCCGGATTTTACCAATAGCGAACACTGTAGCGGCAAGCGCGAGACCACGTGCTGCGATTGCAACATCCAGAATTTGGCCCATATGGGCTCGAACTGACGCATGCGCTTCAGGATTTCCGACTCAATTCGCGACCGTGCTTCGTCTTCGGTCCGAAAGAATCCGAGATGGTGTTGGTTCAGGCACGCCTTCCATCGCGGCCCGAGACCGAAATCGTGAGGAAAGTTGATTTCGCCCAGGAACACTTCGCCAAGGCACAGCTTTGCGCCAAAGCGTCCGTCAATGTTCCAGGAAATCCATTCGCCGTGTTTTTTACTGGTACTCATGCCGCGGCTCTCGATTCCCTCAGGCGCCGGGCGAGGTCCGCTTTCAGTATTTTGCCGGTGACGGTGACCGGCATCTGCGCTGCTATGATGATTTCGGTGGGGCGCTTGTATGGGGCCAATCGCCCAGCCAGGTGATCCGATAATTGGCAGGCTGTTGCTGCGGTCCCGTCCGCCAGCTGGACGAAGGCGACGATATCTTCCGTATCGCCTGAGGCACGACCTACAACCGCGCAACGAAACACCGACGGATGCTCATTCAAGGCGGCTTCGATTTCGGCGGGATGGACATTGAATCCGAACCGTATGATCAGCTCCTTTGCGCGACCGATGATGAAGTAATTCCCGTTTACGTCTCTGCGCGCGAGATCTCCAGTCCGGAACCACCGTTCGGAATCTATGACGTTCCGAGTCTCGTCCGGCGCTTTGTAGTAGCCTTTCATGAAGCCCGGGGTGCGCACCCACAATTCACCGCTGCTCTCGTCTGCGGCTACGGTTAGCCTGGCTTCGACACCCGGCAGCAAGTGGCCGATGGAGCAGTCGGTGGGCGGTGCATCGATCAGAGTCAGCGTGAGACTCGGCCCGCATTCGGTGATTCCATAACCATTGTGCAGGGGCAGCGCGAAGGCGGCCTCGGCAGCCATTTTCGTACCGGAATCGAGCGGAGCGCCTGCGGAGGAAATCAGACGCAATGCCGGCGCCAAGATCGGCACCTTGCCTTTGCGTTGCGCGAACTGCGCAATAATGGCGAACATCGATGGCGTCCCAATCATGACGCTGATCTGCTCGTGCGCCAGCGCTCTCACGACATGCTGCGGGTCAAAGCGCGGCGGAATGCGGATGGTTGCGCCCCGCAGGAGCGATCCCAGCAATACGCCCGCAAGACCAAGACTGTGGGAGATCGGCAGAACCGCATAAACCCGATCTTCGGGGCCAAGCCGGCGGGCGTCCGAGGTGGCACCAGCGACGAAGAGCAGATTGCGATGCGTGAGCATCACACCTTTGGGGCAGCCGGTCGTGCCGGTCGTGTAGATCACCGCTGCTACGCCGTCGCCCGGATCGTCTTCCTGCAACTCCGGCACAGCGTGCTCGTTCAAAGGTCCAAGGCCAATCTGACCTATTCCACCGACGTGGTGAATTGTTGCTTTGCAGCGGGCGCTGTGGGTCCTCGCCCGTACCGAGGTGCTTATCGCGAAGATCATCCGGCGCGCATCAGAATGAGCCGCCACCTCGTCGATTTCGCGCTCGGAAAGGGAGGCATGAACGATCACCGGCCACGCGCCCAAAGTTGTGCAAGCGAAGTAAAGGGCTACGGCACCGCAAGAGTTCTCGCAAACCAGAACGACACGGTCGCCTGACCGGATTTTCGCCTCGGTCAGGCAGCGCGTGGCGTGCTGCACTGCGGTCTGCAACTCTCCGAAGGTCCACTGCCGGTGATCTTCAACGATGGCCAACCGCCCGCTTGCCACAGCTGCCCAGCGCGTGAGGACGTCTTCGACACGGGCCGGTTCCGGCCCAAGCACCTCAGAGAGGGGGGCACTCGACACTAGGGATGCTCTTCGTTGTGCATGAGATCCGCGCGCGCTTTCCGAATCGACGCGTTGATCCGAGCAGCGACGTTCGGCGCATGTTCGTTGATGATCGTCCGGTGCGAGCCAGGCGAGACGTGCATCTCCAGCTTTCGCACGAGTCGCCGCCACACGTGTTCCGGATCGTCTGGAAAATGCCGGTCTGGCCAGCGCGCCTTCAGAAACACGACATCTCCCGCGTAGTAACGAGGTTCGTATGCGTAGAGTGCTTTGTCGGCCGCAAGTCGCGTCTGCAGTAGCGAGACCGGCAGATCGGGACGGTGGTCTCGCAGCCATTCCCGTTTCCGCATCGCTTTCTCGGCTGCTCCGCTCGCGAGTTTGCCATGCCCCCGGAGGAGCGAGAGCAGGGCGGTGCTAGTCTGCGCGGGATGACTTGCGGCATCGGCGACCTGACCTACGAGCCTGCGCAGGCGCAATTTCAGCCGTGACTTTTTGGGCCAGGTAACCGGATGTGCATAGGAGTCGATCATGACGAGAAGCGCGATATCCCCGCCCATTTTCTTCAGGAGCCTCGCCACTTCGATTGCGAGTAGCCCGCCAAAGGAATAGCCGCACAGCCAATAAGGCCCGCGAGGCTGCTTGGCGCGGATCGCGTTGCAGTAAAGCCGAGCCATGCTCTCGACGCTTTCCAACGGCGGCTGTGTACCGTCGATTCCCTGCGCCTGAACGGCGTAAACTTCGCCGGGAATATCGATCAGCTTGCCGAGAGCGGCGAACTCTACAACCGTGCCGCCAACGCCGTGAAAAATAAAGAACGGCGGATCGCCATTACCCCGCTTCAGAAGCACAAGCGGCGAGAACTCTGGCGCCGCTTCATCGCCCAGCAGCGCAGCCTGTTCGGCAACCGTTTGGGCTTCATAAATCATCGTGATTGGCAGGTGGCGGCCGGTTTCGCGCTCTATTTCGAGGAAGAGCGTAATCGCCAGCAGCGAGTCGCCTCCCAGTTCGAAGAAATTGCTTTCCGGCGCCAAATCCGGCGCCCTCAGCACGCGCTGCCAAATCCCGCTCACCGTATCCAGGAGATGTTGGGGCGTGGCTTGCGTTCGGGAAAGATCCAGCGCCAACGCCGTCATAGCTGCCAACTCGTTTTTGCGATACGCGCCGGTGCCGCCCCATGCCACTTCTCTGCCAATTCTTTCAGGAGGCAGAGCCACATCGAGAACACGGGCTGCAGCGCCGAAGTCCGGCGATTGCGATTGTCTGCAGCAATTGCTGGGAATTCCGCGAGCAGTGCCTCATTCCGTGTTTCCAGAGCGCGCTTGCGGAAAAGCTCGAACGCGTCCGCTTCGTCTTGCCTGAAGTAATATTGCGGTAGAGCAGGGTAGTCGTTCGCGATACCGGATAGATAACGGCGCACATCGCGGCGGTATTCACGGGCCAACGTATCGTGGTCGTACTCGGGATGGCCCTGAAGGAACATCAGCAGATTGCGTCGCTGCTTCACGAAGAGATCGGCGCCGGCCTCTGGCGCATAAGTCAGGACTTGGTAGCCGGCCTCTTCTAGCGCATCCGGGGGTGCCTCGTTCCACCGCGAATGGGGCACCTTCAGCGTCCCGGTCAATTCATTCGTGAGTGGATGCCTGTCAGCAACGATATGATCGAATGTCCCGCAACGCTTGTGCATCAGGCGGCGCCGTTCGATGCCGTCATAGCGGAGCACAGCGGCGTGCGCGGCGAGGCATGATAAGATGGCGGGCGGTCCCTCTTGGCCAATCCAGTCGAGCAGCTCGCTGAGTTCCGGCCAGTATGTTTCCTGCCTTAGATCTTGCTGCCCCGGCTCGGTACCCGTGACGATGACGCCGTCCAGTTTGGCCGCATAAATCTCGCGGAGTTCGCGATAGTTTTCGTGCATTAGATGAAGCCGCGCGGCCTCGCCCCGCGCAATACTGCCCAGCGAGAAGAGATGCCAGCGGATGCGGAAGGCAGCCCCGGCGCCACTAATCAGCTGAAAGAATTGCCGTTCTGTCTGCTCGAGCGCGCCGTCGGCCATGTTGTTGACGAGCCCGATGTGCAGGACGTCGCGCGGGTGGGGCGCGACCCATGTTGGTTGGGGGAAGTCGACGACGTGGGTGCCGATCGCCATGCGTTACCTGCGGGAGGCTGCGACGCGCAACATCGGCGTCCGAATTTCAATCGCATGCACACGCGCCTCGGCGTCCGTCGCACGCAGCGCCTGGTCGAGATCGGCCAAGATGTCATCGATGTGCTCGATGCCGATGCACAGCCGAATCATCTCGGCCTTTACCCCGACGCGCGCGAGTTCTTCAGGCGTCAGCTGGCGGTGCGTCGTGGACGCGGGATGACAGGCGAGCGATTTGGTGTCGCCAATATTCACCAGCCGCTTAAATAGCTTTAGCGCGTCATAGAAACGTTTGCCTTCGTCAAAGCCGCCTTTGACTCCGAAGGTAAGAAATGGGCCGCCTTTGCTCTTGAGGTATTTCTTCGCCAATACATGGCTGGCGGTTTCTGGTCGCCCGATGGATTCGCACCACGCGACCTGAGGATGGCGCGAAAGATAATCTGCGACTTTGGCAGTGTTCTCGAGGTGGCGTTCGACGCGGAGCGCCAACGTCTCGATCCCCTGCAGCAATAGGAAGGCGCTGAGAGGCGGCAGCACCGCGCCTGTGTTGCGCTGGCAGACGGTTCGGCATCGCGCCACATATGCGCTGCGTCCGTACTGCTCGGTGTATACCACTTTGTGGTAGGCGGCTTCGGGGCCGGTCAGCATCGGGAACCGTTCAGGATGCTTCGCCCAGGGGAAGTTGCCGCTGTCCACGATGGCGCCCCCCATCGTCGTGCCGTGCCCGCCCACGAACTTGGTAAGCGAATGCACAACAATATCGGCACCGAACTGGATGGGCTTGAGAAGTATAGGCGTGGCGATGGTGTTATCGACGATCAGCGGAACGCCGTGGCGATGGGCGCACTCCGCGAGCATCTCGATGTCGGCGATGTCGCCGCCGGGGTTGCCGATGCTTTCGCAATAGATTGCGCGGGTGTTCTCATCGATGAGGGATTGGATATTGTCTGTGCCTTGGCTGGCGGCGAACCGGACATCCACGCCTTGGCGGCGAAGCACATGCTCGAACAGGGTGTAGGTCGCGCCGTAGAGGTGGGGCGTGGAGACGATGTTGGTCCCGATTTCAGCAATATTGGCGATCGCATAATGGATGGCCGCCATGCCGGAGGCGACACACAGCGCGTCGTGCCCGTCCTCAAGCGCCGCAATGCGTTTCTCGAGCACGGATGTGGTTGGGTTGCCGAGGCGGGTGTAAATATTCCCCGGAACGTCCAGATTGAAAAGCGCTGCCCCGTGATCGGCGCTGTCGAATTCGTATGCGACAGTCTGATAGATCGGTACGGCTACCGATTTGGTAACTGGATCAGTCTCATACCCGGCATGGATGGAAAGCGTTTCGTCGCGCATGATCGTCACACGCCTCGGCGCTGATCGGAGGGGATAAAGATGAGGATGTCGCGGTGAACGGCGCGGAGAGCCTTGTCCGCACCTTGGTGGCGGGAGGCGTCGATACCTGCTTCATGAATCCGGGCACGTCCGAAATTCACGTTGTGTCCGCACTCGACCGCATCCCGGAAATGCGCGGTGTGCCATGCCTGTTCGAGGGCGTAGCCTCGGGGGCGGCTGACGGCTACGCGCGGATGGCTGGAAAGCCGGCAAGCACCTTGCTTCATCTGGGTCCAGGCCTGTCGAACGCCTTGGCGAACCTGCACAATGCGTGCCGCGCGCATGTCCCGTTAATCAACATCGTCGGCGATCACGCGACCTTTCACTGCCAATACGAGACGCCCTTGGCGTCCGATGTTGAGGGGCTGGCACGGCCCCTTTCCGCGTGGCTGAGGACGTCGGCTTCGGCCGCCGAGGTTGGACCTGACTGTGCCGAAGCGATTGCCAATGCACGAAAGGCGCCGGGACGGATCGCCACGTTGATTGTGCCTGCAAATACGGCTTGGGCTGAAGGCGGGGCGGTCGCAGCTTCGCCGGAAGTCCCCGCAGCCCCGCTTCCATTCATCGGAAAGGTTCAGCAGGCCGCGCAGCTGCTCCGGAATGGCCGCCGGACCGCATTGATCCTCGGGGCAAGTATACCGGGGGGAGCGCCGTTAACCGCCGCTGGCCAAATCGCGAAGGCAACAGGAGCGAAACTGTTAGTGCCGTTCGCGTTCACGCGTCTGGAGCGCGGGGCAGGGCGTCCGTCTGTTGAGCGTATTGCCTATCTCACAGAACAAGCCATCGCGCAGCTTGCCCAATTCGAGCAGATTGTGCTCGTCGGCGCGCCGCCTCCGGTATCGTTCTTCGGTCATCCCGAAAAGCCGAGCATCCTGACGGCGAATGGAACGGAGGTCTTCACGCTGGCTACGCCGGAGGAAAACGGCGCTGCAGCCCTTCGACTTGTGGTCGAGGAAGTTGGAGTAGGCGCATTGCAGAAGATACAGCTGCGCCAGCAGGTTATGATGCCAAGCGGAGAAATAACCTTAGACAGAATTGCTGCTTCCGTCGGCGCGCTGCTGCCCGAAAACGCCATTGTAGTCGACGAGTCCATCACCTCCGGCCGCGGCATGATGGCGGCGACGGCCGGAGCGCCGCCACATGATTGGCTGGTGAATACGGGGGGCTCTATCGGGATTGGCCTGCCCTTGGCAGTGGGTGCGGCAATCGCGTGTCCCGAGCGCCCGGTGCTGTGCCTCGAAGCGGATGGGAGCGGCATGTATACCCTGCAGGCGCTGTGGACGGCAGCACGCGAGGGCCTGAAGATTACCACCGTCATTTTCGCGAACCGCGCTTACGCAATCCTCAAGGGCGAATTGGCCAATCACGGGATTAACGCCGGTCCGAAGGCACTGGAGCTTCTCGACCTCAACAGGCCGGAGATCGATTGGGTGGCGCTCGCAAACGGTTTGGGGGTGCCTGCGACGCGCGTCGCAACCACCGACGAGTTTGCCTCCGCGCTGCGACGTGGATTCGAATCCGGTGAGCCGAACCTGATCGAAGTGCCGCTCTGAGCTAGCCCAATCAGCGCAATTCGTTCGGCACTTCCGGATAATTCGTGAAAACCGAACCCAGGGTTTGCAGCATAGGGCCGAGCCACGGCTCGAAATGTCGCCAGTGGTCCACCGCCTCCCGGCTAATCGGTCGGCGCACCTGTTCGGAGCTTGGGGTCAGCACCGCACGCTTCGTCTCGTAGAACCGTAGGCAACCCTCCTCGAACGGCAGGCCGAGATAGTCGAGCAGCCGCCGCACTTCGGTTTCGGTGTCCATGACCAGATCTTCATAGATCACCCGGTGAATTTTGCCCGGCAGCACGGCATCGAAATGCGCCATCAGTTCGGCATAGTCGCGCCAGGCACGGGCGAATTCCGTCAACCGCAAATTGGTCATTTTGAATTGGACCGTAAACTGCGACCAGCATGCGGCCGCGGGATTGCGGCGAGCGTCGATGATCTTGGCGTTGGGCAGAATCAGCGCGATCAAGCCCACGTGAAAAAGATTGCCGGGATCCTTGTCGATAAAGAATGCCCGAGCGGTCTTGCGGTGCAGGCGTGCGCGTTCCAGATACCGCTCGCCGAAATGCGCGAGTGCTTCCCCCGAAAGCTTCGCCAAATTTTCGAAGTATTGGGCCCCCCCGGCAGGGCCCTCCACGTCAGCAATCTCGCCAACGATATCCGGGATGTAGGGCAATTCGGCAGTGCCTTCGATGGCGGAATGACTGGCGAGAATCTGCTCGATCAGCGTCGAGCCGGAACGATGGCGTCCGAGAATGAAAATGGGGTCTGCCGCTGAGCAGCCCACACCGGCGCGGGCGTGAAGAAATTCACGCGTGAACGCGGCCTTGGTGCGGCTGGTGCCGGCCGTGATCGCCTCGGCATCATAGACAAAGCGCAGCCGCGCCACCGCATTGGCCTTTGCGTAGAATTCAAACGCCCGGGCATAGTCGCCACCATCCTCGTAACCCTTGGCAAGCGCGAACTGCAGATTGATGCGATCGTCCGGCGTGAGATCGGATCGTTTGAGCACCTTCTCCATACCGGCGATCTCGGCAGCGCGGAAGCGAAACGTCTTCAGGTGTGCGAGATTGTTATAGGCGACGCCAAGCGTTGGCTTGAGTTCAATCGCCTTGCGGTAAGCAGCGATCGCTTGGTCCTGTTTCCCGCCCGCTCGTAGAGCGTGTCCGTAGGTCATCCAGGAGTCCGCGCGCGCAGGATTCTCATGGGCAAGTTGTTCGACGATCGCCCGCGCCTGCTCCACGTCGCCCAAACTTTCGCGCACCTTTGCTTTTAACTGTCGAAATAGCGGGTTGCGGTCGTCCTGCGCGAGCAGGCAATCGGCCTCGGCCAGTGCCGCGTCGAAACGATTCAGACTGAACAGCAGCTCCGCATAGTTGAAACGGGCGGCCGCAAAATCCGGCGCCAGCTCGAGTGCGCGGGCGAGCAGCGTTGCCGCTTCCTTTGGCCGGCCCCTGCCGAGGATTGCGTATGCCAGAAACGCGAGCGCATCCGGGTCGTCAGCATTGTTCGCGAGATATGATCGAAGCTCATGTTCCACCCACTCTGGCGAAGCGCCTTGAAAACGCTGCACCAGCTGCCGCAGCCGCGCGCGGATGGGCCGCTGCACGTTCAACTCCGCCGCCGCAATGGCAAAATTGTCGGCCGCAGGTTCTCCGACTTGGGACGGTACTTTGCTCAACGTCCACTCCAGCGTCACACGCTCTGTAGCACATTCTCTGTCTGGCAAAGAAAGCGCCGGCCGCCTGCGCGAAAGCACCTGGCGGATTGGGATAATAGCTGGACGGCGAATGTGCGGCGCAGCCGAACGGCAGCACTCCTTCGAATTATATCACGCATCATGAAGCGTTTTTTTTTCAGGAGAGCCTGTCCTTTTCGTGCAATTGGAAGTCAAGCAGTGAAGGTCAAATGCATGCCAGAGGGCGGCGGCAAAAAGCGTAAGTGCCGTAACTTGGTGCAGGGCAGAAAGGACCAGCGGAACTCGGTTGAGTAAGGCTTCGATCCCAAGGGCGATTTGAATTGTTACGATGAAAGCGATCGCATAAACGCTGAGG
Source organism: Alphaproteobacteria bacterium (assembly GCA_045810735.1). Lineage (GTDB taxonomy): Bacteria > Pseudomonadota > Alphaproteobacteria > Micropepsales > Micropepsaceae > Rhizomicrobium. The sequence goes on from JBJMVL010000014.1 coordinate 9,549, forward strand.
CGCGTCGGCCCCTTCAGGTTTTCGCGCACCGCAATCCACCACAGCGCGAGGGCTGAAGCCGCGACAGCATATGCCCCCAAACGGTGATCGAATTGCGCGAGCCCAGGGTTCTCGAAGAAATTGCTCCACCACGGGGTGGAGAAGAAGGGATCCTCGGGCAGGGCACGGCCGTTCATCGTGGGCCAGGTGTTATAGATCAATCCGGCGTGCAGACCGGCAACAAGGGCGCCCAGCAGCATTTGCAGATATACGAGAGCGGCAAAAGCGACGCCACGATACCGCGGATGACCTGTGTCGTGCTGTAAAGATGCGTGGAGATATTCCAGCGCCGTCCAAAACACGGCGGCGAATAACAGAAGCGCAGCACCAAGATGAATCGCGAGCCGGTATTGAGAAACGGAAACGCGCGTCTCCAGTCCGCTCTGAACCATCCACCACCCTATGAGACCCTGCAGCCCTCCAAGGGCGAACAGCGTCAGCATTCGAGGGATCGCTTTTCGTTCGATGGCTCCCGTCCATGCAAAGAACACGAATGGCAGCAGAAACACCGCGCCAATAAGGCGGCCAAGTACACGGTGCGTCCATTCCCACCAGTAGATGGATTTGAACTGCCCAAGCGTCATGCCACGGTTTTCAAGCCGGTACTGCGGAATACGCTGGTATTTTCCGAACTCCTGCTGCCAGCCGAGGTCAGTCGAGGGCGGCAGAATTCCGGTGACAGGCCGCCACTCTGTAATCGAGAGGCCGGAACCGGTCAGGCGCGTAAGACCACCAATGATCACCATCGCCGCAACGAGTGTCGCGACGATAATAAGCCACCAGCCTACCCCGCGCCGCTGAGGGGAAATGGCGGGGTCGGCGGCGATCTCAACGGTCATGTCGTGCTGATAGCGGCCTCGCGGGGAAGCGTCCATGCGGCAGAGCGGGGTTGAGCAGACGCGGCAATGGTTTCATGCTGTCGCCCGGTTCGGGGAGGATTCTCATGAAAGCGCTGGGATTGGCCGCCGCACTGCTGGGCGCATCGGCTTTGTTCACATTGTCACATGCCGCCGATGATCAGGAGGCGGCGCATGCCGCGTCCGGAATGAACGCCGGCGAGATGAATATGCGGATGACACTGCCACCGATGCCGGCCGTTTATCCGGATGCCAACAAACCGGGCGCGCCGGTTCTGGCGGGATACGGGGGTCACCATCATCTGATAACCACCAGCAATCCGCAGACACAGGCATTCTTCGATCAGGGCGTCAGGCTGCTGTTCGCGTTCAACCATGCCGAGGCAATTCGCTCGTTCCGCGAAGCCGCACGCCTGGACCCGAATTGCGCGATGTGCTGGTGGGGCGTTGGTGTTGCCCTCGGCCCGAACATCAACTTGCCCATGCAACAGGATGCCGTGGCGCCCGCGTGGGACGCACTGCAGAAGGCAAGGGCACTGGAAGGGCACGCGTCACCGGAAGAGCGTGGCTGGATCGAAGTGCTGTCCGCGCGCTATTCGCCGGATCCCAAGGCTGATCGCGCCAAGCTTGACGAAGCCTTCGCGCAAGGCATGGGCAATCTGTGGCGCGCATTTCCATCCGATACCGATGCCGGCGTGTTCTATGCCGAAGCGATGATGGACACACAACCTTGGGATTACTGGCAAGCCGATCATCAGACACCGAAAGGACACGGCGGCGATATCGTGGCGACGCTCGAAGCGATTCTGCGACGGGAGCCAACGCAGCCTGGCGCGTTGCACCTGTATCTACACGCGGTTGAAGCAACCAGCACGCCTGAGAGAGCGGAGGCGGCGGCCGACCGGCTACAAGGCCTGATGCCGGCGGCAGGACACGTCGTGCATATGCCGTCGCATATCTATTTCCGTGTCGGCCGCTACGAAGATGCGGTGAAGGCGAACGCGCTGGCTGCCCAAAAAGACGAGGAATACATCGCCGCCTGTAAGGCACAGGGCTTCTATCCGCTGGCCTATTATTCGCACAACCTTCACTTCCTGTGGACCTCTTCGGAGATGTTGGGCCGCTATCGAGCAGCCGAGGACGCGGCACAGAGGCTGCAAAAGGCCGCCGCTGCAGGCGCGCCGGTGGCTGCAGCGATACCACCGGTTCAACTTTATCTGCTGGTGCCGATCGTCACCGATGTTCGCTTCGGCAAATGGGACAAGGCGCTTGCTGAACCGCTGCCGCCGGAAAACCTGAAAATGGACATCGCCGTTTCGCATTACGGACGTGGTTTTGCCTACGCCAACAAGCGCCAGTTCAAGCGCGCCGCGCAGGAACGCGCCATGCTCGCCGCGATGATCGCCAAAACGGAATTCCACGACATCGATGCGTTCGGTGTTCCAGGCACCAAGATAGCGCAGCTGGGATTAGCCTTGCTGGATGGTGAGCTGGCGCGACTGCGCGGCAACACGCACGCTGCGCTCCAGCATTTCAAGGAAGCCAACGATCTCTACAACACGCTGCCGTATACTGAACCGGATTATTGGTACCAGCCAGTGAGTCATATTTACGGGGCTGCGTTAGTGGCGGCGCATCGTCCCGCAGAGGCGGAGGCAATCTATCGAGAAAGTCTGAAAGATCATCGACTCGATGGATGGGCGCTCTTTGGACTTGCGCAGGCGTTGCGCGCGCAAGGAAAGACGAAGCAGGCGGCGGAGGTGCGCAAGGAATTCGCCTCCGTCTGGCGCCTTGCTGACACGCAGCTCACCGCCTCCCGGTTCTGACCGCTTGCAGCAATCGCCACTGACGGAGAACCGTGAAAGAAATTTGGCAAACAGCGCAATGCTTCGTCCCCGAACCAAGAAGCTGATCGGCCTAGCGGTAATCCTTGCGTGGTTGCCTATTTACATCCTGCTCGGATGGAGCGTCGGCCTCCGAATCCTGCCCCACGCCGGCATAGTCATGAAATTCGTATATTACGCGATCGCGGGCATCTCCTGGATCATTCCAATCGGGCTGATGCTGCCGTGGATGGCACGCGATCCTCGGGACCGCTCTTCCTGATCGGGCGTTCAGACGGAGGAGGGTGTTCATGCCCGACATCGCTGGTTTCCGAAACAATGTTGAGCGGCAGCGCTTTGAGCTTACGGAACACGAACTGACCGCCTTCGCCGATTATCGCTGCAACGGCAGCGAGCTTGCGATCCTGCATGTCGAAGCGCCAGTGCCCCTCAGGGGTAAAGGCACGGCCGAACGCTTAATGCACGGAATCGCATCGCATGCGCGCCAACATCGACTTACAATCATGCCGCTGTGCGGGTACGCCCGCGCATGGCTGCGGCGGCATCGCAAGTGGAACGATCTTCTTGCTGATGGAAGCCGCTAGCCCGGTCGCCTGACGCCCGGAACCGCTCTCGACGCCTGCCGGAGCGGGGGATGTTGGGATTTCGATTTCGCTCCCGGCGGCAACACGCGAATGATCGCCATCATGCCGAAATCCTCATGATCGAGGATATGGCAGTGATAAACGAAATCACCTACGACAGCGCCACGGAAATCCATGCGTACCTTGATGCTTGGATACGTCTCGCTGACGTCGTCCCAGTAATCGACGGGGAACGTGTCGTAGAATTGTTGTTGCCGCTTCGGAACCGGAACTCCGTTCACTTCCAGCAGGAGGAAGTGAATTTGATGCATGTGGAAAATGTGCATCTCGTCGGTACGATTTTCGATCGTCCAGTCTTCGATGGCCCCTTTGGTCGTGGTGATATCGGGGGGATTGTTGGGGTCGAAAATGTGATTCACATGACCATCTTCGGTGATGTAGAATTGCATATGCCTGTCGTTATCGGGTGATTTGATCCGCTTCTTCTTCGGCGGCTGACCAGGCTCGATGAAAACTTCGTAGAAAAAGAGTTTCCGCTTTGCGGTCGGCTTGAGGTCCGCCAGGTATTCAAACCGCTGGCGATGCGGTGCCGCATTGGCAACCGGCACCTTCACCAGCTTTGGTGCGGAACCCGAGCGTTGGATCACGGCCACGCGTCGCGCCGGCAGGAAGTCTCCCGACGGGCCGCTGTCGATATAGTTCGTTATGACTTCCGCTGTTTTCACAGTGCTGTCAGGCGCCTTGATAATGAATTCCCCGCGGCTGGCCGGAGGAAGAAAAAGATCTTTGCGAGTAATGATAATTCCCTGACGTTTGCCATCCTGCGAGCCGGTCGGCACGCCATCAAGCGCTACAATTTGCAAAGGTTGCGCTTTGCCGTCGTACTTGACCTGCAGATCCAGAATGGAATTCGCCGATGCATTGGCGACGCGCCAGAATTCCGGCTTGCCCGTCTGCATCTTGATGATGGCCGGAGTGTACTTGGGGTAGGTCACCGGCACGTAGTTCATCGATAGATCCCAGAAGGGGGTGTCGGATGACTGCGTGGGGCGGAATGGGATCGGTTGATCGCGCAGGAGAAGAACGCGCTGCGGCAGGCCCTGCACAGCCGGCTGTATGTTCTCGATGCCTTCCACGACAATGGCACCTGTTGCGCCCCCCTGAACGGTGGGCGAGGCAATGCCGTGGACATGCGGATGGTACCAATAAAGGCCCGGCGGCTCGTTCGCAGGTATCTTGATTCGGTAGGTGAAGGTTTGACCGGAGTTGACCAGGGTGTGGATCACTTCATCGCTGTGACAGCGTGGGGAAGTGTTGAGACCATGAAAATGCATGTTCACCGACGAATCCGTCATTTCGTTGGAGGCGCAGATCTTCGACGCCTTCGAAGCGGGGAGGACGTGTTCAACGGGCGCCTTGGATAAGGTGTTGGTCAGCGTGATGGTGATCGTGTCGCCGGGATTGGCGTGCAGGGTGGGCGATTCCAGACCGTCTGGCGTGGAGAAACAGAAGAGATTCAGGCCCTGATCGTCGACTTCGGCGTAGTAATTTAGAGAGACGTTGAGGACGCCGTTGCTGCTGTACAGGTCTGGAGGAGGAGTCACCTCGCTGCCCGGGTTTGGCCGCGGGCAATTGCCAGTGCTTCGAGCGATGGCCGCATTCGACGCCAAGAAGATCGCTGTTAGCGCCACGAGCGCGAATTTGATCATGCGACCCATTTTCATCTCCCCTTCGAAAAGAGAGGCGCCGTCGAAGAGACGGCGCCCCGATCCCTCAGTTCACGTTAATTGAAACCGGATTCGACGGAATCCCGTTCGCAACCACAACAAGCTTGCTTGCGCCGGTTTCCATGTTCGACGGAACATCGAAATTCGTGGAAACCGTGTTGTTGCCGGTTGCAACGCCCATGCTGCTGTGGTCATGAGTCCGCGCGTAGAATACGTGACCACTCGACTTGTTGGTGATCCGGACCAACGGGTAGTTGGTGTAGGTCATCAACTCATCGCCAAAACCGTTGGCTTGGGACAGACCATTAAACTGCGTCCCTGAGATCGGATAGGTCGAGCCGCGATTCACAGACGCCGGGGCGTTGCTAATCGTCGGCTGCCACGCGGAGTTATAGGTACCACTCGCCTGATACACAGCGTCGCCGCCGAGGAGAACCTCGCCGCTGGGTAGAATCATCAAGCTCTCACCGCAGATGCAAGCGGACTGCTTGTTCAGGTTTTTGCCATCAAATTCGTAAGCGCTTCCGCTATTTCCCGCGACGAGCACATTTCCGCTTGGAAGTAACGACGCAAAGTTGTCGCCAGCATCATCGCCATTGGGAAAGTCTGGACCGGCTGTCCAGCTGTTCTTCGCGACACTATAGACTGCCGTGTGCCCGTGATCTGTACCGCCGCAAGGCTCGCCGTTAGGACAAGCACCGGTGGCAAAAACCGTCCCGTCGGGCCGCAAGATGGCGGGACCGGTTTCACCGGGCGGATAGTAACATTTCTGCTTTTTGCCGTAGTGCTGACAAGAGCAGCACGGCGGGCTCTTCAAGGTCTGCGGAGTCTTGCCGGCGTTGTGCCAGGTACCATCCTCCAGGAAATAGCGCTCTGTATGGGGATCGTCCTTCACATCCACAACGAGCAGGCTGCCGTCGGGCAAGAGGACCGGGCCTTCCTCGGAATTGAAATCGTTCTTCCCTTTGGTCGGTAGAATCGTCCAGGTCATTGTTGTCGGATCAAGCGCAGCCATCTTCTTGTTGAGTTTATTCAGCACGAAGTAGCGACCGTCGGCCAAAACACCCGCCCCAGAATCGCCGATGTATGGGAACGGCGCTTTCAGCTTCGTCCAGGTATTCTTCTGCGGGTCGTACACTTCACCCTTATTCGTCAGGTCGAAGTTGCCAAAATTGTATTCGCCCCCTTGGACGATCACTCGCCCGTCAGCAAGAACGGATGCGGCAAATGCGTATGGACCATAGTCAGACGGCAGATCGGCCGCACGGGTCCAGGTACCGTTTACGTAACTGCCGTTCGCATCCGGCGTCAGAATGTACCAATGCGTCTCAGTGAACGATTGACCGAGCACGCGGCCATCCGTCAGCTGAAATGAGATGTCGATTCCCTCCGGGGCTTGGCTTTTGAGATTGACGATCGTGCCGGCGTTCGCCGCACCCGCCATCAGACATAAGGAAATTGCTGCAAAAGCCAGATTACGGCCCGACATACCACCACCCCTCGTTGGAAAGCGGCGGGACATTACAGGCGGCGTGGCGGGATTGCGAGTCTAATTTGCGTGAAGGAGGTCTGCGGCAGCTTCCAGCAGAAACAGCAGCAGCGAGCGGCCGCTCACCTCATACCTCTCACCGAAAGAAAACGGCTTCTGCTTCTTATCTTCCGGCAAGTTCGTATCGTTAAGCAACTGCCAGTACCTGCCGCCGGCGCATTCTGGCAGAGTAAAGTTTACCAGATCGTGGTATCCGTTGAGAACCATCAGCAGCGTCGCGTTCTGTCCCCGCCTACGAATGCCGGTCGTCTGAGCCCGGCCATCCATCAGCATGCCGAAGCACTTCATATTGTCGTCCTGCCACTCCTCAGAGTTCATCTCGCTGCCGGTGGCATTGATCCACGTCACGTCCTTCACGCCCAGTTCTTCGTTGTACTCACCCGTGAAAAATCTGGTGCGGCGCAGTATTGGGTATTCCTCACGAAGCGCGACCAGCTTGCGCGTGAAACGGATCAGTCCTTCACCCTTCTCTTTCTTGTCCCAGTTGAACCAGCTGATCTCATTATCCTGGCAATACGCATTGTTGTTGCCGTTCTGCGTACGGCCGAACTCGTCCCCGCCCAGAAGCATGGGCGTGCCTTGGGAAAGCAGGAGCGTCGCCAGGATGTTGCGCATCTGGCGCTCGCGCAGGACATTAATGTCTTCATCGTCTGTGGGGCCTTCGAAACCGCAGTTCCATGAGCGATTATCGGAATGGCCATCCTGGTTGTTTTCGCCGTTCGCTTCGTTGTGTTTGTCGTTGTAGCTGACTAGATCGTTCAACGTGAAACCATCATGCGCCGTAACGAAGTTGATGGATGCCCAGGGCAGCCGGCCGGCGCGGTTGAAGATTTCCGCTGATGCGCAGAGACGTGGCGCCAGCGCATGGGCCGGTGCCTGCTCGCGCCAGAAGTCCCGCACCGTGTCGCGGAACTTGTCGTTCCACTCCGCCCATCCAGGTGGGAACCCGCCCACCTGGTATCCCCCGGGCCCGCAATCCCAAGGCTCGGCGATTAGCTTCACCGTGCTGATCACGGAATCCTGGCACACCGCTTTCAGAAATCCACTCTGCTCGTCGAAGCCGGAATGCTCCCGCGCAAGAATAGTCCCCAGGTCGAAGCGGAAGCCATCAATACGCATCTCCTCCACCCAGTAGCGAAGGCTGTCCATCACCATCTGGATCACCCGCGGGTGGCTGAGGTTCACCGTGTTTCCGGTACCCGTATCGTTGATGTAGTGGCGTGGCTGATCCGGCATCAGCCGGTAGTAGTTCGCGTTGTCGATGCCTTTGAACGATAACGTGGGACCGCGCTCATTGCCTTCGGCGGTGTGGTTGTAGACGACATCAAGGATCACCTCGAGACCGGCTTCGTGGAAACGTGCCACCATCTCCTTGAACTCGCGCAAGGAGTTCGGAATGTCGGCGGCGTAGCGCGGATCGGGTGCAAAGAACCCAATCGTGTTGTAACCCCAGTAGTTCCGCAGGCCTTTGTCCAGCAAATAACTATCGTCGACGAAGGTATGGATCGGAAGCAGCTCAACTGAGGTGACGCCAAGCGACTTGATGTATTGGATCACTTGCGGCGCGCCGAAACCCGCATAGGTGCCGCGCAAGTGATCCGGCAATTCCGGATGGAGCTTGGTGAACCCTTTGACGTGCGTTTCGTAGATGATGATGCGGTCCCATGGGACCGAGCGGCTTTGTCGCGCCTCATGCCACGGGAAATTCGGATCGACCACCACGCAGCGCGGCATGAAGGGCGCGCTGTCGCGCTCGTCGAAGGTAAGATCGTCGCCCGATTCCATATTGTAGCCGAACACCGCGGGATTCCAGTTGAGCTGGCCAGCGTGCGCGCGCGCATAAGGATCGAGCACCAGTTTGTTGGGATTGAAACGGTGGCCTGCCGCCGGCTCGTACGGCCCATGTACGCGATAGCCGTAGAAGGTAGCGGGCCCGACATCCGGCAGATGGCCGTGGAAAATCTGATTCGTGTATTCCGGCAGTTCTATGCGCTCGATTTCCTTCTCGCCGCTGGAATCGAAAATACAAACCTCCATCTTTGTCGCGTTGGCCGAGAACAGTGCGAAGTTGGTGCCTTTGCCGTCCCATGTTGCGCCAAAGGGATACGGCAGGCCCTCCCTGACCCGAATACCGTTTGCCATGACTTGGATGTGCCCCGAACCCGCCTACGGTGAACGGCAGGCAGGATCGTTCCGTTCCACTTTATGCGGCAAGCGCCTGATCGAGATCAGCGATGATGTCGTCGACGGTTTCGATGCCCACGGACAGGCGCACCACGTCGTCGCCCGCTCCGGCGAGCGCACGCTGCTCCGGCTCGAGCTGGCGGTGCGTGGTCGAAGCGGGGTGGATGATCAGGCTGCGCACATCCCCAACATTGGCGAGATGGCTGAACAGCTTCACCGAGTTCACCAGCTTCATGCCGGCATCGTAGCCCCCCGCCAAACCGAAGGTGAAGACGGCTCCGGCGCCTTTCGAGCAATAGCGGCGGTGCAGGGCAAAGCAGGCGTCGTCTTCCAGTCCGGCATAGTTCACCCATGCCACTTTCGGATGCCGCTTGAGCCATCGTGCCACCGCCAGCGCATTGTCGCAGTGGCGCTGCATTCGCAACGGCAAAGTTTCAATTCCTTGAATCACAAGAAAAGCATTCATGGGGGAAAGCGCGGGTCCAAGATCGCGCACGCCCAGCACACGGCAGGCGATTGCATAGGAGAGGTCGCCGAATGTCTCCCACAGTCGCATGCCGTGATAGGAGGGGCAGGGCTCCGACAGCGACGGAAACTTGCCGCTGCCCCAATCGAACTTGCCGCTGTCCACGATCAACCCGCAGATGGAATTGCCGTGCCCGCCAAGAAACTTGGTGCCGGAGTGAACGATGACGTCCGCACCCCATTCGAAAGGCCTCGTCAGATAAGGCGTGGCAAAGGTGTTGTCGACGATCAGCGGCACACCTGCGGAATGCGCAATCGTGGCAATGGCTTCAATGTCGGTGACGATACCGCCTGGATTGGCGATGCTTTCGATGAACACCGCGCGGGTCCTGTCCGAGAGCGCGGCACGGAAAGATTCCGGATCGCGCGCGTCCGCCCATTTCACGTGCCAGTCAAATTTCGCGAAGCCTTGTGAGAGCTGATTGACCGAGCCGCCGTAGAGCTGGCGCGCCGCCACGATCTCCATCCCTGGCTGCATCAAGGTGTGGAAAGCGATCAGCTGCGCGGCGTGGCCAGACGCTACCGCCAGTCCCGAGCGCCCGCCTTCCAGCGCTGCGATGCGTTCTTCCAGCACCGCATTCGTGGGATTCATGATGCGCGAATAAATGTTGCCGAAGACCTGCAGATTGAAGAGCGCCGCAGCGTGATCCGCATCCTCGAAGACGAACGATGTGGTTTGGTAGATTGGCGTGGCGCGGGCGCCCGTCGCCGGATCGGGCTGCGCGCCTGCATGCACAGCGCGCGTGTCAAAACCGTATTCTGCCATGATTGCCTCCGGGTGAAGCCGCGCGGCTTTTAGCGGCTTGCCGCCGACTCAACCAGAGCGGATCAGTGCGCGTTCTGGGCGGCCCGCTGCTTTTGCGCCGCCGCTTTCTGCTCCTCTTCTTTCTTGTGCGCCATGTGATGGCCAACGATGCAGCCCGCGGCAGCCCCTAACAGGGTGTGATGATGCATGAAGTGGCCGGCAACACCGCCAACCAACGCACCCTTGATGCAGCCTTTGGCTTGGGCGGCCGTGTTTCCAACGAACATCAGCATGCCGGCCGCAGCCAGAATAGAAATGGCTTTCATTGTCTGCTCCCGTGTGTTGCCGCAACCAACTCGCGAGAGACATAGGTGTTCCGCATCTGCTTTGAAGAGCTGTTATGCTCGCCTTAGTAAGCCGCCTTTGCCGAACAGCAACGGCTTGCGGTTGTCGATCACCTTTCGGTTGACACCCATCCAGCCGATCTCGCCGGAAAAGCGGCCGTACTCGATCTTTGGGCAGCGATCCATGATGACGGTAAGGCCGGCTGCCCGTGCCATCTGCGCCGCTTCTTCATTGATTACGCCCAGTTGCATCCAGATGGTTTTGATGCCGAGGGGGTCTTTTTCTTCCAGGGCCTGCTTGACAACTCCAGGCGCGGCTTCGGGCGCGCGGAAGATGTCGACCATGTCCACCGGCGCGGGCACTTCCTTCAGTGAAGCACAGACGCGCTGGCCGAGAATCTCTTTGCCCGCCAGACCGGGGTTGATCGGGTGGATGATGTAGCCCTTCGCCAGCAGGTACATCATCGCAAAGTAGGAGGGCCGCATCTCGTTCCCACTCGCTCCCACCATAGCGATCACCTTGGTGGAGCGCAGCACGGATTTGATGAGGTCGTCGGAGTAGGTTGGCATTCTACTCTGGCCAGTTAGGCTCGCGTTTTTCGAGGAAGGCGCAAATGCCTTCGCTGGATTCCGCGTGCAGCATATTTTCGGTCATCACGCGCGAGGCGTAGTCATAGGCCTCGGCGAGCGGCATTTCGAGCTGGCGGTAAAACGCTTCCTTGCCGATCTTCACAGTGCTGCGCGGCTTCGAAGCAACAACTTCCGCCAGTTTCATTGTCTCCGGCACCAGCACGTCGGGCGCCACGACATGATTGATGACTCCAAATTTGACTGCCTTTTCCGCGGAGATCATGTCGCCCGTCAGCAGCATCTCCATCGCGTGCTTGCGCGATACGTTGCGCGACAGCGCCACCATTGGCGTCGAGCAGAACAGTCCGATGTTGACGCCGGGGGTCGCGAACTGCGCGGCGGAGGACGCCACCGCGAGATCGCAGCTGGCCACCAATTGGCAGCCGGCCGCTGTTGCGATGCCCTGCACCTGCGCAATCACTGGCTTTGGATGCCGCGCGATCGTCTGCATCAGTTTCGAGCATTGCGCGAAGATTCCCGCGAAGGCTGCACGGCCCCTGTCGGGGCCAGAACGCAGGATGGTCATTTCCTTGAGGTCATGGCCGGCGCAGAACGCGGAGCCTTGTGCGGCGAGCACGATCACGCGGGAGTCGTCTTCCGCCGCGGCATGCAGCGCGTTCTGCAGGGCTGCCATCATAGCTGTGCTGAGTGCATTGCGCGCCCTCGGCCTATTGAGCGTCAGCCGCAGCACGGCACCCTCGCGCGCAACCAAAACCAGTTCCTCGGAAACAGGAGCGTTCATGGTGCTTCTATAGGTTCTTTCCGCACCTGCGTCATCGCGGCTGACTGAATTCTGGCAAATGGCAATCGGAACAGGCGATTGGGGCTTGACGTTATCAGGGCATAATCCGCGACAAGGAGATAATCATGCCCACCACAAGCGGCCACACGAAAGCCATCCTCGCCTCCAAGGTGCAAGGCACGCCCGTCTACAACACGGCGGGTGACAAGATCGGCACGGTCGAGGACGTTATCCTCGACAAGAAATCCGACCATATCATGTTCGCCGCACTCGGCTTCGGCGGGGTGCTGGGAATGGGCGAAAAGTACGCACCTGTACCATGGTCGATGCTCGACTATCAGCCGGACAGGGGCGGTTATGTGGTTCCCATGTCGGAAGACATGATCAAAAAGGCACCGGCCTACGATCTCGATGAATTGACGAAGGACGACGGCCGGATCCGGACCGCGTCCTACACTTTCTACAACGTGCCCCGCGACTGGTAGGTACGTCGTAGCAGCGCGGCGAGCGAGGGAGTCGTGGCCGCGCCCATCTTCTTGCGGTAAAATAATACCATATAAGCCCTTACCGCTGTTTTGGCCGGTTCTACAGCGATAGGTCTTGACGTTACGCGGCGTGGCCGCTAAACGGCCGCCCTTCGTGTTGGGCGGTTCTCCCGCCTGGGAGACCGCTCATGACGACCTACTCGGCCAAACCATCCGAGATCGAAAAGAAATGGGTGCTGATCGATGCCGACGGCCTGGTGGTCGGCAGGCTTGCCGCACTCATCGCAACCCGCCTTCGGGGCAAGCACAAGCCCAGCTACACCCCGCACATGGATTGCGGCGACAACGTCATTGTCGTCAACGCGGCGAAGGCGCTGCTCACCGGCAATAAGCTGAAAGATAAGGTATACTACTGGCACACTTGCTATATCGGCGGCATCAAGGAACGCACGGCCGGCGCAATCATGAGCGGCAAGCATCCCGAACGCGTGGTGGAAAAGGCGGTTGAGCGCATGCTTCCACGCGGGCCGCTGGGGCGCAGGCAGCTTTCCAACCTGCGCGTCTATCCCGGCACAGAACATCCGCACGAGGCGCAGCAGCCGCAGGCACTCGATGTGGCCGCCCTCAACGCCAAGAACGCCAACTACCGCAAAGCAAAGGCAGCCTGATGTCCGACGTCAAAAGCTTCGGTGACCTCAAGTCCACCCTCATCAAGGCGAAACCGCAGACTGCCGAAACCGAGCAGCCGAAGGCAAATCGCGACAAGCAGGGCAGGGCCTACGCAACGGGCCGCCGCAAAGACGCCGTGGCACGCGTCTGGATCAAGCCCGGACTCGGGCGTGTGACCGTGAACGGCAAGGACGAGAAGGTGTATTTCGCGCGTCCGGTGCTGCGCATGATCCTGCGCCAGCCGCTGATCGCCACCAACCGCGACGGGCAATTCGACGTGATCGTAACAGTTTCCGGTGGCGGATTGTCCGGACAGGCCGGCGCGGTACGCCATGGCATTTCCCGCGCGCTCGTCGCGTATGAACCAACCTTGCGCCCTGCGCTCAAGCCAGGCGGTTTCCTCACCCGCGATCCGCGCGTGGTGGAGCGCAAGAAATACGGCCACCCGAAAGCACGCCGCAGCTTCCAGTTCTCGAAGCGCTAGCCAAACCGGCGCTCGCCACATCGGCCGGTTCCTTCGGAACCTGCCTGCGCGCGCTCGCGTTGCTCTTTCGCACCCACGAAAGAGGCAACGCCATGAGTCTGGCCGGAACGATCAGAACAACAACGCGCAAAGCAAAGAATGTCATGACGCCGGCGACCTATGCCCAGGGCGACATGGACATCCTCACCAAGCTCAAGAAGGAACATCGCGAAGTTCAGTTGCTGCTCGACCAGTTGGTGGATAGCGAACGTGCCGCCGAGCGGAAATCGCTGCTCAGGCAGATCAAGCTCGCGCTGGTTCCCCATTCGCGCGCGGAGGAGAAGGTCGTTTATGACGCTCTGCGCGCCCTGAAGGATAAGGACGCACAGCAGGACGGAGAAGAAGGTTATCTCGAGCACGGTCTCGCCGACCGCATGCTGGCGACGCTCGGCAAGATTGGTAACGCGGGCTCGGTAGAATTCGCCGCCGCCGCAAAGGTGCTGCGCGAGCTCCTGAATCACCACATCCGGGAAGAAGAGAGCAGCATCTGGTCGGACGTGAAGGACAACTTCTCCGATGAGGAGCGCGAGCTGATGAATCGCGATTTCGAGATGGCGAAGAAGAAAGTGAAGATTTCGCAGTAATCCGTTGTACCACAGCAGTAATCCGTTGTACCACAAATGAAAAGGGCGCCTCCCGGCGCCCTTTCGCTTTAGGCCGCCGCGGCGGCGAAGCCACCCTTGGGATCAGGCCCGTACTGATTGGGTCCTGGCGTGCCTGGCTGGGCCCAGAAATAGATCAGCACGATGGCGATCACGAGTTCCGCCAGGCTGAGCAACCAGCCGACCGAGAAGAAGAACCAGAGGAACCCAAGCGCGCCCAGGGGCCCGCTCAGCGACAAAAGCAGCGCGATCACAGCATTGATGGCCGCCAGCACCACCCAGATCCACACCAGCGATCCGTTGCGCCCGGTGTCCTGCAGTCGCCGCGCGCCCAATCCTGCAATCGGCAGCAGGAGCGCCAACCGGACCACAGCGACAATCAACCCTGAACGAATGACTGCATCCAGAACCGCTGCGACGATGAACACGACCACGCAGGCAAGAATAAAGTACCAGAACTCCTGCCGGCGCACGCGGCCCTGCATGTCGAAATAATGCGCGGTGACGTTGCGGCGGAAACTTTCGATGATGGCCTGCGGCTCCATGGCGCTCCCCTTCGTGCCTGGTGGCGCGTGCTGCCGCTTCCGGCTTCCGCGCGCGGATTCTCACTCAGACGCGAGCTAAGGCTCTGTGTTAAACCGAGTCAATGTTGGAGGTCGGGCACCGGCACGATAAGCACAGCCTATGAAACCGACCGTGTTCATCGACGGCGCGGCAGGAACCACCGGCCTCGAGATCTGGGAACGGCTGGCGGACCGCAGTGATATCGCGCTCATCGAGCTTCCGGATGCGGAACGAAAAACTGCGCGGGCGCGACGCGAAGCCTTGAATGACGCGAGCCTCGCGATTCTATGCTTGCCGGACGCCGCCGCGCGTGAGGCAGTGGCGATGGTCGAGAACCCCGCCGTTCGAATTATCGATGCCTCGACAGCGCATCGCACCGCGCCGGACTGGGTGTTCGGGCTGCCGGAGCTGGAACCAGGGCAGCGCGAGCGCATCGCGGCGGCAAAACGGGTGAGCAATCCTGGGTGCTATTCGACCGGCTTCGTGGCACTGATACGGCCCCTGGTGCGCGCCGGAATTGTTCCAGCAGACTTGCCGCTCACCGCGAATGCCGTTTCGGGTTATTCCGGTGGTGGCAAGGCGATGATCGAGGAGTTCGAGGATGGCGCCTCGCCGCGGTATGTGGAAACGGTGGTGCGCATTTACGCGCTCACGCTTGCCCACAAGCATGTGCCGGAAATGCAGAAGCACGCCGGACTCGCGCATCCGCCACTGTTTGCGCCCTCGGTAGGGAGATTCTTCCGCGGCATGATCGTAGAAGTCCCGCTGCAGCTCTGGGCTTTGCCAGGCAGGCCGACCGTCGCGGTGCTGCACACCGCCCTCACAGAAGCCTATCGTAGAGAGCCCCTGGTTGAAGTGGCGAGGCTTGAGGAGGGCATCGTGACGCAGACGCTCGATGCCGAGTTGCTGAAGCTGTCCAACGGCATGAAGCTGTTCGTGTTCGGCAACGACAAGACGCAACAGGCGCGATTGGTCGCGGTGTTGGACAATCTCGGCAAAGGCGCCGCCGGCGCCGCGGTGCAGAACCTGAACCTGATGCTCGGGCTGCCGGAAACGACCGGGTTGCTTTGAGCGGCGATCAGCGTTTTGGCGATATCACCTTCACCGTCAGGTAAACGAGTTCTTTGCCGTGGATCTTGCTGACCCAATGCGGCACGCCCGCCGGAATATCGATGATGTCGCCCTTGCCGATGCGCCGCTCGATGCCGCCCGAACTGGCGCGCCCACGCAGCTCCCCCGGTCCAACGGTTTTACCATCCACCAGGCTGCCGCCGGTCACCAACGTACCGCCGCCGTCAATCACGTACCAGACGTCGGTCAGCAATGTGTGGACCTCGGCGCGCCCGGCTCTGGTGCGCCGCACGACCAGGACCGCGTGGTTTGGGTTGCGCACGTAATCGATCAATGCGTTTCCGTTCGCCTCGGGTGCTTTCTCGATCTGCCCCCTCGCAGCGCCACCCGGCACGAACGTGACACCGAAGTGATCTGGGCCTGGGTGCGCGGGCGAGGTGAAAAGAATTGCCACAAGGGAAACCAGCATCTGTCGCAAGTGCATGCGCAATCCTCCGCCTGCAAAGCTTGCGGCAACGGCTGCCTAATTCCTAGTCTCATCGAGACCGGAACTGAGCCTCTCGATGAAGCTTTATTTTGTTGCCGCTGCCGTCTTCCTCGTGGCCAGCAGCGCTGGCGCCAACGATTACCTTCCGCCCCGTGGTGAAGCGTGGGCGGCGCACACGCCAGCCGAAGAAGGCATTGATGCAGCCAGGCTGAAGGCGGCCACCGATTTTGCCGTGGCGCACGAGGCGAAGCTGTCGCCGGAGCTGGACGGCGTCATCGATCAGCGCGACCAGCGGATCACGATTCCCCTGCAATTTGCGAAGGAGCCGTTTTCAGATCCAATTGGACCTCTCACGCCGCACGTGCCGGCGAATGGGCTCATCATCCGCCACGGCTACATCGTCGCTGAATGGGGCGACACCCGCGCCGTCGACATGACGCATTCCGTGACCAAGACGTTTCTGTCCTCCGTCGCCGGTGTGGCATTCGATCGCGGACTTATTCGCCATGTGAACGACCGCGTCCTCAATTATGTGGATCCTTCGCCGGATTTCGAACTGCCGCACAACCAGCCAATCACCTGGGACATGATGCTGCGGCAAACAAGCGGCTGGATCGGTACCATGTGGGGCAAGCCGTGGTGGGCAGACCGCCCCGGCAAGAATCCATGGGATGAGCTGGCCGCCGGTCCGTCGCCTGTTGGTCAGCAATGGAAGTATTCGGATGTGCGGGTGAACGCGCTGGCGCTCGCGTTGACATATTTATGGAAGCGGCCGCTGCCGGACGTGCTGAAGCAGTATGTGATGGACCCGATCGGCGCCTCCGATACGTGGCATTGGGAGCACTACGATAACGCGTTCGTCACGATCGGCGGCAAGCGGGTTGCCGTGCCGCCGGGCGGCGGGCATTGGGGTGGCGGGATGTTCATTTCGGCACGCGATCTTGCGCGGATGGGCTTGCTCGGTCTGCATAACGGCCGCTGGGGCGACAAACAGATATTGTCGGAAGCGTGGGTGAAGTTGGCGAAAACGCCTACCCCGCAAAATCCCGAATACGGCTACATGAACTGGTTTCTCAACACCGGCCGCAAGCTGCTGCCGGCGGCGCGCGATGACGCGGTGATGTTCCTTGGCAACGGCGACAACATTGTATTTATGGATTCCGAGCACGAATTGGTGGCCGTCGTGCGTTGGTTGGATGATTCCCAGAAGGCCGAATTCGTTCGGCTGCTGGAAGGTGCGATCTCTGAATGACACAGCGCATGAGCCGCATCGAAGCTTCCGCCGCCCAAAACAGCGCAACGAAAGACATTTCGTTTCAATTGATCGAAACTCGCTTAACAGCTCGTTATCAGATTTCGGTGCTGCAGCGCGCGGCGGCGAGCGTCTTCATAAGTCCATGCACGACTTGCGTTTTTGACGTTCGTCTCATCGAGAGTGCGGGCACGTAATCGGCAGGCGGCGCGCGAACCCGCGCCCAGATTTACCATATCCAGGAGACCGCTCATGCTTCTTGTAAGGCATTGTTCACGCCCGCCTAGCAGTCTCCTCGAACGCTGCCAACACAAGAGGAGGCTCGCGCCGTTTTGCGGCCGGGTCGGGAGATGTTTCGATGGACAAAGATCAACGGCACGCGACTCGCGCTTCGATATTTCGCGATTTGCTCCACCGTTTCCGTCGCGACCGGTCGGGCAGCTATCTGATCATCGTCGGACTCGCGGCACCGGTCATGGTCGGTCTTGTGGGGCTCGGCTCGGAATACGGTCTGTGGATGTACACGCATCAGGGGGCGCAGAGCGCGGCTGACGCTGCCGCCTTCAGCGCTGCGCAAGCCTATTCCGTCAACGGCGCTGGCGGGGTTGTCGGCAACCTCGGGGGCGGGGGCGGCCCCGGGACGACCGTTACCACAGAGGCAAACGCGATCGCCAAGTCCTTCGGTTTTACCGACGGCCAGAATGGCATGACGGTCACAGTGCACCGACCGCCCACCTCGGGGCCGATGGCAACCGCGCGAAACGGCGTCGAGGTCACCATATCGCAAACTCAGTCAAGATTGTTCTCGGCGCTATGGAACCACAACCAGGTGACGATCTCTGCCCGCTCGGTAGCCTTGGGCAACTCGGCGCTGGGATGCGTGCTGGCGCTTGATCGGAACGTCACCAAGGCAGCCCTGAACTCCGGCGGCGGGACCATCAACCTGAACGGTTGCGATCTTTATGACGATTCCAGCGATGCGGCGGCGCTGTATGGCGGCGGCTCGTCCATTGTCGTCGCCCGACAGGTCGGCGTCGTCGGCGGCGTGAACGACGCGAGTGCGTTCACGACGACCCAGGGATTGCTTACCCATTTTCCGGTCGTGCCCGACCCATATTACGATGTGAACGTGCCGTCATTCGCCGGTTGCGACAAGAACAACTTCAGCTCCAAGAACGCGGAGACGATCAACCCCGGCGTGTACTGCAACGGCATGCAGTTCAACGCCGGCACCACCGTGACTTTCAATCCCGGTGTCTATTATGTCGACGGCGGATCGTTCCAGGTGAACGGTGGCGCCAGCCTTTTGGGCACCGGTGTCACCATCA
>JBJMVL010000015.1:0-12421 GCA_045810735.1 Alphaproteobacteria bacterium
CAGAAACGGAGCCTGCGATGAAGGGACAGACCGCCTCCGGATCCTTCAAGCCGGCCATTCTCTCTAACGGCGTGCGCACAATGGTGCCGACCCACATTGTGACCGGAACGAGGGTGGTGGTTCAGACGGCGGACGGTTCTTACGTGGAACGCGCCAAGGACTAGCGCATCATCACGAAATAGATGATCGCGAAAGCGATCACCACCAGCGCCACGCTGATGTGCAGCACATAGCGGGTGCCGGTGCCGGTTACCCCCTGCCGCGCCTCTGTCGTTCCAAGCTCTCGGCCGGAGCCATCGGGGGGCTGGTAATTCGGGCTGTCGGTGCGGTCCATGGCGGCCTCTTCTCTCCCAACCGGAACGGGTCGCCACGCTCGCTGGTTCCGGAAATTCACCCAAAAGAAAAGCGCCCGAAGGCGCTTGGGGAAGAATGAGCGGACACCCGATGCGGGGTGTCGAAGGGGCTGGGGCGTACCGGACCGGACGTCCGCTCGGGGGTGATAACGGGGTCCTCTCAAATCGGTTCCAGAAAAAATCAAAAATATCGCGGCAGCCTGTCGCACCCGTTCGGTCAGGCCGGCGGCTCGGTTTGCCCTATTCCGGCCGAGGTCCGGCTCCATTTTCTCGGCTGCCATCGAACCGGCAATATTATTGCGCTCCGAAATCAAGCAGCATGGCTGCGGTAAAATTCTTCGTACCGCCTCACCACTCGAGCCATCGCTTCTTGCAAGGTTTGTAGATCGACCAGGAACGGCACGATGCGATGGCGCTTTCTTATCATGGCTTCGCAAGCGTCGGGATTGTCCTCGCACCAAGCGAGCTTTTCCTCCACGTCCGAGAAATCTTGACGGACCAAGAGGTAATCCTCGTCCGCCCGGAAATGGCCCTCAAAAAATACTTCCCACGGGTAGTCCTCCTTGAGCAGCATGCAGTTCGTACTGAGCTGCCAGCCCAAGCTGGTGCCTACATCGGTGCCCCCAATCGATAATAGATACTTGTATTGCAGGTACTCGGCATGCGTCGCGCGCGGCCTCCGATAGCGCTCGATTATCTCGATTTTCTTGAACCTTTGAAGGCGCTTGGCCGCAGTGAAGCCGACATCGAACCCCGGCTTCCCGAAGTATCTCGATACGAAGTCATATCGCGGAACGGTCTGAAGGTGCGCTTCCAGCAACTCGTCGCTGACCTTGCCCTGGAGATAGTCATTGAGCACCAGCTTTATATTTGTCTTCTTTCCGCCGAACGTGCTGAGTCCCCTTACGATGCCCCTCCAAAAGACAATCGGCTTCTTCTCGGTAAATTTGGATTCCGCAGGATCGAGCGCTTTGCAAAACTCGGGGCTATCGAGGGCGTGAACCCGCCGCAAAGGCCAGAGAATGCTGTTCACAGCGCCAGGTCGGCGCACATACTGGAAACAGGGAAACTCGTTCGTCTGGAGGATGGCATCCTTCATGTCCATGATTACCGGACACGAAAGCGCCAGCGCATACAAATCATTTAGCTGATCGGCGTACCGCCCGGTCCTGATTCCCTCGTTGGGTGGATGCCCTTCCGCCTCGAGATTGCTTTTCCACCCGCACTCCGGGTCGTAACTCAACCCGATGCCGCGTTCAGGGGGCACGAAACTTCGGTCGGCCGGGTCGTGGTAGGCCGCAAAGGTGCGTCGACGGGCAAGGTGTGCTGCCAACTCAGCAACGTTCAATCCGGTTTGGGCGTGACACTCACCGAACTGGAACGCTGCCTGGGTTTCGATGAATTGTTCTCGGTCCAGCCTATTCTCCTCGTGGCAGAGCGACGGCGCAGAGCCCGCGATTACAACGCGCGGGGCCGATTCCTGATGAATGCATAATCGTCCGCGTATCGTTCCTCAATCTGCGAGATTTGCTCTGTCGTCAAATCAGTGCGCGACAATACGACTGGGCTTATGTTGACCTGCGGCAGCGCGGCCTGCACGGCGAGCTTGGCGCAGACTTGTGGGAACTCAGTTTCGAGTTCGGCAAACTGGATCACGTGACTTATCTGAAACTGGCCGTGTTTATCTGTAAATCGCAAGTGCTGCGGCCTTGCCTGCCAGCTTCGCGGACACCACTCATGCCAGAACTTGTCGAACGGCAATCCTTTTGAAGAATGCTTTTTGCCGTCGAATCCGGGTGACGTGTGGAAATTATAAAGACTCAAAATGAAATCGACAGGATCGCGGATGACTCCAAAGACGAAAAAATCCTTGGCCGGAACATACTTCCTTACCCATCTAAATTTTTTTGAAATCGTGGTGAGATCATCGTGTTTACCCCAGTTCGTCTTGCTGGCCCTGAATTCCGCGTAACGCCCCAGGGCCCGCTCGATGGATGAAGAAGCAGATTTCAAATTGGCGACAAAGATGAATTTGTGCGACAGGCTTATTAACATGAATGCTTTCTTTCTAGGACGGCAGTTACGGCTTTGCTGCGGTCGCCAAGGGCTGGTCCGGTGGAAGGGGTTCGTCACCCGTTCTGAGTTCTGAGTTTTAAGCGGTCGATCTTGTCTCGATCGTTGCGAGGCAGGGGCTTTTCCTCGAAACGAACCCAGTGGGGCGCCTTATAGCGGGCGAGCCGGGCCTTTGCGAAGGCAATGAGCTCGGCTTCCAGCTCCGTTGAAGGGAGCACGTCTTCTTTCAGCACAATGAGCGCGAGCGGCTTTTCGAGGCCATAATCGTCCTTCTTGCCGATCACGCAGCACTCGCGCACCGCCTCATGCTGCAGCAGGCAGTTTTCCACCTCATGCGGGCTGACATAGATGCCCCCGCTTTTTAGAAGATCGTCGCCGCGGCCTTCGTAATACCAGCAGCCTTCCGCATCCTGCCGGAACTTGTCGCCGCTCACGATCCAGCCGCCGCGCAGGTGTTCTTTCGATTTCTCGTAAGCGGAATGGTAGTAGAGCGCCGCCGAATCCCCCTTCAGCCACAAGGTGCCGACGTCGCCCTGCGCCGCCTCCCGGTCGTCGTCATCCACCAGCGTCGCTTCGTAGCCGGGCACCAGCTTGCCCAAACTGCCGGGACGGATATCGCCGGGCCGGTTGCTGATGTAGATGTGGAAACTCTCGGCGCTGCCGATGCCGTCGATGATCGGCACACCGAAGGCCGCATCCCAGCGGGCGTGCAGATCGCGCGGTAGCGCTTCGCCCGCGCTCCACATGAATCGCAAACTAGAGATGTCGCTGCGGTTCTCCTCGGGTATCTGTAGCATCTTGTTGATCAGCGTGGGCACGCTGGTGAACACGGTGGCGCCGTGCTTCTCGATCTTCTCGAATAGGACCTCCGGCGTGGGTTGCTCGCGGAAAAGTACCGTGGAAGCACCCGTGGCAAAGGGGAACATCAGGTTGGTGCCGGTGGCATAGCCGAAGAACAGCCGGGCGCCGGAGATCGTGATGTCGGATTGTTGAATGCCAATAAAGCTCTTTGCGTAGACTTCCGTGTTGAACGGGAAGTGGAAATGGCAATGCACCGCCCCTTTGCTCTTGCCAGTGGTGCCGCTGGTGAACAGCCAGACCGCGGGATCGTCCTTTTTCGTCGGCCAGGGTTCAGCGTCGGCTTCGCGCGCGCTCCAATCATCAAAACACTTGTGTTGAGATGAAACATTCCCGACGACCATTACGTTTGCGCCCCGGCCGCAGTGGCGTGAGATCGCCAGCGCCTTCGTGAATTCCGGGAGGCTCTGCTCGTCGACAAAGGCGAACTGCGGTTTGATGTAGCCGAGATAGTACTCATAGTCGGCAGCCGGCAGTAGGGGATTGATCTGCGTGACCACCGCGCCCGCTTTCAGCGCACCAAACCACGCATAGGCGAACTCCGGCCGGTCCTGCATGCAGACCAGCACGCGCTGCTCGGGCAAGAGTCCATCCCCAACCAGATTCCGCGCCACCCGCATCACGATATCAGCGACCTCGCGGTAGCTGATCTCGCGACCTTCGAAATAGATGGCTGTTTTGTCAGCGCGTCCCGCTTCGATGTTCGAGAACACGAAGTAGTCCGCCATATTGAAATCGTCGGAGAATTCGGGGGGGCGGAAAGTCACGGGTCTGAGACCACTACTCTGGCGATCGCCACCCCGATTCCGCTGCCCCCTTCGGTGACGAAAGCGTAGCTGTCCACGTTGCGGTCTCCTTCGCCGCAACGTTAGTCTAAGCCATGAGTCCGCGCCAATGAATCAGACCATGGTTCCTGCCACCTTCGAGCCGGAGCATTTTCTCTGGGGCTACGCCGACGGCATTGCCACCATCACGCTCAATCGACCGGAACGCAAAAACCCGCTGACCTTCGAATCTTACGCCGAGCTGCGCGATACTTTCCGCGCGCTTGTATACCAGGGTGACGTGAAGGCTGTGGTGATCCGCGGCGCAGGCGGCAATTTCTGTTCCGGAGGCGATGTCCACGAGATCATTGGGCCGCTTGTGGAAATGCAGATGACCGGGCTGCTTGCCTTCACGCGCATGACAGGCGATTTGGTGAAGGCGATGCGCGGCTGTCCGCAACCGATCATCGCTGCCGTAAAGGGCGTGTGCGCCGGCGCGGGCGCGATCATTGCGATGGCGAGCGATATCCGCCTCGCCGCGCCGGATGCCAAGACGGCGTTTCTCTTCAACCGCGTGGGGCTGGCCGGTTGCGACATGGGGGCTTGTGCAATCCTGCCGCGCATCATTGGCCACGGGCGCGCGTCCGAGTTGCTGTTCACCGGCCGCAGCATGAGTGCAGAGGAGGGCGAGCGCTGGGGCTTCTTCAACCGCATCGTGCCAGAGGAGGACCTCGACAACGAGGCGCAGGCCTGGGCGGAGAAGCTGGCGGCAGGTCCGGCGTTTGCCAACGGCATGACGAAGAACCAGCTCAATCAGGAATGGAGCATGAGCCTCGAAATGGCGCTCGAGGCCGAGGCGCAGGCGCAAGCGATCTGTATGCAGACGAACGATTTCGAGCGGGCCTACCACGCCTTTATCGCCAAGCAGCCACCGAGCTTCGAAGGGGATTGATGCGCATACGTCGCGCGCTGGTGCTGCCTATCGCCGCGTATTATCCCTCGCATGTGGGCGACCACCTTTGCTCATGACGGACTTTGAAGCGCGCAGTCTGGATACCGATTGGAAGCTGGAGACGCCCAATTTCGCGGCGGACTGGCGGGGGCTTCTTTTCGTGCGCGGTCACCGGGCGGGTAACGAAAGCGTCGCGCGCCTTGCTGCGGAACTGCACACAAACGGACCTGAACGGACTTTGGCGCTCGCCAGAGGATCGTTTTCGCTCAAGCTGCTCGACAAACGATCGGCGATCACCTTCTTTTGCAGTGACCCGTTCGGTCTCGTGCAGGTCTTCGCGGGTGGAGATCGCATCGGCAGCGATCTAATTCATATTGTTCGAACTCTTGCACGAAGCGAAGCTGCGCTGGATCGCGTGGGTGTTGCCTCGTTTCTGCGCTACGGCTCATACACACTCGGCCGGACCCTTGACGAGCGAATCAGAGTATTAGGCGGCGATGAGATTGTTGTCTGCACACCCGGCAATATCGTGCAGCGGCTCCGGAAGGCCGGGACAGGGCCGAAAAGATCTGCGTTCGACTTCGACTCGTATCTTGCCGACCTAAAAATCGCCGTTTCGGAACAAAGCATCTCGGTCGACCTGACCGGGGGCATAGATAGCCGCGTCGTGGGGGCAGGGTTTAGTCATGCCGGCATTCCCATAAGCGAATTTGCCACCAT
Organism: Alphaproteobacteria bacterium; assembly: GCA_045810735.1. Lineage (GTDB taxonomy): Bacteria > Pseudomonadota > Alphaproteobacteria > Micropepsales > Micropepsaceae > Rhizomicrobium. Next base: position 5,721 of record JBJMVL010000015.1, read on the forward strand.
GGGGACCGGCGCTCAAGAGGACATGGCCATCGCAGAGCAGGTCGCCGCGGTATTGAAGGTTCCGCACAGGCGCGCGGAATATGCGGAAGTGAATTTTGAACAGCGCATCCCCGACCTGCTGGCGATCACCAACGGCCAAGTTGGGTTGGCCACTTACGATCACGCCTTCCAATTTGCCCGCGAACGGCTAGAGCACGGTATCAGCCTGGCGGTTTCGGGTGCCGGTGGTGAGTTGTGGAAAGACTTCTGGTGGCTGCAAGATTTCCCCTTTTTATCGGGCAGACCGAATCTGCAGTGGCTTTACCACACACGGATCGAGCCTCGCTGCCCCGAGACGTCGATTTTTACACCGACATTCGATAACCTGCTCCAAATGGCGCGCGAGGAATATCTCGGGGCGATGGGCCGCTTTTCATCCATGTCAAAGACCCAAGCCTACGACTCGGTTTACGCCGCTCTGCGCGTGCCTTTTGTCACCGGACCGTGGGTGAGCGCGACGCTTAGAGCAGGATTGCCGACGCTGTGTCCGCTTCTGGACATTGATGGGGTTCGTGCCGCCATGCAGATGCCGCGACACGCGCGGTTGTTTGGAGCCTGGCACCGACAAACCATCGCTCGCCTTGCGCCAAGCATAGCGCCCCTTCGGACGGCAGAGGGAACGACGACCCGCACCGGCCTCGGAGCGCTGGCAGACATTCCATCCTACGTTGCCGACAAGTCAGTTCGGCTGGCGCAAAAAGTGGCGCAGCGGCTCGGCCACCGCGATTTGATTCGCCGCTCGCTGTTCGACGCCCGCGCGTTCCGAACAGACGCGGTGCATGAGTTGGCTCGGCGCGCACTTGCGACTCTCGCTCGATTTGGCGTGGTCCGCGAGAATCTCGAGCCGGCCGAGCTTTCTTTCTCGCAGTTCGAGCGCGTACTGACCGCAGGTCTTCTCCTGAACGAGATCTACTGAGAACTCGCATGACATCCTCGCCTCCTTGCGGCAATCCACCTTCGAAGGGAATCAAGATGCGCAATTTGCAACCGCCGGGATGGGCGCGGCCACGCGGCTATTCGAACGGCATCGAGGCGGAAGGCCGCGTTATTTTTGTCGCCGGTCAGATCGGCTGGAACGAGCAGGGGGAATTTCATGAGCACACCTTGGGCGGCCAGTTTCGGCAGGCGCTGAAAAATGTTTTGGCCGTCCTGAAGGAAGCATCAGCCGGGCCGGAGCACATTGCGCGCATGACCATGTTCATCACGAGCCGGGAGGAATACGTCGCCACCCGCCCGCAGCTGGGCGAAGCGTGGAAGGAGCTGATGGGCAAGAACTTTCCCGCCATGGCGGTGATCATCGTGACCGGGTTCGTCGAGCCGGAGGCGAAGATCGAAATTGAAGCCACGGCGGTGATCCCGCGCTGATGCAAATTCGCGACGAGCCAGGCCGTATTGCAGCAATCACCTTTGGGCTGGTGATTATTCTCGGGTTCTTGTTCGTAGTGATCTTTGGGTGGACGAGCGATCCGTGGAACAGTCAAGGACGTGGGCCCGGTTGGGAATGCGACAGGCTCGGTAAGGGTGCAGTCGTCTGTGGGCACGACGTTCCGAAGGCGTGGCAGAAGCCCCGAAAGTCGACTTAGGAGATGGATGCCAAGTCGCTGAAAATCGCGATTGTCGGCGGCGGACCGGGCGGTCTTTATCTCGCGCTGCTCACCAAGAAGGCTCGGCCAGACTGGCAGATCGATGTCTATGAGCAGAACCGCGCCGACGACACCTTCGGCTTCGGCGTGGTGTTCTCCGACGAGACGCTGGAGGAGTTCTTAAGCCGCGATCCGGAGTCCTATGCGGCGATCATCGAGGCCTTTGCCTACTGGGATGACATCATCATCCGCTACAACGGAAGCGAGGTTCGCTGTGGCGGCAATGGCTTTGCGGGTTGCTCGCGGCTCGCGCTGCTGAAAATTCTTCAGGAGCGCTGTGCGGAACTGGGCGTGCGCTTGCATTTCCAGACGCCGGTCGATGACCTTGCGCGCCTCTCCGATTGCGATGTGATTGTCGGGGCCGACGGCATCAACAGCTGCGTGCGCGAGACCTTCAAGGAGCATTTCCGGCCTGAGGTGCGCGTTCAATCCAACAAGTTCGTCTGGCTGGGGTCGATGCGCCCGCTCGACGGCTTCACCTTCTTCTTCAAGCAGACGGAGTATGGGCTGATCGTCGCCCACACCTATCAATACGAGCCGGGGCACTCCACCTGGGTAATCGAGATGAGCCCCGCGGCATGGGAAGGGTTTGGGTTCAACAGGCTGGATGAAGAGCAAAGCGCGCGGCTGCTGGAGCGCATCTTCGCCGATGAGCTGGAAGGCCACCCGCTCATCACCAACCGTTCGCTGTGGCGCAATTTCCCGCGCATTTTCTGCGAGCGCTGGTGGCATGACAATATCGTGCTGCTGGGCGACGCCAAGGCCACGGCGCATTTCTCCATCGGCTCCGGCACCAAGCTCGCCATGGAATCCGCCATCGCGCTCTCCGACGCGCTCATTGCGCATGGTGATGCCTCTATCGAAGAAGCGTTTCGGGCGTACGACGCGGCGCGTCGCATCGAGGTGCAGATCACGCAGCACAATGCCGATGTGAGCCTTTCCTGGTTCGAGCACATGGAGCGCTCGGGCGACATGAAGCCGATGCAGTTCGCCATGGTGGTGATGTCGCGGGCGAAAAGCATCACCTGGGACAATCTGCTCTTGCGCGACGAAGGCTTCGTTCGCGCCTTCGAGGATGAATGGTACCAATCCTATTACGAAGAGAGCGGTTTCGATTGCCGCCAAACGCGGCCCACGCCGATGTTCACGCCGCTGAAGCTGCGCGAACTCACATTGAACAATCGGGTAGTGGTTTCGCCGATGGCGCAGTATTCCGCGTGCGACGGTGTGCCCAACGACTGGCACTTCACGCACTACACCTCGCGCGCCATGGGCGGGGCCGGACTCATGTATGTGGAGATGACGTGCCCGTCGCCGGACGCGCGGATTTCGCCCGGCTGCACCGGCTTGTGGAACGACGAACAGGAGCGCGAATTCAAGCGCATCGCCGACTTCGTACATCAATACTCTGACACAAGAATCGCAATGCAGCTGGGGCATGCGGGCCGCAAAGGCTCAACGCAACTCGGCTGGAAGATGGTGGATCATCCCTTGCCCAGTGCGGATGACAACTGGCCGGTCTATTCCGCGTCGTCCGTTCCGTATTTCGAGGGCATCAGCCCCATGCCTGCGGAACTCGACGGCACCGCGATGGACCGCGTCAAGGCGGATTTCGTGCAGGCCACGGAACGCGCCGCCCGAGCCGGTTTCGATCTGCTCGAACTGCATTGCGCCCACGGCTATCTGTTCGCCAGCTTCCTTTCGCCCCTCACCAACACCCGCACGGATGAATTCGGTGGAAGTATCGAGAACCGGCTGCGCTACCCGCTGGAGGTGTTCGAGGCGATGCGCGCGGCATGGCCGGAGGAGAAGCCCATGTCGGTGCGCATTTCGGCCAGCGACTGGGCGCCAGGCGGCATCACGGAAGAGGATGTGCTTACCATCGTGCGCGCTTTCGAAGCGGCGGGCTGCGATCTCATCAGCACCTCATCCGGGCAGACGGTGCCGGAGCAGAAGCCCATCTACGGCCGCATGTACCAGGTGCAATTTGCCGAAACGATCCGCAACGTGGCGCGCATCAAGACCATGGCCGTGGGCGCCATCACCGAGCCGGCGCAGATCAACACCATCATCGCCTGCCGCAGGGGTGATCTGGTAGCGCTAGGGCGCCCGCATCTGATCGATCCGTATTTCACGCGGCAAGCCGCCGCCTGGTATGGCGTGAAAACCCAATCCACACCGCCGCAATATCTCTCCGGCATGGCGCAGGCTTTCCGCGAAGCCGAGCGCACGCGCGAGAAGCAGATCGAGCTGCAGAAGAAAGCCAAACCGCGTGTTCCGGATTAGATGGAAAGGCGTGGCGGACAGGGAGGGATTCGAACCCCCGATACCCTTGCGAGTATGCCGCATTTCGAGTGCGGTGCTTTCAACCGCTCAGCCACCTGTCCAGCCAATGGAAGCGATTTAGTTTTTAGCCTGACGGTTTGCAACCCAAATCCCGCTTGCTACCGAAATGCTACCGGGCGCTCCTTGAGTGACTTAACTCGTTCCGAGCGCGGCAGCAATTTTGGCTGCAGCCTCCGTCTGCATCGTGTCGCTGACGTGGCTATATAGGCCCAGCATTGTAACGTGGTGGAATGCCCGAGCCGCTGCTGTGCAATCTTCGGGTGAACGCCCGCCGCGAGTAGTTGCATAGCATTGGCTGTGCAGCAGATCGTGAAAAAGAACGCGCGGGACATCCTTCATGCGCGAGATCATGTGCGCGAACTCATGGGTAAGGCGGATCTTCGCTGGTGCGCCGACTAACTCTGAAATTAGGACAGCCGCCCCCACGAATTAGGACAGATGGCGTCAAGACGGCCGCGATTCGCTCGGGCTCACCGGTGCCAAATAGCCGTGGTATGAAAGCTCATAATGACCGTTTGGCCATTAAAGCTTCTGTACTGAATTTGGACCGTGTGGCTTCCGGCGACACATTGGTTTCAACCCACGAGGCCGCACGTGATTGGGGCACCTGTTCGTTATCGCCGTCGAATGCCATTTCTCCCGGAAACATTTGAGCGCCGTCCAGCAACGCCGTGACGAACTCCACCCCGCCGCTGCCTTGTACCAAGCTGACCGCGTCAAACCTGACGAGAATGCAACCCATCCTCGCTTGGTTGAATGTCACGCTGCCTTCACTGACATCCACGTAAGTCGTAGAAGAGGTGAAGATGGACCCATCGGACGATGTGTAATCCGTCTTGGTTGTCTTACAGCTCGCATTGACGACCCGCGCATGTCCGCCCCTCTGCGTCAGCGGTGGGCCGTCTTTTGCGGCCGCTGGAGCGGCCATGGCCAAGACGCACGCCACAACTCCGACCAGACTGATGTATATTTTCGATGGCATCGCTCTGCTCCCCCCACAGATCGGGGCAAAAGCCCCGGATCGGAAGGAAGCTACCAATTTCCCCAACTTGCTGCCATGGGCGGCGCAAAGAAAAGGCCCGCCGTCGCCAGCGGGCGGGTATGGGGAAGACTCTCGAATGGCTTAGCTGCCGTTAGTCTGGCTAGGCCGTCAATCGACTTGCGCGCCCTCATCTCCGCACTGGGGCTCCGCAACGCGGCGGAACACAATGATGGGCTTGCCCGGCCGCAAGACGGCACGGCCTCAGGGGCCGCCGGCAAGCCATTCGACGCGCGTGCGCGCATCTGTGCCGCGCCGTAGCAGTGGCAAAATTTCAGCCGCAGTTGCCCGCATCTCACCATCGAAACCGTAAGGCGGATTGACAATCAATAATCCCGAAGCCGAAAGCTTGCCCGCGGGATCGCCCGGCGCGCGACCGACATCGAACGCGAGCGAAAGCACTTTTGTGGCGCCAGCGTTGCGGAGCTCACCGGCCAAGGCGTCTGCCGAGGAGACGTCCTTGAGCGGCTGCCAGATGAGATAGATGCCGTTCGTAAATCGGCGGTAGTTATCGCCGAACATTTTCGCGATCCGCTGAAGCTCGTCTTCCTCCTCATATGGCGGATCGATCAGCACCACGCCGCGGCGTTCCGCGGGCGGCAACAGAGTCGGCAGCTGCAAATAACCATCGCCGGCAATGGGCCGCGCGTTCGCAAACGGGGAAAGTGCGATGCGCAAGGCGGGATATTCGTCGGCATGCTTCTCGACCGCGATCAGGCGATCCTGTGGACGCAAAAGCCGCGCTGCGAGCGGCGGTGAGCCGGGATAACGCTGGGCACCGACGCCATCGGCGATTTTCAGATATTCAGCCAGCGCCGGGCTCTGCGCCGCATGGCCGCGCAACAATGCAATACCATTACCCGCCTCGCGTGTTCGCTGCGCCGCCTCTGCTGAAAGGTCATAGAGGCCGGCGCCGGCATGCGTGTCGATGACCGCAAACGGCGACTCCTTCCTGCGCAAATGGAGGAGGATCGCGACAAGCGCCACATGTTTGTGCACGTCCGCGAAATTGCCGGCGTGATAGGCATGCCGATAATTCATCCGCGCTTCACCCGACGTGGCCGCCGTACCAACTCGCCGCCGCAATTCGGGCAAATGGATTTCATTTCGTCGCTGCACGCGTTGCAGAAGGTGCATTCATAGCTGCAGATCCGGGCGTCGGCGGAGTCCGGCAGCAGCGCCGTTCTGCAGCGCTCGCAGCGATCTTTCATTGCAAGCGCCATTATCGTCTCCGCGCTGTCTGTCTGCGCGCGCCAGCATGCACAAGATGGTTTATCTTGTCCTGCAGCGTGCTGGCGTCAAACGGGGCGCGCACCTTGGCGTCGTTGTCGAAATAGACGTAGACATCGCGCGGGGCGGCCTTTGCCTTCTTCGAATGCGCGCAGTCGCCATCGCGAAGCTCGCGCCCTCTTGCCCACGCCACCGTGCGCCTTGCCCACACCTCTAATGCGTCAGATTCGTAGCCACTGGCATAAAGCTGTTCGGAACCGTGCAGGCGGCAATAGACGAAATCCGCCGTCACATCGAACAGCAGCGGCCAGTCGACGGTGTCCGCCACCACCAGCGCGATGTCGTGCTTGCGCAACAGCTCGATGAACTCGCGGCAACGGAAGCTTTCGTGACGAATTTCCATC
>JBJMVL010000016.1:0-9858 GCA_045810735.1 Alphaproteobacteria bacterium
GGCTGGAGGAAAGTCCGGGCTCCACGGAAGCACGGTGACGGATAACGTCCGCCCAGGGTGACCTGAGGGACAGCGCCACAGAAATGACACCGCCTACCGGCCTAAAGCCGCGGCAAGGTTGAAATGGTGCGGTAAGAGCGCACCGCATCTCTGGCAACAGAGGTGGCATGGCAAGCCCCACCGGGAGCAAGACCAAATAGGGACGGCAGGTGATCGGTTTCCGGATCGCCGTCCGGGTGGGTCGCGCGAGGTGCGCAGCAATGCGCATCCCAGAGGAATGGCCATCCATCCGCGTCAGCGGTGGACAGAACCCGGCTTACAGGCCATCTGACGCATCGCTCCTGAGTGGCACTAACTTGCGCGGCCTTCTTGCCGCCACCGCAGCATGCCCCCGGGAAGATTGGCGACTTGGATGAAGCCCGCGCTGCAGAGAATCTCCGTCGCCTGCGCTGAGCGCGCGCCTGACCGGCATACCGCCACAATGGGTTGATCTCTCGAGAGCTCGGCTAAACGACCGGACAGCTGACCCAGTGGGATCAACTTAGCGCCGGGAATATGTCCGAGTGGACCGTTGAACTCAGCAGGCTCGCGCACATCGAGAATCTGGAGCGTGCTTCGGTTCGCATCGACCCACGTAGGATCGATTTCCGGCACACCTTCCGGTGAATACGACAATGGCGCCCACTCGGAGCTCATGTGGAGCTTTCCAGGCGTGATTCACGGCCGCAGCTGAGATTGGCCGGAACCGCCACATCGATTTTCTTGGGATAGGGCAGGTTCAGGTTGGCCATGCAGTGTGCAAACTCGGCTTCCGTTTTTGGCAGACCAAGGCGGGGGTTATATGACTTCTCCTCGCGGACGCTTGTTACAGTCAATCCACGGTAATCGTGTCCGGGATAGAGGAGACAGCCATCCGGAAGCGTGAATATTTTTTCGCGAATAGAGCGATACAGTTGCGACGGACTTCCACCCTGAAAGTCCGTGCGGCCGCAGCCGCGGATCAGAAGACAGTCGCCGGTAAATGCGACGGTCTGATCATCCAACACATAGGTCAGGCAGCTAGCGGTATGCCCCGGTGTTGCGCGCACCTCGAGAAAGCGGCTGCCGAATTCGATGTTGTCTCCCTCTCCGAGGACACGGTCCGCCCCAATGGCGTTGGCTGCCGCGCTCACCGCAATCTTGTTGCCCAAGGCTTCCTTCAAAATGGATGCGCCAGTGATGTGGTCGGCGTGAACGTGCGTCTCCAAAGTCCACAAGAGCTTGAGACCGAGTTCTCGGATCAGCGCGGCATCACGGCCCGCCTGCTCCAGCACCGGATCGATAAGAAGCGCGTTGCCCTCATCGGCAAGCAGATAACTGTAGGTTGAGGAGCTGGAATCGAAAAGCTGCCGGAAAATCATGGCTTCTCCACCTGCGCCTACTTTGCCGGGTCGGCAGCCCGATTTATATCCGAAGCGATGGATCAGAACACCACAACGGAGGTTGCGAAAGGGCCGGCGCGGATCGCCGCCTATGTCAAGACACTACCCGATGCTCCGGGCGTTTACCGCATGCTCGATGCGAAGGGGAACGTCCTCTATGTCGGCAAGGCGAAAAGCCTCAAGAAGCGGGTTGGTTCTTACGCCAAATCGGGGGGGCATACCGAGCGAATCGCGCGAATGATCGCAGACGCGGCGGAGATGCTGTTCGTGACAACAGCCTCCGAAGTCGAGGCGTTATTGCTCGAATCCAACCTTATCAAGCGGCTGAAGCCCCGCTACAACGTCTCGTATCGCGACGACAAATCCTTTCCCAACATTCTGCTGCGGCAGGACCATGAGTTTCCGCAACTTCTCAAGCACCGCGGCGCCAAAAGCACCAAAGGCATCTATTTCGGACCGTTCGCCAGCGCGGGCGCCGTGAACCGCACGCTCAACACGCTGCAGCGCGCCTTCCTGCTGCGCTCCTGTTCCGATTCGGTATTCGAATCACGCACGCGGCCCTGCTTGCTGCACCAGATCAAACGTTGCAGTGCGCCTTGCACGGAGCGCATCGACAAGCAGACCTACGGCGAACTGGTGCGGGAGGCCGAGTTGTTCCTTACCGGCAAGAGCCGCACCGTCCAGGGACTGCTGGCGAAGGAGATGACGCACGCGTCCGAAGCGCTCGATTTCGAGCGGGCGGCTCGCTACCGCGACCGCATCCGCGCCATGAGTCATATCCAGCTGCATCAGGGAATTAATCCGTCGACCTTTTCGGAGGGCGATCTCTTTGCGGCGTTCAACGAGGGCGGCGAAACCTGCATCCAGGTCTTCTTCTTTCGCGCCGGCCAGAACTGGGGTAACCGGCCGTATTTTCCCCGCCACGACCGGGAGCTTTCAGCCGTAGAGGTTCTCGAATCCTTCGTCGGCCAGTTCTACGACGATCGGGAAGCGCCGAAGCTGATCCTGCTATCGCACGACATTCCGAATTGCGCGTTGCTCGCCGAAGCTCTGTCCGTACGGCAGGATTACAAGGTTGACATCGTGGTACCGCAGCGCGGAGAAAAACGCGACATCATGCAGATGGCCCTGCAAAATGCGCGCGAGCAACTCGCGCGCAGGCTGGCCGAAAACTCGACGCAGCGCGAGTTGCTGGAAGGCATCGCGGAGACTTTCAGCCTCGACACGCCGCCACGGCGCATCGAAGTTTATGACAACTCCCATATTCAAGGCAGCAATGCCCTTGGCGCGATGATCGTCTCCGGACCGAACGGGTTTGAAAAAGGCGAATACCGCAAGTTCAATATTCGCTCGACAGACCTGGCGCCCGGAGACGACTACGCCATGATGCGCGAGGTCCTCACCCGCCGTTTCTCGCGGCTGGTCAAGGAAAGCGACGCGGACAACACCAAGGCGAAATGGCCGAACCTGGTGTTGATCGATGGCGGGCCGGGCCAACTGGCGGTCGCGTGTCAGGTCTTTGCCGATCTTGGCGTTGAAGACGTTGCGGTGATTGGGATCTCCAAAGGGCCAGACCGGGATGCTGGGCGCGAACACTTTTATATGCCCAGCCGGGAGCCATTCCGGCTCGATCCGAAAAGTCCGATTCTATATTTCCTGCAGCGCCTGCGGGATGAAGCGCACCGATTTGCCATCGGCGGTCATCGCAAACGCCGGTCGAAGGCTCTCGGCGCCAATCCGCTGGATGAAATCGGTGGCGTAGGTGCCTCGCGGAAACGGGCACTCCTGCAACATTTCGGCTCTGCCAAAGCCGTTTCCGCGGCAAGCCTTATCGACTTGGAGGCCGTTCAGGGCGTGAGCGGCACTTTGGCGAAAAAGATTTACGATTTCTTCCATCCCAATAGGTAAGGCTGGGTGTTAGAGTCTTACCATGCTCACTTTGCCAAACGTCATAACGGTTTCCCGCATACTGTTAGTGCCGGTATTTGCCGTCTTGTTTGCCGTTCCGGGAGCGCCGGCGCGGATTGCCGCCTTTGTCATCTTCTGCATCGCTGGCGCCAGCGATGCCCTGGACGGCTTCGCCGCCCGCAAGCTGAACGCCGGATCCGATTTCGGCCGGATGCTCGATCCGATCGCTGACAAGATCCTGGTTGCTGTCGCCCTGATGATGCTGATCGCCGAAGGCAACATCCAACAACTGACACTCGATTATTCGCACGGCTTGCGAAGCTTGCTGAAGTTGGTCCCGGCTTTGGTCATTTTGTCGCGTGAAATTCTTGTATCGGGACTGCGCGAGTTTCTGGCGGGGGCAGCCGTCAGCGTTCCGGTGACACGCATTGCCAAGACCAAGACAACCATCCAGATGATCGCGATCGGCGCCATGATTCTCGATCCGCTGGCTTGGCGATGGCTGCCCTACCAGGCCGCCGGCACCTACAGTTTGGTGGCATACGCGGGGTTGTGGTTGGCGGCAGCGCTGACAGTGGGAACGGGTTACGCCTATTTCCGCGCGGGGCTGGCGCACTTGCATCCGCGCCGCAAGAATATGCAGCGGCCGGGAGAGCGCCGGGTCGCAGCAGCACATGGCCATGCTGGAGAGACCGCGTGACTGTGCTTTACTTTGCTTGGGTGCGGCAGAAACTTGGCATTTCCGAAGAGCGCGTTGAATTGCCTGCCGGTGTGCGCTCTGTGCGAGACTTGACCGACCACCTTAGGAACCGCAACGCGACTTGGTCCGATGTGTTCTCGGATCTGAGCAGCCTGTGCACCGCGGTGAATCAGGAGCATGTGAGCTGGGACGCGCCTATCGCCGCCAATGACGAGGTTGCGTTTTTCCCGCCGGTAACCGGTGGATGACAATTCGCGTTCAGCGCGAAGATTTTGATATCGCGGCTGAAGTCGATGCGCTGAAGCGGGCGAACAACGCCACGGGTAGCGTGGTGACATTCACGGGCGTTGTCCGGGACGACGATGGGCTGTCATCGCTAACGTTGGAACACTATCCGGGCATGACGGAGCGCGAGATCGGCGCCCATGTGGCGGAGGCGAAATCCCGCTGGCCGCTGACCGGGGTAACGGTCATTCACCGCATCGGAAGGCTGCGGGTTGGGGACAACATCGTGCTCGTCGCCGTCACGTCGGCTCATCGGCAGGCTGCGTTTGCGGCAGCGGAATTCCTCATGGACTATGTGAAAACGCGCGCGCCATTCTGGAAACAGGAGCAGCGCGGCCATTCTACGAAGTGGGTCAATTCCAGAGAGCAGGATCAGGAAGCCGCTATTCGCTGGCTGAAAGATTGACGGCAGAAAACTCCTTGCGGACGTCCTCATGATAGTCGTCCATCAGCGTTTTCGTTATTGCTGCCGGCGTGAAGCGATGAGGACCGATTTCGCTGACCGGTGTCACTTCCGCAGCCGTCCCCGTCAAAAAACATTCTGAGAAACCACCCAATTCTTCCGGGCGGATGTATCGTTCGACGACTGGAATTTGACGGGCACGCGCGAGCGCCATCACGGAGCGGCGGGTGATGCCATCGAGAAAGCAGTCGGCGATGGGCGTCACCAGCTTGCCGTCCTCCACGAAAAAGATGTTTGCGCCTGTCGCCTCGGCGACAAAGCCACGGTAATCGTACATCAGCGCGTCGTTGTACCCCTGGGCCTCGGCCTCGTGCTTGGACAAGGTGCAGATCATGTAAAGCCCAGCGGCCTTGGACTTATAGGGCGCGGTCTCGGGCGACGGGCGTTTCCAGCCAGAGATGGTCAGGCGAATACCCTTCATCTTCTGCACGGGGTCGAAGTAGGACGGCCATTGCCACGCGGCGATCGCAACGCGGGTGCTGGAATGCGGCGCGGCCACGCTCATCTGCTCGCTGCCACGGAACACGACGGGGCGAACGTAGGCATCCGCGAAACCCTGCACATCAACCACTTGCGTAGACGCGTCGCTGATCTCCTGCTCGGTGAACGGAATTTTCATCCCGAGAATCTCGGCAGACGCGAACAAACGCTGGGTATGCTCTCGCAGCTTGTAAATGCGGCCCGAATAGGCACGCTCACCCTCGAAAACGCTGGAGGCATAGTGGAGGCCATGCGTCAGCACATGCACATTGGCTTCGCGCCAGGAAACCAAGCGGCCGTCCAGCCAGATTGAGCCCTCGCGCCTATCGAAGGGAATGATCTCTGCCATCGGTGTCCTGTTATGTCGCGAAAGCGGGTTTCGGCAGGCTTGTTCCGCCCCTGCCTCGACGGGTAGATGTACCTCTATGGTTGACCGGACGCGAAGGGCACGGCGTCATCCCGGCTCCCTATATCCTTGGCGCCAACATAAGCAAGGCGCGGGCCGTTCCGCCGCCGCAGGGCGACCATTGATTCAACGGCTTGTCGCTGCTGCAACAGACCCGATCTGGCGAGATGAAGATACATGAACCTCGGCCAGCGGGCAGACGATCCTCACATCCTCGTCGTGGACGACGACGAGCGGCTACGGACGCTCCTGCAGAAGTACCTTTCTTCAAACGGCTTTCGGGTGACGGCGGCGGCTGGCGCGGAAGATGCGCGGGGTCTGATGCGGAGCATGGCTTTCGACCTTCTTATTTTGGATGTGATGATGCCGGGCGAAAGTGGTTTGGATTTGGCACACAGCATTCGTGCGCACTCGCAGATTCCCATCCTGATGTTGACGGCACAAGGAGACGCAGAGCACCGAATTGCCGGTCTTGAACGGGGAGCAGACGATTATTTGCCCAAACCCTTTGAACCACGCGAATTGGTGCTGCGCTGCGCTGCGCTGCTGCGGCGCTCGGCCCCTCCCAATCAGCCGCTTCGCGAAATAAAAATGGGGGATGTTGTCTTCGATGCGGATCGTGGAGAGCTGCGACGGAAGGGCAAACCCGTCCGGCTCACGACGTCGGAATCCATACTGCTGAAGCTTTTCGCCGCCAATGTCGGTCGGCCCTTCTCACGCACCGATCTTTGTGCGCGGCTCGGGATCAGCTTGGAACGCTCCATTGACGTGCAGGTCACCCGTTTGCGGAGGAAAATCGAGAGCGATCCAAAGTTGCCGCTGTACATTCAGACGATACGCGGGGTTGGGTACATGCTGGTTCCGGACCGGGCCGTTTGACCGATGCTCCGGCCGCATCCCTTCCGCAGCCTTAAACGACTCTTGCCGCGCGGATTATTCGGCCGCTCGCTTATCATTATCGTTGCCCCGATGGTGCTCTTGCAGGGGATAGTAACGTACATTTTTTTCGAGCGGCACTATGATGTGATGCTGGGGCGAATGGGGCGCGGCGCGGCGGCGGACGTCGTATTCCTCACCAATCTGGAAGAGAGATATTCGCCGCGCGCCGAGCGTGAGGGTCTGCTCGCGACGGCGGCCCGCAGTCTTGGCTTTGAAATCTCAGTGCTGCCCGGCCAGCGTCTCGAACGCCCTTATCGACATGTGAGTGCAAACTTGAAGGACGCACTCACAGCGACTTTTGAGCGCCAGTTGGGCCAACGCCGGCCATTCACCTCACGCTACGTCGGGAGTTCTGTGGAGGTAACAGTCCAGGTGAGGGAGGGCTTGTTGCGAATGAAGATTCCGCGTCAACGGCTCGTCGCATCAAATGTCGATGTTTTCATTTTGTGGATGGTAGGTTCGGCCATCGTGTTGCTCGGCGTGGCCATCGTGTTTCTCCGAAATCAGGTCCGGCCAATCGAGAGACTCGCGCGCGCGGCCGAAAGCTTCGGCAAAGGGCGAGCAGTGCCGGACTTCAAGCCCTATGGCGCAAGCGAAGTGCGGCGGGCAGCCCAAGCGTTTATTACGATGCGCGAGCGCATTGAACGTTATGTGACACAACGCACAGAAATGCTGGCTGGAATTAGCCACGATCTCAAAACACCCCTGACACGTCTGAAGCTCGAACTCGCGATGATGGGGAGCGGGACCGAAGTTCGCGCGCTGCAGGATGATATTGCCGAAATGGAGCATATGCTGAATGAGTATCTCGACTTTGCGCGTGGCGAAGGCGGAGAGGAATCCCAGGAGTCAGACCTCGCGGAAATTATCTCGGATGCCGCAGCAGCAGCGACAAAAGCGCGGCGTGCCGAGGCCGGTCGTGTCTCGCTTGCTGCACAACCGGGCATTCGGCTGTCGGTGCGCCGACATGCGCTGAAACGCTGTGCGACCAATTTGATAGATAATGCCCTGAAATATGGAAATCGCGTGGGAGTTTCCCTAAGTCGCAGTGATCAGCTGGTCGAAATCGCCGTGGACGACGACGGGCCTGGTATTCCTGAGCAGCGCCGCGAAGAAGCATTCCGGCCTTTTCATCGTCTGGATGAGGGCAGAAATCTACAGGCGGGCGGCTCGGGACTCGGCCTTGCCATTGCACGAGACATCGCCCGCGCGCATGGCGGCGATTTGATTCTTTCTCGGAGCGAATTGGGGGGCTTGCAGGCGCTAGTGCGACTGCCGGTCTAATAGTGGCCGAGTTCTATGGCGCGCTTGCGTGCGGCTTTAACGGCTCGTCCGATCAGCGCCTCCAAACCTTCTTTTTTCATGAGAATTTTCAGAGCGGCTTCGGTCGTACCACCCGGGCTTGTCACGTCCTTTCGCAGCACAGACGCAGATCGTGAATCTGAATCGAGCAATGCTCCCGCACCGCTTACCGTGGCACGGGCGAGCTTCTGGGAAATGTCACGCGGAAGACCTTCCGCCTCTCCAGCTTGCGCGAGAACTTCGACCAACAGAAACACATAGGCAGGTCCGGAGCCCGATACAGCGGTTACCGAATCGATAAGCGCCTCGTGACGTACCCAAAGGATCTGACCCAACGGCGCTAAAAGCGTTTCGGCAAGCATTCGGTCAGCCGCCTTCACGGACCGAGGTACATAGAGAGCGGAAATGCCACGCCCGATCGCGCCCGGCGTATTAGGCATCGCCCGGACGATTTTCGTGGTCCTTCCCCATGCGGCGCGGAGTGACGCCATGCTCACGCCCGCGGCAATGGAAACCATCAGCGCGCCCGATTGCGCGACTGGCCGCAACCGTGCCGCCTCAATCGTGAGAACCTGAGGCTTGAGTGCGACCAAACAGACACGCCCCTTCCCGTCAGCCTCTGCCACCGTCGCATACAGCTCGACACGCCCCGAACGGGCCAGCTTCCGGAGCTTTGGCGACGGATGTGGCTCGACCACGGCAAGCGGCGCTAGGCCAGTGCCCAACCAGCCCCTCAACAGCGCCCAGCCCATGCGACCTGCGCCAACCAGAAGAATGGGGCGGTTCACGCCTGCCCGGCGCACTCCAACAGTGCCGCCGCGATCGCTTCTTCGGCGCTTTTCCCGCCCCACAGCACGAACTGGAAGGCCGGATAGTAATGCTCGCACGCCTCGACTGCCAGATGCAGCAGCGACTCGCATTGCGCCCCGCTGACGTTCGCCTCCGGAAAAATCATCGCGTGCCGAAAGACCAGGCTCCCGTCCTCAGGCCAAAGATCGAAATGGCCCAGCCACAGCTTCGCATTGATATACATCAGCAGGTTCGCGACCTCGCCTCGTCGATTTGTGTCCACCCGCATGTCAAAGGCCGAAGAGAGATGCAGCGACTGCAGCTCGTCCCGCCAGGTGAAACAGAAGTGATGGTCGCACCAGCGGCCGGATACGGACAGATTCAACTCGTCCTTGCCGCTGCGCTCGAAAGCCCAGCCATTGTCCTCCACTGTCCGTTCCAGCATGTCCAAGGGATGCGGGACTGTGGCAACTTCATCAATGTGGGCTAAAGACATTCGGGACTCCCTAGCGCCGGTGAGGCATTCAAAACGAAGCACTTACGCTTCTACCTGACACAAGATTTTGTGGGCTTACAAGAGTCTGGACCAAAGACGGTCGGGGGGAGTCCGGGAACCCACAGCTTTCAGAGCGGAGCCGTTCCGGCGGACGGCCTTGCGTTTAGCTGTTTTTCGAGTTCAGCAATCCGCGCCGCAAGCCGCTCATTCTCACTGCGCGCCAGAGCGGCCATGGCCTTCACCACCTCGAACTCCTCTCGCGGCACGAAATCCATATCGGAAACCAACTTCTCCAGCCGCTGCCGGACAAAGGCGTCGATTTCGTTGCGGACGCTGTTCGCGGCACCTGCTGCGTCAGTAAAGAATTTGGCCAACCCATCGAGAAGTGGATTATCGGTCTGCATGGATAATTATATGGCGGTTCAGCGATCATGCGACAAGCTTGCCGCCTTGACAGAATTCCGGCGAAGCCGCGTTGTTCCCCACCATGTACGAAGCGCTGCTACCTTATCCCCACATTGACCCAGTGCTCTTGCGCCTCGGTCCAATCGCCATCCGCTGGTACGCGATCTCGTACATTGTCGGAATCTTGGTGGGATGGTGGTTACTGGCGCGCGCGCTTCGAAATCCCTCGCTCTGGAGAAAGCCGCCTTTCAACGGCAAGCCACC
>JBJMVL010000017.1:0-42931 GCA_045810735.1 Alphaproteobacteria bacterium
GATGCCGCGCAACCGAACCCCGCAAAGCCATTGTCTTCTTCCTCGCCCGAGGCACGGCGCTATCGGGCCTACAGCCTGCTCGGGCGGTTGCCGCACCGGAACAGGCGCTAGTGAAGATCAGAGATGCAAATTACGCCAAGGCCGCCTTGTGATGGCCGACAGCGCTTTTCATCTCAGCCGAGTCCAGGCGGAAGGCTGGAAGGCGGCGCGCCGTCTGCCGTTGGTTGGGCGGGAGAACGTCGCGGCGAAGATAGAGTCGCTCAACCCCTATTCGACGGCTCCCGAGCGCAGCCGCTGGGCAGAAGGTTTCATGAGCGCCCTGGAGACAGAACGCGAGTGAGTCCTTTCGCCTGCTTGTTAGCTGCCAGCTAACAAGCCTCCAGTTTCTTTGAGGTCATCCCGTCTGGCGATATCGCCCACTATGGTCGGCGATGAGATCGCAGCGTGTTGCATTAGCGAAGTGGAAATGCCGTCGCAATCAGCGGGATAAAAATTGTTCGTGGCGTTCATCTACCATCGCCGAAAACGGCCTTACATTTGTGTACAGGCGATTCGAGGAGGGCTTGCACATTCCTCATATGGCGAGTGGGCGGGGAATATGTATGCTGTCCCCGAATTCGCAGTCCCCGAATTCGCGTCAACATATGGATCTGGACTGCGGACACCGCTGTGCATACGCCGATGATCGTCATCCTGAACGCATTCGTGCTGTGCTACGCGGCCCTGTTTCCGATCGTTAACCCGGTCGGGAGCGCACCGCTTTTTTTGGGCCTTACGCAGTTTGCCACCGAAAGAATACGAAACGGGCTCGCCGCGCGGGTCGCGATAAACAGTTTTTTCCTGTTGCTTGGCTCTCTCTTCATCGGCTCGCACGTTCTCGAATTCTTCGGCGTCAGCTTGCCTGTGGTGCGGATTGGAGGAGGCCTCGTTGTCACAAGCTTCGGCTGGAAACTTCTCAATTCAGACGCAAGGCTCGACGGCGATCACACAAGGGACGACTCGCCCGCAACGGTTCCCGATGCCTTCTATCCGCTCACCATGCCACTCACGGTCGGGCCTAGTTCCATATCCGTAGCGATAACGCTGGGTACGCAACGGCCAAAGTTCGGCGGCCTTTCGGCCTTGGCGCAGTTCGGTTGTGGTGCAATCGCCGGAATCGTCGCAATCGTGGCCAGCGTGTACCTGTGTTACCGGTTCGCCGAATCGACAGTCGCGGCGCTTGGCAAGTCCGGCACGAATGTCCTCGTGCGACTCTCTGCCTTCATCATGCTCTGCATCGGAATTGAAATTCTGTGGAGCGGCTGGAAAGACTTGTGGCCCACTCTCCACTAGCCGCCCATGGCTCTTAGCATTCAATCTGGCATCGTTCTCTATTTCTGCCGGCACGGGGAAACGCAGGCGAACCTCGAGAAGCGATTTCAGGGTCATGGAACCGATACCCCGCTGACCCCCAAAGGACGCGAACAATCGCGCGCGCTGGCGCTGTTGCTGATGCGGGACGAACCGGATCTCACAAACTTGTCGTTCCGCTCCAGCCCGCTGCTGCGCGCGCGCACCACGATGGAGATCGTTCTCGAAACGCTTGGGCTTCCTGTCGACCGGTTTTCCACGGATGCACGCTTGCAAGAAATCGATCTCGGTCTCTGGGACGGCCTTACCGACAGTGAAGCGCGTGCCCTCGACCCGGCGATGTTCGAGAGGCGAGGCGACGATAAGTGGAACGTACGTGTGCCGGGCGGCGAGAACTACGCCGACGTGGCGAAACGTGCGGAAAAGTGGGCAAGTGAGCTCCACGGCGACACGTTCGCGGTCTCGCACGGCGCCTTCACCCGGATACTGCGCGGGCTGTTTTCCGGCATGAATGGGCAGCAAATGTCCGACCTGGACGAAGAGCAGGGCGTGCTGTTCCGTGTTCGGGACGGTGTCGTCACCAGGCTACAGTTCTGACTTGGGCCAGACACCCAACCATGGCTCGCAGAGAGCGGCACGCCAGTGAAGGCAGTTGAATCAGGGACAGGGTACGTAGCCCTTCGCGCGGAACATGAATGCGTCTCATCTACCGCTATTCGCCACATACCGGCCGAAAAGGCGTGCAATATCAACCGCGCAAATAAATTTATCTACCGTTGCCGAAACGACCTTACACTTGTGCGCAGATAAGTCGGGGGCCGCTTGCCCATTCCTCACGCCGCCGAGGCGGCGGGGGAATATGTATGCTGTCCCCAAATTCGCAGAGTGATCGATTCCCTGTCGGTTACGAGTGACTACTTCGCATTCCGCTTTTTCAGGCGGAAAATGTTGCCTTCCTGGTAGACACCGCCTTGAAATGTCGTCCCTTCGAAAGAATCCCCCATATCGACCATCCCCGCCATCGGTTCGTAACCGTCAGCGCCCCCGGTGAAGGAATACAGCACCCTTTCTTTTCCCGATGCGTCAATTTCGAACACCGTACCGGCATCATACGGTCCACCGCGAGAGGTAGTTCCGTACAGGTCGCCCAGATCGTCGAGGATCAACCGTCCGTTGGGAGAGTACCCGTCCTTTCCAGTGACTTCGGTAAAGGCATGTAGGATTTTGATGTTTCCGGAGGTGTCAATCCGATAAATCGTACCAGCGTTATCACGGCGCCCGCCAGCCGCGGTCACTCCGTACAGGTTTCCGTTCCCGTCGGTCACGAGCTGTCCGGTCGGCAAATACCCGTCATCTCCGCCGATGAAAGTATGCAGGGTCGTCTTGGCTCCATCGGCTGAGAGTTTGAACACTGTCCCGCAGAGACAGCTCGCATCTCCACCCGCTCGGTTGTCCCGTAGAGCGCACCGTCGGCTCCCAACACTAGGCCGTCGATCGGGTTATACCCATCTGTTTCGCCGCCGAACGAGTACAGCGTCCTCTTCCGGCCATGCGGCGTGATCTTGAATACGGTGCCGCAGTCGCACTTCGCGCCGCCCATTGGGTGACGCCGTACAAATTATCCCCAACGTCTTTGATGAGGGATCCGGACGGCCCGGCACCGTCCACCCCGCCGGTGAAGGAGTAAAGCACTAGGTACTGCAAAGTCCGCGACAACTTAAACACCACTCCATACGCGGAAAGGCCCCCAGAACTCGTCGTTCCATAGAGATCGCCCTTCGCGTCCATCAGCAATCCGCCTCTGGGATCAGCGCCGTCATATATGCCGAAGGTGTAAAGGACCGTCTCAGCTCCGTGCCGATTGATTTTGAAAATCGTGCCGCTTTGAGTGGGGCCACCGAACACCGTTACGCCATAAACGTTACCTCTGCTGTCGCCGATTAGATCGCCGAGCGGCAAAGAACCGTCACCGTTGGTTGCGGTGAAATCGTACAGGGACTTCTCCCTGGCCGCTTCGGCTCCGCTGATCGCGACGATGGATACTGATATGCCAATTAGCAGCGCTGAGACGCGGTATTTAAACCTAGACATGAACTCTCCGCCAAACATTACAAACCAGCCGACGTGGTGATTAGATGAGATTGGGTGCGATTACCATTCGATTTCTATCCCTTCGAGCCGATTCGGCCCCCCTAGGCTTGCTCACGTCTTTAGCATGGTGTGGGCTTTGGCGGCTCCGGTATGTGTTTGCGCATACATCCCGTAAGGGCTGAGACGGGATGAAACCAGCATTCGGAGGCCGCTCACAGGAGATGGCGGATAAGGTCACGGCCACCATTCGCCAGTCCGCGCGGGAAAACCGTTTGCGATCAACGCCGAAAATATTTCCGTTCGCCACCGCCAAAACGGCCTTACACTTCACGCATGCATGCACAGAACGGCATTTCGGAGGTGGCAGACGGAGCAGGGCGGTTTACGACGGCCGCGCCGGCGCGTTTCATGCGCGCAATCCGTGAAACCGACTGCCCGCCTCACCCGCCAACCGCAACATCTGGTGTTGTGGGGAATGGGAGGGGGACCCCACCCTTCCATTTTTTGAAAACAATTCCGTCGCGCGTTTTTCTTCCAGGACGGGACACCCCCTCCCATTTTTCGCAGGTTCGAATGGGAACTTTGGTGGCCGCGCGAACTGAATCCCAAATTGCTTCAGAGGGGGAAGGGGGTAGGCGAATCCCGAAAAACAACCACGCCGGATGTGGTTGCTGCTTTCCGGATGGATACAAGGCGGGGAGGGGACCCCTCACCCCATTTTTCGGCAAACAAAACGGACAATTCCGTTTCGCGGCGAGCTGCCGATGACCAAAGACAACACCGCGCAGAAGGCTGCGCCGGCCTATCGCTTTGCCGCGCTCGACCCGGACTTCCTGCTGGGCGACAGCATGCGCGGCACGCGCCTGCATCTGGAATACCAGAAGACGGAGGAGCTGCTGCGCGCCTGGACGGTGCGCTCGACCATCGTCGTGTTCGGCAGCGCGCGCGTGCTGCCGCGCGGCACATCCGACGAAGCCGCGTCAACGGCGCCGCTGCCGCCCGGTGCCGAGCCCCGCGAAGGGAGCAGATCCGGTCTCTGGTACGAAGAGGCGCGGCGGTTCGGCCGGATTGCTTCGGAGCGTGGCGGCGCGCTGAACGTCAACGGCGGCGTGCGCGACAACGTGATTGCCACCGGCGGCGGCCCGGGAATCATGGAAGCGGCCAATCGCGGCGCCATGGAAGCCGGCGCGCCGAGCATCGGCTTCAATGTGGGGCTGCCGCGCGAACAGGAGCCCAACGCCTATTCCACGCCGGATCTGACGTTCCGGTTTCACTACTTCGCGGTGCGCAAATTTCATCTGGTGATGCGGGCGAATGCGCTGGTGATCTTCCCCGGCGGCTTCGGCACGCTCGATGAGCTATTCGAGATTCTCACCCTGATGCAGACGATGAAGATGCACCGCATTCCGGTGGTACTGGTCGACAAAAGTTATTGGAGCAAGGTCATCAACTTCGATCATCTGGCGCAGGAGCGCATGATCGCGCCGGAAGACATGGAGCTCTTTTCCTTCGCCGACGATGCCGAGAGCACATGGGCGGAGCTTGTGCGGCAGGGTGTGAACACCGGTCCCCGGATACCGGGATACCCATCGGTCTGACCCATGCTCGCCAATGCGCAACTGAAGCGGGGATTTGTCTTCTTCGTTTTGAGCTGCCTGACCGCTCTCTCTTACAGCTCTATCTTCGTCCCAAAGCTGTATTTGACGGTGAACTGGAAGCGCAGGTCGTCCCCCGACGCGCCGTTTTCATCCGTCCGCTTGCCCCAAAGCATTTCTCCGCCCACCATGATGTCGGCTGCCGGCGTCCACAGCAGATTGACGGACGCATACTCGCCTCTGTGGTAAGCGTCGACCAATTGGAGGCTGGTGTTGTCAACCTGGCTGACGCTGTATCCGAGCGACGTGGAAAGCGACTTGCTCCAGTAGTGATCGTAATACGCCATGATGCCGAGCAGCGGCACAGCTCGCGGGCGAATGTCGTTCGGGACTGTGCCAACCGGCGCGAGATCGACACCGCCATCGTTCATGTAGCTGGCGATGCCATCGCCATAGACAACGCTGCCGAGAAACTTGTCGCGGTCGAAGACATTCACGTGGCCCGACAGGTTGATGCCCCAGCCGACCTTGTGTCCGTTCGGCTTGTTGTCGATCGTGTCCTTGGTGTCATAGCCGACCCAGCGCATGATGCCGGCCAGCTGCACATGGCCCCAGGTGTCGCCATAGTAGAAGTGCGTCGTGAGGTCTGGCAGCTTCTCGTCGCCCTGCAGGTTGGCCCCGAGTTGAGGATCCAGTTCGCGCACAATTCCGCCGTCGACATCGTTTCCGGGCCGCTCGATCGCGATGGCGAAGTTGCTGTTCTCTGTCCTGTAAGGCGTCACGCGAACCTGGACATTTCGGTAGAACACCATCCCGATAGGCCCCCAGTAGTCGATGACGTTCGGAAACGAATCGATGTCCATGAACACGCTGTTCGTCTGGCCGGCGAGCAAGGGACCCCACTCGCCGTAGATATGCCGCAACCGGAAGGTCGTCTGGCCGGCATCGGCGCCCGTGCCGTAGAGGTCGAATTCGAATTTGAATTTGATGTCGCCGAGGGCGCCACCGTCCACCGGCTCGTCACCGGAGATGCCGAACCGGCTCTGCTTTACCGAGAAGATGCTCTGGCCGTCGCTGCCGAATTTATCCGGATCGTTCCCGGTCGGAATTTTGGAGGGCCGCAGCGAGTCTTCCCAGGCGGGATCCACCCGGTCCACGTCGTAGATGTAATCGGCCTGCGCAAACCCGTAGATGTTGAAGAAGAATTTGCTGTCGGCAGAAGCAGCAGTAAATGCCGCGTCCGCCGCGGCGATCGCGCTGACACAGGTAAGGATCGTCCGCATACGAAGCATCGCACATTCCCCTTCGATTCTGGCCGCGCCGAACCGCACAGAATGCATGCGATACGACTTGGGGGAATGTCACGACGCGATGTGAAAAGCGGCAATTGGACCTTGGCCTATCGGCCTTTGGTCCAATCTGAGTGGTTACTGACGCGTGGTATTTACGAGAGTGGCGTCAATTGTCCGGAGACAAACCCATGAAGCCGAACGCGTGGTGTAAGACAGCACGTCGCATGTGCGCGGCCGCCCTGGTACTTGTCGGAACAACGGGCGGCGCCATCGCCCAGAGTCGGGCGATCGGCTTCAAGCCCGGCATGAATTACAGCGGCGGACGTATCGTCGGCCAAACTCTCTATGTTGCGGGGCAGGCCGGCGCAGAAGGCACAGACGCGCAAAGCAAGGACATTACGGCCCAAACAACAGCAGCGCTCACCGCAATCCAACGGATCGTCACATCTGCCGGCTATCAAATGTCCGATGTCGTATCCGTGACGGTGTATATGACCGATCTGCGGGAATTTCCGCAGATGAATGCGGTGTACAAGAAATTCCTTCCCGATCCGAAGCCGGCGCGCGCCACTGTTCAGGTCGCTGGTCTGGTCGGCGGGCCAAAAATCGAAATCTCCGCCATCGCTCTGAAGCACTAGCCCACCGCCTTTCGGCTAATTGGACTTTGGGCCAAGGACCAAGGTCCAATCGATTGGCCGATAAAAGTCGGTTAACTAAGCACGCGGCTGAAGACACCCCCCTTGGAATCGGCCGCACGGGACGGGCTTCCCGCACGAACCTCGCAGCGGGAAGCCGTCCTCCCTTTTCCCTATTCAGCTGTAACTTGTGTCTGTCTGCGCGGCGCGGACCAGAATAAATGAGAAATTGTCCGGCGCGCCGGCCTTGATGCAGCGCGCCGCAAGTTCGTCCGCCACGCTGTTCAAGTCGGTTGCAGCCATAGCATTGGCGATCTCATGTTCACGGCAAACGCCGCTCACCCCATCGGTCATCAGGATAAAAGTGTCTTCGGAGCGGAGATCGCCGCGGCAGCTTTCAAGCCCGGCATGCTCGGCAATTCCAATCGCGCGCGTGATCATGTGCCGGTGAGGATGCCGCTCGGCTTCGCTGCGTGTGAGGGCACCGGATTCCAGCAGTTCCTCAATGTAAGTGTGATCGCGCGTCAATTGCTGGAAGGTGCCCTGTCGTAATAGGCAGATTCGGCTGTCACCGGCCCATAGACAAAAGGAACGGGCTCCATCGATGCCAAGCAGTGCGACCGTCGTTCCCATGTTTCCAGGGGGCGATCGTCTGCTGTTCCGCGCCACCAGAACAGAATTGGCTTTGGCGATAGCATTTCGCGCCGCGTCTTCCAGCGAGAGACAAGAGAAGTCAGCGTTGTCTAATGCTTCAACGACACATGCGCTGGCGATCTCGCCGCCTTCATGGCCGCCCATGCCGTCCGCTACGGCCCAAAGCGGCCTTTCCGTGCTGACGAAGAGGGCGTCCTGATTCGTCTGCCGAACCGCCCCCCGATCCGTCCGCGTCACTGCGCGAAATGACAGCCTCCCCGTCAAACCGCTCTCCGCTCCAGACCTGCCAGTATCCCGCCAATTTGATAATCGGAGCCCTAACGGGATGGCAAGGATTTGACGCTACCCCTGTAGCTGCTGCAGGGGAGCCGACGCGTGCAGGAAGAGCGGCAGCAAAAGGCCGAAGCGCGCCAGAAGATCGGCCGCTATGAAATCGAGGAAGCCGTTGCCGAAGGGTCGACGGCGATCGTCTATCGCGCGCGCGACCCGGCGATTGGCCGCACCGTGGCCATCAAGCTCCTGAAGACAGGGCCAGAAACCGACGAAGCGTTCCTCGCGCGCTTCGACCGTGAAGCGCAACTCGCCGGCGCCATTTCCCATCCGAATATCGTCACGATTTACGACGTGGGTCGCGTAAAGGGCCGCCCTTACATCACAATGGAGTATCTGGCGGAGAAATCGCTTGCCGAGGTCATGGCCAACGAGGCGCGACTGCCCCTGAGGCGCGCCATTTCAGTCGGCATCCAACTGGCGCGAGCACTTGATTACGCGCATCGCCGCGGCGTCGTGCACCGGGACATCAAGCCCGAGAACATCCTGCTGCTCGATCAGGGCGAAAGGGTAAAGCTGACGGATTTCGGCGTCGCCCGATTTGCCGGGGGCGAGCATCTGCTCAAGACGCAAGCCGGAACGCTTCTCGGGACCCCTCGCTATATGTCCCCCGAGCAGGCAACTGGCGGCGAGGTGGACGGCCGCTCCGACCTGTTCTCCCTGGGGGCAATTCTCTACCAGTTGCTCACTGGGCGTCAGCCTTTCGATGCTACCAACCTGGCGCTTCTAATGCTGCAGATCGTGCAGCAGGATCCGCCGCCCATCGAAGCAGTGGCCCTCAACGTGCCCGAGGGGCTGCGGCGCGCTGTTCACAAACTTTTGGCGAAACGGCCCGATCAGCGGTTCCAGACCGGCGAGCAGCTTGCCGCCGTGCTGGAGCAAGAACTCAGCGTGCTAATCGCGCAGGCGGAAGAAGCGTCCCACAACCGTTTTCTCCCTTTGCGCCTGAAATTGGCGCTTTCAACCGGCAGCATCTTCGCGCTGCTGTTTCTGAGCAGCATGGGGCTCGTATATCATCTGGAGAAGGACGTGATGCGGGATCACACGCTTGCCTCCGGTGGTGCGCTTGCCCGGTTCGTCGCGCTTCACTCAGCCGTTCCGGCCTTAGGCAGGGATTGGCTGCCTCTGCGGGTATTCGTAGAAGACGGCCGTCAGCGCGGCAGCTTTGATTATCTTTCCATCCTTGACCATCGGCGGGTCGTCCAGGCATCAACGGATTCTGCTATCATCGGTAAGCAGTTTCGCGCGCTGCACGCCGACGCAACTCTGGGCCATGAACTAGACATGAAGGCTTACTCCGCCCGGATCCGCGGCACCGGGATGTTCGTGTTTGAAACGCCCATCCTCTTCCAGCGCACGCGGGTTGGAACTGTGGTTTTGGGCGTCAGCGAGGCCGGAATCCAGGGCGTGTTATCGGCAATGTTTTGGCTGATGATGGCGTTGGGTACGATTGCCGTTACATCGGTCGTTGCGTTATCGCAGTTTTTTGGATTGCTCATTCTGCGGCCTGTTCGCCTGCTCACCCGGACGTTGGGAGATTTCGGCGACGGCGATTTTGACCGGCGTATTTCCGAAAGGCGCAAGGACGAGATCGGCCAGATCTATTCGGCATTCAACGGGATGGCCGACAAGGTGCAGACCCGGCTTGCGGCCGCGCGCGCCACGCCGGTTTATTCAGGTGTCGCTACATCGGTTTCCAGAGACAAAAACCTGCCGCTCGATGTCACGATCCGTGATGCACAGTAAGCAGGCATAAGCGCGCTATTTCTGGAATTCCATCAGGCTGCGCTTCAGCCGTTCCGCTTCCAAAAGGTGCACCTGGGCATCGGTAAAGGTCGGTTCTACCGTGAGCGCGCTGTGCCAAGCAGCAATCGCAGAATCGAGATCCTGCTTCTGAAATGCAATCAGTCCCGCAAGATAATAGTTCTCTGCCTGTGCATGCACACCTGAAGACATTGCGGTTGGAGCAGGCGTCGCAGTGGTGAATGCAATCTCGTTCTCGCTTGCGACCGGCGGCGTCCTATTGTCTGGCGCGGCCTCTCGATTGTTCACGCTGCGCGCTGGAACTTGGAGCGCGCGCCGGGCTGCGAGTGACGCCGGAGTGAGCGGAATGCGTATCATCTGCCCCTCGCCGACCTCTGCAGATATGGCAATGTTGTTGTAGCGGGCCAATCCATAGGAGGCCAAAGCATTGCCGAGATAGGCCTTTGAAAGAGTGGACAGACTGCCGTTCTTCGGGACGCGAACGCGGAAGTTGTGCTTCGGGTAGAGCTGTTCAATTGGCGTTTCGATCTGCTCGACGAGAAAACGCGCCGATTTGCTGGTCGGGATTGCATCGAGATAGGCATGCAGTTCGGTATCAGCTTTCTCGGCCTTGCCTTGCTCCAACAACTCCATCGCGCGATCGAAATGCGACTGCGAATCTTCTCGCGGCACGCGGGGCGCCTTTGGCCCCACGTTACTCGTTGGTTTCGGAGCGGATGTCGTGGAGCAGCCACCCAGAATTAGAGTCCCGAATCCGGTGAGGAGCAACGCCGTTCGCCATGCTGCGCGCGATCGCTTCACAGCACGCCTTCAGTTTCCGCTAGTATATTCTCGATCGTTCCGCTCTGGACAGAGAGTTCCACACAAAAGTGCGAGTTGCCGATGCGCAGGTCCGCGCCTAAGGGAATTGGCGTCGGCGCGTCGAACTCCACCCCGTCCACGGCAACCTTTGAGTCGGCAGAAGGCACAATCCAAAACCCGTTCTGATATCGGATGGCGGCGGCAATACCTTCTCCAGTTCCGTCGATCCGCAGAGCGCAATCGTCATCAACCGCCACCCCGATCTGCGTGCGGAACACAATCCAGCGCCGGGCGAGATCCTGCTCGACTGTCGGCCACGCGCTCACCATCCCAAATATCGAGCCGGTATGGCGCAAATTGAGCACGACGGCACCAGGATCTTTTACTGGCCTTCTCACTTCCAACATGATCGGGGCCGCCGAGTCATGGCCCCGCCCGATCTGAATTTGCGTCTGGCCGACCGGCAGCATGACCGGCGTTCCGGGCATGAGGCGAGAGCCATCCAAGAAGTTTCCGTTGGTGCTTCCGAGGTCCTCGAGATGCCAGTTCGCGCCGCTGCATGACAGCGAAAGGTTGCGCTCGCCGCGCGACACCAAGCGGCAGTCGATAGCAACATCGACGGGGAGTTCGCCCCCGGGCCGGCCGATGAGCACGCTGCGCCGTGGCAACAGATGAATGCGATGCGTTTCGCTCACCAGGTCAATGGTCGAGCTAACCAAAAGCTGCTGCTCGATGGACCGGCGCAACTCGGCGATCTGCGGGTGCAACGTGCTCGTGGGGGATTCACTGCCGTTGCGCAGAACGGCTTGAGAGATGGCCAGGGCTTCTAGCCAGCGGCTTTGAAGAAGGGCTGCAGACAGCTCCGCAAAGGTTTGCGCCTGTGTCGCCGAATTGCTTCTTGATGTGAGTTTCGCGCTCTGAGTAAGGACGACTGTCGCATCCGTGCACTGCTCGGCGGTCATCAGTTGCTGCAGCACAGCCTTCACCAGCGCCGGCCTGTCCTCCTCAGTCCGGCTGGCAGGCGAGGCAGCGCGATGCGGTTCAACTGACGTTCCCATCCTGCAGCAATCCGGAGTCTCAAGCATTTTGGCGGGTATTTGTTTAAGCAGCCTTAATCCTTTGCCGCCGTCGTTCGGGTTTTGAGACGTTCCCTCCCAAGTTCCCGGTGCAGGCGCGATAATTTGTTAATTCTTGCCCCGGAACATGAGTGGAGTCTGGGAATCTGCATGCTCCAAAAGGCAACACCTTGGCTGGCGGTCCGACTGACGTCGAGTAATCCCGTCGAAGCCGCAGTTCGCGAGGAGCAGCTTTGCGCAGTGCTCCGAGCCATTCAGCGCACCGTCGCCATTCCAATTCTGCTTCTGCCGCTCGTGCTGTTCGATTTGAGGTGGACCACTTTCACCCATCTTCTTCCATGGCTTGTTCCCATCATCGTCGCATTTGCGTGGATGACATATGGCAGCGGCAAGTTGCTCACGGCTCGCGCCGACAACACCGACGCAGCTGCGATGACTCTCAGCGTCGTGGTGTTTTGCGTCCCGTTCTTCGCCTTGTGGCCGACCATGACTTTGTGGGTGCAAGTGCCGGGAAATGTTGCCAACCAGGTTTTCTTGAGCCTGTTTCTCTTCGGGAGCATGGCGGCAACCGTGCTGTTCACCCACTACGCACGCCACGTGTTGCTCGCCAGTCTCGCAGCGTACGTCCCGCTGATAGCGATGTTGCAGAGCCATGCGCCAGAAACATTAGGTGCCATTCCCGCGGCACTGATTCTTCTGGCTGGCGGACTCGTAGTCGCACTGGCAATCCACTCCGAGGCTTCTTTCACGCAGTTGGCGGCGCGTAGTATCGAAAAGGAGGCGCTCGCCTCAAAACTCGTCAGCATGGCGGAGGAACTGGAGCACGCCCGCGATCAGGCGGAAGAAGCCAGCCGGCTCAAGAGCACCTTCCTAGCAAACATGAGCCACGAACTGCGCACACCGCTGAACGCTATCATCGGTTTTTCGGAGATCATCCGAAACCAGATGTTCGGACGTGTCGAACAGGTGAAGTACCTGGAATATGCCGAGGACATTCACCGCAGCGGACAACACCTGCTCAATCTCATTAACTCTCTCCTTGATCTCGCCAAGATCGAAGCGGGCAAAAGGGAGCTGCAGGATCGCGAACTCGATCTGGAAGCAGTTGCGGCTCATGCGTTGCGGCTGGTGCACCTGCAGGCGCGCAAAGGTGGCGTATCGCTCTCCCAGGATCTGGAGAAAGGCTTTGCATTGCTGGGGGACGAGCGCGCCATCACCCAGATGCTGATCAACCTAGTTTCGAATTCCGTGAAGTTTACGCCGCCGGGCGGCGAGGTTTCGCTGTTTTCGCAGGTGACGGACGCTAGATTGCTGCTGGGCGTCAAGGATACCGGGACCGGGATGGCGCCCGAAGAAGTGCAGCGGGCGCTCGAGCCGTTCGTGCAGATTGCCCATCATGCTACGGTGGAGGGGTGGGGTGCTGGGCTCGGCCTCCCGCTGGTCAAGGCCATGATCGAGCTGCACGGCGGCAGCTTCTATATCGAAAGCCATCCCGGCGTCGGGACCTGTGCCTGGGCCGAGTTCCCCGTCGAGCGCACAATCAAGCGCGCACAAGAGGAAGCAGCCTTGTTACCGCAAACCTTCGCGGTTATGGGGCGTTGACGACGACGTAGCTCACCTGACCGCCCATAATACACCTGCCGCGCCTGCAGTATGTGCTCGCCCGCACATCTGCGACCCGCAAACTCGAAGCGCGTAAACAGTCGAGCCACAGGCTGCTGCTGCGCCCACACCGAAAGCCTCATAGCGCCTGCTTGGCGCGGACCCTGTTCGGGCTGATTCGGCTAATAAGGCGCGTTCACCACCTGGTAGTTCACTTGGCTCCCGTAATAGCGCGGCTGATACCAGACTCCGCCACAACTGTAATACGTGCTCGCTCCGTACATCTGCGACCCGCAACCCGATGGCAACGCGTAGACCGTGGATCCATAGGCTGCTGCTGCGCCCACCACCGCTCCGGCAGCGACGCCGGCAGCCAAGCCGCACCCGTAGCAACCACCCCGGTAACCACCACCCCAGCCGTTGTCCACGTTCACGTTGACATTGCGGTTTACGTTGGCGTTGCCGTTCCAATTTCCGTTGCCATTGAAGTTGCCATTGCGGTTGCCGTTGAAATTCCCGTTGCGGTTGCCGTTGAAATTCCCGTTGCGGTTCCCGTTGCCGGCAAAATTTCCACCGCGATTCCCCGCACCGTTGAAACCTCCGCGGCCTCCACCGCCGAAATTTCCCCCGCCCGGCCGCACGCTGGTCGCAGCCGAGCGTCCGCCGAATCCGCCACCGCCGCGTCCTCCGCCACCATGAAATCCGCCGCCGCCGCGACTCATGCCGCCGCCGCCGCGGCCGCCCCCGCCACCGCCGCGGCCACCGCGCGCGAAGCTCGCGCTGGAGCTGAGGTCAACCAGCGCGAGAGTCACTACGCCGGTCATCGCAATGCTTAGAAGTTTACGCCCAATGCTTGCACGCGCGGTTTTCATCGGAGCCTCACTCACTGGCGATCGTTATTGGTTTCGCCTTGGCAGGGGGTTTGAAGGCAAACGTGTCATCGCTGAACGTCGCGTTCGTGTTCCAATGCAATGAGGCGCTGTACTCTGGCATCGCCGCATCGGATGTGGTGGTGAGCACGGCGCGAACCGGAAGCGGCTTGTTGCCGCGCGCGATCCAGATTTGCCAATCGATATCGCCTTCGCGGAAGGCGTACTGGTCGGTGTCCTGTCCATCGATTTTGGCAGGACCGACGACGACGCCACTATCCAGCTGGTCCCGCCGATCGTTTTGCAGGCCCCAGCGGAAGAGATCTTCGAGAGGAAGCTGCACGTCATATTTTTCGTACACGACCTTCAACAGCTCGCGAATAGTGGGTGGGGCTGGAACAGTTGCGTAGAAGCCCATCCTGGGCGAGTAGATCGTGAATTTCTTACCGTCGTAGTAGAACTGACGGACCCGCCGGTCATCGCTCGTCGCGATGAGAAACCCGTTGGGACGCCGTACCTTGTAGTCCACTGTTCCGGCGAATTTCACCTTCTGGCCGTTGTCGAGAACCGCGTCCTCAGTCGTGTCGGACTTAAGCTCGAAGGAGGTGAGGGTGCGCAGATAGGCGCCCATCTTCTCCAACGCCTGGAGCGACTCGGGTTCGACCTTCGGCGCCGCCGTAGCTGCCGAAGGGCTCTTTTGAGTCTCAGCAGCAAGCGCATTTTCCGGGAGAAGTGCGCCGGTGAGAGCCAAGGCGCCAGCTGCACAAAGGCGCCATAGATTTTCGGATTGCCGCATACGCATTCCTCCCTGAATTCTGCCCGCAGCATGACAAGAGAAGTGTCAGTGCTCCATTGGGCTTTCGTCCAATGCGAGCGCGGCACAATTGCGATTTGAAGGCTTAGTGCGGGCGATCTATGACTTCTGCGATGCTGTCGAGAAGCTGCGCCGCGTCCAGCGGCTTGCACAGGTATTTCGAGGCGCCGGCGGAAAGGCACGCCTCGCGCGAACCGGGCTCGTCATGCGCTGTAATTATGACAATGGGAATTCTGATGCCAGCCTTGACCAAGCAATCCATGACCTCGAAGCCGCTCATACCGGGCATCTGCAAGTCAAGCACGATACAGTCCGGTGCGCGTTCGCGCAGCATGCCTTCGAAAAATTCGCCGCTTGTGCTGTAGGCTTCCGGCACGATTTGCGAGCTTTTCAGCAGCCTGCTGATTGCCGCGCAGACTGAATGATCGTCGTCGAGAATTGCCACGCGCACCGGTGCCCCCATCTCTTCGCCTGCCCGCGAGCTGCTCATGACAGCCTTGATCATCGGCCTGAAGCGGGGACGCAAGTTGGACTTAGGGTCCATGGCCACACTCATTGGGTTTCTTGGGTGTGAAACTCGTCTGATTTTGTTCAAACGCCGTGTGCCGTCTGCTTCAGTCCGAGGTGTTCCCACATCCGGACGAGTGCGGCCACAGATCGAACATTCATTTTTTCCATCACCCGGGCACGGTGAACTTTCACCGTTTTTTCGACGATGCCGAGTTCATGGGCGATTTGCTTGTTCAAATACCCCTCCACCACGTATCCCATGACCTCGCGTTCGCGCGGCGTGAGGTTCGCGTAGCGCTGATCCAGCGCTTCCCGATCATCATGTTGCCGCCGCGCCACCTCGTCTATCCGCATGGCGTGATCGATGGCCGTGATCAGTTCAGTGTCATCCACAGGCTTCACGAGGTAGTCGAGCGCGCCAGCTTTCATGGCTTTGACGCCGGTGAGAGCGTCATCGCAACCTGTCAGAAAAATGATCGGCCGCAAGTCGCCGCGGGAAGACATTTCCTGCTGAAGAGTCAGTCCATCCAGTTCCGCCATTTTGATATCGAGGACTGCACAGCCCGGTACCGCCGGATCGTCGCTGTCGAGAAACTCGCGGGCGGAGGGAAAGCTGCTGACTGTATAACCCGCGCTTTTAAGCAACCGGCTAAGAGCGGCAAGCACCGCCGGATCGTCGTCTACAAGGAATACTTTTGGACTGGGCTGCGGCTCGTTGATCATGACACCCCTTCGGCGCCCGCAAGCAGCGTCACATGGAAGGTAGCACCATGTCCGGGGTTGTTAACAGCCCAAAGCGTGCCGCCGTGCGCTGTAACGATGGCACGGCTGATCGAAAGCCCGAGCCCCAGGCCTTGAGGCTTGGTGGAGAAGAATGGCTCAAAGAGTTTCTCCGACAATGCGGGGTTGATGCCTGGGCCGTTGTCCGACACTGCCACGTGCAGAACACTGCCGTCGACGGTGTCTCCTGAAACCACAAGCACCCCGCCGGGCTTACCGGACATGGCTTCCGCGGCGTTGAGGATCAGGTTGAGAAAGACCTGCTGCAACTGCACGCGATCGCCCTGCAATTTCAGCTCGGTGTTGCCAATGCGCGGGACGACAATAATGTGTCGGGCGATCAGATCGCTATGGGCAAGCTCCAGCACGTCCTGTAGCAGTTGGTTCAAGTCCATGCCTTCGCGGCGCGACTGGTCATGTTTCAGCAGCGCGCGCAGGTGGCGAATAACTTCGCCGGCGCGTGCGGTATCCTTAACGATGTCGGAGATCGCACTCTGGATTTCCCCCGTTTCCATCGGCTCCTGCTTCATCAGCCGAGACGCCGCCTGTGCATTGCTCATGATGGCCGTCAGGGGCTGATTCAGTTCATGGGCAAGCGCGCCGGAGAGTTCTCCCATCATGCCTACACGGGCGAGATGCATCAGCGATTTGGTCCGCTCTTCGCCGCCAGCGGTGCCGACGTTTACCTGCGTCGACACGTTCATTACTGTTCCGGCAACATGTTCAAGAGTTTCGTTTTTCCATGTCCCGCGGCCGCGGCTCCGGATCCAGCGAACTTCACCCTCATCGGCGAGAATACGATATTGGATGTCGAAGGCCTGATGTCCGGCCAGCGCGCCATCCATTTCGGAGCGCGCCTTGGCGCGATCCGCAGGGTGAACAATATCCGGCAGATTCACCGCGGGGATTTTTGCATCGATACCCAGGATAGAACGGCAGCCAGAATTTGCCCACAGGCGATTGGCTTGCGAATCCCACTGCCAAAAACCGATATCTGCAGCGCTGATAGCTCTGCCCAAACGCTGCTCGCGATCTCGCCAAAGGTCGCCGATCTTCCGGTTTCGCAACCACTCGACGAATGCAATGGTGGCGAGCGTCAGGATCAGAATGAAAAGCACGGCTAACGAAGCAATTCCCGCATGGCTTATGGTCGGGGCAGGAGCCGCCGCCGTTTGCAAATTCTGTATGTGGAAACCACCGTTCCCCCAGATGACAGCCGCGGCGCCGATCACGATTCCCATCGCCGCAATTGCGATCTCAACTGGAAAAGAATTGTGTTTGTCGGTTGCGGCGTACGAAGTCGGTGAGGGCGTCGCCGGGACGCCGGCCGGCAGAACGAGCGCGGATTTTAGATTGTCCGCAGATTCAAGCCACGGGTCGCCGATTATAGGTGAGGGTGCCTCCGACAACATGTGTCCTTTGACTTTACATCCTGCGGCAGCCTGCGTCCTCCGTTTTATTTCAGCCAGCCGGTTGGACTTAGGTGACCTAGCCTTGAGTCCTTGATCAAGAATCTAAGTTGATGCACGAGACTTTATCAAATATTAAGAACGCACTGCCCTCTCGCTTTTCTTTTCGCCCACGCGCGATGATTGCTGGCGCGCTCGTTCCTGACGTAACTGACAGAACGCACCGGGCGCGATCGCGACCTGTCCGGATTCCCCGTTTCTGTACCGCATCTGACTCTATTGGCCTGCGATTCGGCCATTGGACGAAAGTCCAATTGAGGCGCCGAGCGGCCGTCTTCAGCCTGCAGTGTCCGAAGTGGCGTCCGGCCGAAGTTCTGACCTTCCCCCTTGGTCTCGCGGCCGGACGCCAATCGGTATCCCGTTCCAGTAATTGGCTGCACCGCGAGCGCTCCGTTCACCTTGGATCTTGCTTGGACCTATGTCCAATTGTCATGTGCCACACAATTCTGGCCACTGCGTAAGCGATCACATGGGTATTGGCAGTGAGCGAGGTTCGGGGGAATCCAGAGATCGGCTGGCGGTTGCGGCAGGCGCTGTTCGGCATCGGTGTCGCGGCGGCGCTGGTGGGAACGACGGCGGCTAACAACGCTCCGTCGACCGGTAGCCTGCACTATTCTGGCACAGTGAGCATCGACCAAAGCCGGCAATGGTTTATGACCAGCGCCGCGGGTCGCGGCGGCCTTCTGCACTTCGGCAGACGGACATATCGTTTCGCGATCACAGGCCTGACTGCGGGCCGAAGCGGCGTGACGCCATTGCGAGCAA
The DNA here is from genome assembly GCA_045810735.1 of Alphaproteobacteria bacterium. GTDB lineage: Bacteria > Pseudomonadota > Alphaproteobacteria > Micropepsales > Micropepsaceae > Rhizomicrobium. Next base: position 18,398 of record JBJMVL010000017.1, read on the forward strand.
AGGGGGCCGTTTACAATTTGGCGTCTTCCGACGGATTTCCCGGCCGTTACACCCCGCTTCCAACCATATTGAAGAGGGAGGACAAGCTGTGGCTCAAAAATGGCGAGGGCGTGGTTGTAGCGCTCGCGAACGTCGAGCAGGGCACGCGCCTCTCGATGGGCGCTGACGCGGTCAGTATCAGCTATCATTAGGCCCTCGACAGGCCGTCCATTGGACCTAAGGCCAATTGAGTCGCCCGCTTCAAATGGAGTGTGATTGGGTCCTCTCGCGAGGAGGGTTTGATTCGTTCTCCGCAGCTCCCGAGTGCCGCAAACTTTCTTCGCGAGAGACCTACCCGCCGCAAGGTTCATTTCCACAATGTCAGGCCGCTGGAGCTTCAGGGGGACATTGTGAACCAGTTGGCGCCGGCGAGCCGCTTTGATGCCGAGCCCAGCGTCAACAACCATTTCGCCTGGATCCGCACCCGTCTTGCGCTCGAGAGCACCTATCTCGCCTGGATCCGAACAGCCATTTCCCTGATTGGGTTTGGCTTTACCATCGTCCAGTTTTTCCAGCGCATGCAGGGCATGAAAGTACCCGGACTGCCGACGATGCGCCCGGAACGGCCTCGTGATTTGGGGCTTACATTGATTGCCGCCGGAGTCGGCGCGCTGGTCATATCCTCCTGGCAGTATTTCGCGAAAATAAAATACCTAAACAGCAAACCGTTTGAATCCATCGCGCAGGATCAGGCTGCCAAGCCCTACCAAACGACGGCGTTCATTTCCGCGATGGTGCTCATCGTGATCGGCATCGCCGCCTTTGTCTCTGTATTTTTCCGCTTCATGTGATGTCCCCCGTCCTGAAATACACGGCAGACAGACACGCGTGCTCTGCAGACGTGCGTCAACTGTGCTTTGGCGGAAGTACACTGGTGGCCGTCGCGTCCCGTCTGTCTCAGGCGGGGACATCCGACAGATGGACGAAAGTCCAATTTTCATTTGCACTTTCCCAAGGCATCCTTCTGCGCAAGCCCAGGCTGGGCAACGTAATGGCGGGATCGTGATGCATCCTCGGAGCGCCTTCGACGTCACTCTTATCGTGGCTCTGTTTGCGGGTTCGGTTTTCGTGATTGCGTTGATCGGGCCGGCACACGCCAAATCAGCGGCAGGAGCGTTCTGCACTGACAGCGCGATTGCCGGCGACCGGAAGCTTTTAAAACAATTGGTGGAAGTGGCAGGGGACGTATCATGCAAACAGCAACAGTCGAGAGCACCGCGCAAATTCGCTATCTAAACGCGAACTCTGCCTACATGGCGGGCTTCCGGCACGCCACCGCCTTAAACGGCTACGCGCCGCCGGTCGCGCAGGCCGAGGAAATCCGCCGCTCCTACAACTCCGGATTCAGCCTGGGCGAGATCGTTATACAACGTGCGGGCAGATTAACACCCGCTGCAGGCACAATCGGCATGCATGAATGAGCGATCCGCCCCGCAAGCTGCTAACGATGACCTAGTTGGGGCGGCAGACGCCCTTCCCGTTCATGTGATAATGCGCGGGACAGGCCACCACGGCGCCACCGATCGGCGCCGTCACACCCACTGCAACGCCGGGCACGCCGACGGCAACGCCAACGCCCGGCGCGGCCACCACAGCACCGCCTACCACCGCGCCGTGCGCACCATTGGCAATGCAGACGCCATGATTGTTCATATGGAAGCCAGCGCCGCAGCCTTCCTTTGCGAGCGCGTTGGTGGCTGCAAAAGCCACCACCATCGCGCTGACGGACAGCAATTTCGTCATCATTTTCCACTCTCCACGTTGACCGGAACTCGCGCCGAATAGGACGGGATAACGGAACGCCTATCCATTGGACTTTAGGTCCACTCGGCATCTGGCGCGCGGTGAGTTTGCGGCAACCGATAATCGCCTCAGCCGCCGCGGATCACGCAGCGAAAACCGAGATGACAGGTCGCGGTGTCGACTGGCTGTGCCATGCGCGCGGCCGGGCGGTAACGCCGGCAATAGTTCGGCGCGCACAGGAACGACCCACCTTTCATGACTTTGCGCGGAATCTGTACGCCGCGATTGTGTGGATCGAAGCTTGCTTCCCGCTCGCCGCCCCGCGGGTTCTGCGGGCTTTCGCAGCAGGAGCCAACCGGCTTGTGATGCGCATCGTACCAGTCGCGGGTCCATTCCCAGACATTGCCGATCATGTCGAACAAGCCGTAACCGTTCGGTGGAAACGCGCCGACCGGAGAGGTGGTCTCGTAGCCATCCGTGCAGAAGTTGATGTACGGAAATTCCCCTTGCCAGGTGTTCGTCATCATACGGCCATCCGGCATGAACTCGTCGCCCCAGGCGAATTCCGCTTTCTCAAGGCCGCCACGCGCGGCGAATTCCCACTCTGCTTCGGTCGGCAACTGCTTTCCTGCCCATCGCGCGTAGGCGAGTGCATCCTCATAAGCAATGTGAACGGCGGGATGCCTGGTTCTGCCTCTGAGCGCGGACCGCGGACCTTCCGGATGTCGCCAGTTCGCGCCGGGCACGTAGGTCCACCAATTATAGTGGTTGCGCAAATCGACATTCGTGCGCGGCTTGCAGAAAACGACCGATGCCGGTACGAGCAGATCGGGCAGGGCGCCCGGATAATCTGCAGGATCGGGCGCGCGTTCCGCCGAAGTGACATGTCCTGTTTCGTGCACGAAGCGGGCGAATTCCTCGTTGGTCACGGGATGGCGATCGATCATAAATCCATCGACCGTCGCCGCATGCGCTGGCGCCTCCTCCGGATAATGGCGGTTGGAGCCCATCGTGAAGGTGCCGCCTTCGATCCACACCATGTCGATATTTGCATGCGGCTCGCGAACATGGAGCGCGGCCGGAACGGACGGCGTTTGGCTCGCGCTGTGGTCCGCGGATTGCAGGTGTGAAGACATTTCAGCCCCTTTCACCGCGGCGGACGCCGCAACACCGCGGCATCCGCCCCACGGGACCCCGACGGCCGAAGGTTAAGGAGGTGACGTGAAGCGTATAATTGGACCTTGGTCCAAGCCAACGAAACATCGCGCGTGCACGCGCGAAATTTTCACGCGTGAACAATGCTCGGCTGTGTGAAATTGCGTGCGCTGTAGACTAGCCACCAACCGATCAGGCTCACTTGCCGAAACCTGCATTCTGGGTCCGCCACCGACAGGAGCTTTCTTCTCTCTGAACCCAAGAACGGCTCATGGCGCAGTCGGCACCAAGAAAATCAAACGATATCTGATGCTTGTGGCTCGAAACGTCACCCAAGCAGCGCACTTCGCTCTAGTACCAATTTGAAACATCACGAAAAATAATTTTGCAACATCGCAATTTTATACCTGTGGATATCTTGTTGTTAAGGCTGAAGAGGTTTTCATTGGCCAAGGGTAATGGTGCGAGCGGCAATGGAATGCCTTGCCGAGGAAGTCGAAAGATATCGTCTTCAGGGCGTAGAGCTCAGGGACATGGCTGAGGGCTGGCTGGATCTCGACACGCGCGAAGCCTTGAACAATCTCGCTGCAAATTACGAAAAGCTCGCGGACTCCCTACAATTGCTGGGACAGCGCGGTGCACCGCACGAAGAACAGCAGTTGGAGATGTTTGCAGGTCGCCGTCTGATGGCCGCCGAATAATCTCTCGTCCTCAATAAAGCCCTGGCCGTTTGTCGAGAGTCGGCGTGAGCCGCGGGGACGCTACAAGTTGTCCTAGTCCAATTCAGCGACCCCATGAACGCGGCACAGCGGGAGCGGATTGGGGAAACGACACCGCTCCGGCGTGCAGCTTCGTGCGCCGCTTGACGTAAGGCGCAGAAACCATGGCGCTCAGAATGAGATGCCAGATCACCACTACAATCACAGCCTTCTGGTCCGGATAATTGATGGCGGCTATGGCCAGCGCCACTGCGGGATGCCGCGTGGCCGTGGCGAGCGCAAGAGTGGTTCGGTTGTCGGGATCCGGGCCGCCCAAAAAATGACCCACCGCAAGTCCCAAAGCGGAGAACAACACGAGGAAAATCACCACGCCATTGCCGATCAGCGCCCAGAATGCCGGGAAAGATTTGACAATGAGCGGCAGCACCGCGGCCAGCAGCACGATCGTCGCCGCAAGCGCGGTCGGGCGTGCGATCTTCATGGCAAACGCAGGCGCGAGGCTCCGTGCGAGAACCCCAAGAACCAGCGGCAAAAGAACCGTCGTGGCGACAATCACCGCGATCCTGCTCGCCGGCACGTGAATGGGGAGGCCGAAGGCCTGACCGATGCCTTCTATAGCCAACGGAACAATGACGATGGCTGCTGCCGCCGTCGCCGATAACAGGCCGATCACATATTCATCAGAGCCTCCCGCCTTCAGCTGCTTGAACGGCAGGATGGGCGGCACGGGCGAGCAGGCCAGCGCGACGAGTGCAATCTTCACCGCAGGATGCATGTTGAAGGTCGTCACAAGAGTGACCGCGAACACCAGCATGGTCACGTTCATCGAGAGCAGCGAGCGGGCCAGCAGCGCGGGGTGGCGAAGGAGGTATTTGAAATCCCTGGGCGTCGCGTTCAGCCCGATGGCAAACACGATGAGGAACATGCTTGCCTTGATCGCAAGCCCTATGATCTGCACGAGCGTCATCGCCGCCTCTTGCCCCGTTCACCAGGGGATCAGCGTAAGAAGGGCGCGCGCCGCAATCGATTGGCCCAAGGGCCAATCTGGCTGATGGCGTAAGTCGCGCGGGTTTAGCGCGCCGTCAGCTCGGCGACGAGTGCCTGATTGCCATAGATGTTGCGCAGCGCCTCGGTAATCGCGGCGGTGGATACGCCGACGGTGCGGTTCACCCGGTCGTCGAAGCCGAACGCGCCGCCCAGGCTTTCGATGTTGCCGTCGAACGCCGCGCCGAGCACGTTGCCTCGCGCGTCGATCATCGGCGAACCGGAATTGCCGCCGATGATGTCATTGTCGGTGGTGAAGTCCAACACCGTCGCCGGGTTCACCTTGCCTTGCGCATTCTGCCAGCGCGACGTGAGGTTGAACGGCGGCTGCCCGGTCGCGCGCTGCCACAGGCCGGCATAATACGTGAACGGCGGCACCGTGACGCCGTTGTCCGTCCAGCCCTCCACTTTCCCATAAGAGATTCGCAGGCTGAACGTCGCGTCGGGATAGGTGCTGGTGCCATAGGCGGCGAAGCGCGCCTTGGCGATCTTCTCGGCCGCACGATCGGACGGCCCGGTGACCTTCTCTTCATACTGCTTGCGGATGGCGCGGCTCGCCGGATCGGTCCGCAGCACATATTGAATCAGCGGATCGTTAGAAGAGCGAATCGCCGCTTCGCCGCCGTCCCAAAGCTGCTTGCGGAGCTTGGCGTCACCCAGTTTCGAGGTGGCCAGCCGGGCCGAGAGAGACTCCGGAGATTCCCTGCCGAGGAACGTTTTGGTGCCTGGTGCGTCGGCGGTGAGATTCTCGCGAAGCTTCGAGAGCCAGAACTCCAGCTGCAATTGTTCCAGTTCCGGATAGACCGGCTGCTCGTCCAGCACGCGCTTTTCGAGCAGAGGCAGGCGGCTGTCGGTGTATTCCGGCAGCCGGTCGCTGTTGGGCTTGGCGCGCTCGGCGGCCGAGCGCACCAGCGCGCGTGCATAGCTGAAGAGGTCGGAGCCAAAACCGGCACGCGATTCCATGAAGGTGTAGGGTCGATAGAGGGCCTTGCGAGCGATCTGCGCGTTGGCGGTGTCCTTCCACGGATCCCCAATTTCCTTGGACAGCGACTTGTTCTTCAGGGTGCGGGCGCGCAGCTCGGAATCGAATTTGCGCTTGGTGGCGATAAGTGCTGGATCGGTCAGCGCCTGTTCCTCGCCATGATAGGCCTTGAAGCTGTTTTCGATGCCGAACAGCGTGTCATCGGCGATGCGGGCGTGCTCGGGGTTTTCCGCGCTGAAGCGGATGAGGCGCCCCCGCAGGTCGGAAAACTGGATCAGTGTGTCTGGCAGGACGTAGTCGCGCAGGAATTCCAGTTGCTCGGCGGTCAGCAGGCGCTGCGTCGACCCGGGATTGCCGACCACGAACACCGGTTCGCCGTTCTTTGGGGGATCGACGCTCCATGTCAGATGCGCGGGCGTGGAGACCGGCTGGCCGTTTTCGTAGAGCCGTACAAAGGAGCAATCGAGATCGTAGCGCGGGAAATTGAAATTATCCGGATCGCCGCCGAAGAACGCCGTCTGCATTTCTGGCGCGAACACCAGCCGCACGTCCGAATATTTCCGATAGGTGTAGAGCTTGTACTGACCACCCTGATAGAGCGTGATCACCTGGCAACGGAATGTGCCCTCGCGCCCGAGGCATCCTTGCTTTTCGACAGCGGCAATTGCTGCATCGCGCGCCTTCACGAATGCCTCGCCGGTTTTGCCTGCCGCGGCGCCTGTCACGCGTGGGGTGACGTCGGAAATATCGGCAAGCACCTCGGCCTGCATGCCGGGGCACAGCTTCTCGTCCTCGCGACGTGCGGCGGAAAAGCCATTCTTGATGTAGTCCACCTGCGCGGTCGAAAGGTTCTGCGCGCAGTCGCGCACGCAATGATGGTTGGTCAGCACCAAACCATTCGCCGTGACAATCGATGCCGAGCAACCGGAGGAAAGCCGCACCGCCGCGCTGCGCACGCGATCGAGCCATGCGTTGTCGATGTTCACGCCGTATTTGGCTTTGACCGTCGCGGAAGGGAAGTTGTCGAAGGTCCACATGCCTTCGTCGGCCAGCGCGGTTGCAGCAACGGCGGATAAGGCGGCGGCGGCAGCAAGGGCCGCAATCGACAGTCTCATGTAAAAATCCTGTGTTCGGCGGGTGATTTGTAGCGTCCCCAGTAACCCGCGACTCGCCACATCAGGGCCCGCGCGTCAAGACCAAGGTGCGGAGCTTGACCCTCCCTCTGACGCACCCTAAGCCGCGCCCCGAGGGCGGAGCGTCGCGTGCACATGAATGACATAGCAAGACCGCGGTCGATCACCGCCGGCGAGGCAGCCGCCGCTGCAATGCCGCGCTTTGCCACTGTCGAAGAATTGATCGCGCGCGAGCGTCCTGTCCTGCCGGTCTATTGTCTGTTTCCCAAACGCTTCGAAGCCGCGGCGCAGCGCTTTAAGGTCTTTCCCGGCGATGCGCTGTATGCGGTAAAGGCGAATCCCGCGCCGCAGGTTCTGGATCAAGTGTACGCGGCTGGCACGCGGCATTTCGATACCGCGTCGCTGGCGGAGATCGAACTGATCCGCGGCCGTTATCCCGACGCGCATTGCCACTTCATGGCGCCCGTGCGGATCGCCGGTGCGGCCCGCGCGGCGTTCCACAAACATGGTGTCGCCGACTACGTCATCGACTGTGATTTCGAGCTGGACAAGCTTCTTGCTGAAACAACCGGCGGTGCTGGCCTGCGCATCTTTGTGCGACTTTCGGCACCGCTTGGCGGCGCGTTGCTCGAGTTGTCGAGCAAATTCGGCACCACGCAGGAAGACGGCGCGCGCCTTCTGGAGCGCGTGGTGGAGAGCGGCGCAGAGCCGGGGCTCACCTTTCACGTCGGCTCGCAATGCCTGTCGCCGTTTTCCTACGCCCAGGCAATTGAGATGGCGCGACGCACGGCGGAGCTTGCGAATGTGCAGATTGCGGCGATCGACATCGGCGGAGGATTTCCCGGTCCGTATCACAACAACGATGTGCCGCCGTATCACTCGTACTTCGACACGATCCGCGAAGCGCTGGCGACTTTGCCGGGCAAGCCCAAGGTGATGTGCGAGCCGGGGCGCGCGCTGATTGCGGAAGGTGTGTCGCTCATCACCCAGGTGGTGCTGCGCAAGGACGACAAGCTGTACCTGAACGACGGCATTTACGGCAGCTTCGACGAACTCACTCTGCCGGGCTGGACGGCGGATTATCCGCTGCGCGTATTCACGCTGGATGCCAACGGGAATGTGGAACTGCAGCCGGCGGGTCATACGCCGTACCGCGTCTACGGCCCCACCTGCGATACGCTCGACGTTTTGCCAAAGCCGCTGATGCTGCCGGAAGCCATCAAGCCCGGGGACTACATCGTGGTGGATGCCATCGGTGCCTATTCGGTTGCGTTGCGCACCAACTTCAACGGCTTCTTCCCGGACTGCTGGGCAATTGTCGGCAACTGATTGCCTTGCCGACGCCCTGATCGTGGCAAAGGAAACGTTAAGAGGTCTTGCGCTATGGCTTTGCCATGGCCGCTGCACCCGCCCGCGAACGTCTCGCCCGGCTCGTCGATCTCGCCAGCCAGAGCGAAATGCCGGCGCGCGAGCTCACCGATGAACTCGCCGATCTGCTGCTCGACTGGCCGGAGAATTATCCGCCGGCGATGCGCGAGCCGTTCGAGGCTTTGCTGGAGAAATCGCTGCGCGACGTCGATCCTGCGGCACGCGCGTTACTGGCGCAGCGCTTCGCAGACGGCACCATGCCGCTTTCCGTGCTCAACACGCTGATCTTCGATGCCGATCCGGAAGCGCGCCAGGCCATCCTCGCGCGCAACGCCACCGAAGCGAACGACACCACCGCTGCGCGCATGGTGGACGAACGCGATTTGCTTGCCGCCGCCCGCGCGGGCACAATTGAACTTCCGCTGGTGCTTGCCCTCTACTTCGGAATTTCCAGCGACGTCGCGGCGAAAGCGCTGGCCGACCGCTCCGGTTTCAGCCTTGCGTTGCTCTGCAGCGGGATGGGTTGCAGTCGCGCGGCTTTTTCCGCCCTTGCGGTGCTGGCATCCCCACAAGCGGATACCGACGAAAGTTACCGCCGTCTCGCAGTCTACGATCAGGTTCCAGATGAGGGCGCGCGTGCACTGCTGCAGTTCTGGCGCGGCCAGACTGCGGCCGCGCAACCGGCCGCCTAAGAAGGCTTCAGTTTTCCGCGTGAACTTCGTGGCGCTCGCGGGTCTTTGCGAAGCGTATGGTTTTGAATTTCTCCGCCACATAGCCCAGTTCCCACGTGGATTTTGCGAGGAACACTGGCGCGCCGTCGCGATCCGTCGCCATCTGGTTGCGGTAGGTTGAAACGAGCCGCTCCAGGTCGGCATCGTCGCCGGAAACCCAACGCGCCGTGTCGTACGGCGAGGTGTCCAGCTCGACGTCCAGTCCGTACTCCTGCTGCATCCGGCTTTTCAGCACCTCCAGCTGCAGCTGACCGACGACGCCGACGATCCAGTTGGCGCCGAGCATCGGCTTGAACACCTGCGTCACGCCTTCTTCCGCCAGGCTTTCGAGTGCACGCGTCAGATGCTTCTGCTTCATGGGATCGGCGAGACGCACGCGGCGCAGGATTTCCGGCGCGAAATTCGGGATGCCGGTGAACACGACATCGCCGCTTTCCGAAAGCGTGTCGCCGACGCGCAGCACACCGTGATTGGGAATGCCGATGATGTCGCCGGGCCAGGCTTCGTCGACCGTCTCGCGTTCCTGCGCAAAGAACAGGATCGGATTGTGAATGCCGATCTGTTTGCCGGTGCCGGACTGCTTCAGCTTCATGTTGCGGCGGAATCGCCCGGAACACAGCCGCAGGAAAGCGACGCGGTCACGATGATTCGGATCCATGTTCGCCTGCACCTTGAAGACGAAGCCGGTGACTTCGCTTTCCGCCGGTTCGATCTTCCGTCCCTGTCCGGCCTGTGCGCGCGGGCTCGGCGCGTGCTCGGCGAGCGAGGCGATCAGTTCCTTGACGCCGAAGTTCTTGAGCGCCGAGCCGAAATAGACGGGCGTGAGATGACCCTCGTGATAGCGGTCGGCGCGGAAGTGGGGCAGGCCGGCTTGCGCCAGCTCCGCTTCCTCTTCCAGTTTGGCAAACACCTCCGGCGCGAGATGCGCGCGCATGGCATTGCCGCCGATGCGTTCGCCCTGCTGGGGGCCATTGCTAAACACAATGAATTCGTCCGCATAGAGATCGAGGGCGCCCTTGAAATTCAGCCCGGCGCCCGCCGGCCACATCATTGGCGCGCATTCCAGCTGCAGCTGGTCGGAAATCTCGTCGATCAGCTCCAGCGGATCGCGTGCCTCGCGATCCATCTTATTGATGAAGGTGACGATGGGAATGTCGCGCAGCCGGCAGACTTCGAAGAGCTTGCGCGTCTGCGCCTCGATGCCCTTGGCGGCATCTATCACCATCACCGCGGAATCGGCAGCCGTCAGCGTGCGGTAGGTGTCTTCCGAGAAATCCTCGTGGCCCGGCGTGTCGAGCAGGTTGAACACCGCGCCGCCGTATTCGAACGTCATCACCGCGCTGGTGACGGAGATGCCGCGCTCCTGCTCGATCTTCATCCAGTCGGATTTCGCGCGCCGCGCTTCGCCGCGCGCCTTCACCGCGCCGGCCGCGCGGATGGCGCCGCCCAGCAGCAGCAGATGTTCGGTCAGCGTCGTCTTGCCCGCGTCCGGGTGCGAGATGATGGCGAAGGTGCGCCGCCGCGCAGCTTCCGCGGCGGGCGTTCCCGCTTGTCTGATGGCTGCTTCGCTCATGCTGCATCAGCCGGTAGCAGGGGCGGTAGACCCAGACAAGCGGTTGGGAATAACGGCACTGTTACAGTTAGTCGGTTACCACTATCAGGCCGAGGTTACAGTCGGCCATGAGTTTGCGGACATCGTAATGGCTGGACGAGCCGCTCCCCATCCATTCCTCGCTTATAATTTCATAGTTGTAAGAGATTGGCTTTCCAGGCGCCGCCCACCCCTCGATTCTAACGCGCGATGTCACTGATTTTCCTGTTAAATCGACGTAGCTATACGAGACGATAGGACGCTTTCCTGAGTACAGCTTTACGCCGCTTACGCCCGGAGTGCCGGCAAGTTGCTTCTGCGCGCATTGAACGGCCTGCTGTTCCTCTGGCGGCCATTCTGTGCAGCCCATCAGCGCTATTGCGCAACCGAAGAGGGCCGCCTTCCGCATCTCGCACGATCCCCATCCCTATGCCATATTAGGACCATGCCTAAGACTCCAATAGGTGCCAAACGCCCCGCTGATGTCATCGGCAACCCCGTCCTGTAACAGTGCCGGGATAAGCCACTCTCGCAGCCCGTCCTTGTGGCATTGAGACGGAGGTTGGGAATGGTCAACTGGATCTGCATGGCGGCGATCGCTGTGGCCGGATTTCTGGTATTCGGCACACAGGACATTCGGGCTGCCTCGCCGGCGAAACCGGGTGCCCGAATTTCATTTCGCTATAATGTAACCTTCTGCACGCCATCCCGCCCCTCATCGCACACCCATGCCGCCGCGAACGCGATAGCCTCTTCCACCGACTCATTAAGATGCGAACTCGTCACGATGAATCGTGAGAGGTCGGAGCCGTTACCGACGACCATCTCATCAATAAGGTATTCGACTTGTCGGCACCCCTCTCCGACCACGGCAATCAACGCAACCTTGTCGCGCACGCAGTCCTCAACAAATGGCTGTAGTGCATCGCCGTCCTTGAGCGGGACGCAAAGCACAATCTTTGGTGCATAGCCCACGGGGCCCTAGCCATTGCCGTCTCGAGTTTGAATCTACTCTGTGTAAAAGCAGGCGCGCACTCTGCCCGCCGGGCGATCTAAGGTTGAAAAGCCTAAATATGACAAACACTTAGCTCAATTAGCGGCCAGATGAATTTTTTTCACAGAAGTCGTTGACAGCGTGACGCTGGTTTTGCATACTATCGCCATCTCCAGAATTGCATCTGAAGCGACGCCGGCGGCGTGAAGCCGCGGCGCGGGTGCTTCCATGCCGCTCTGGAGCAGCCTTCATCCATACCCCTCCGTCATCGGCCGCTTATGCGGGTGACCCATTTCTCTTTCAAACAACAAAATGGATCACCCGGACAAGCCGGGCGATGACGTTGAAAGAAACGAAATCACAAAAGGAAACTTGCCATGTCCGCATCCATCCGCGCGGGTCCCTGACCCGGGCGGTGTCCGCGTGTCCTCACGCCTGCTTCAGCTTCGTCGGAGCAAACTCCGAAACCGGCTTTGGCGGCGAAGAGACAGCCCCTCTCGATCGCGAAGAAACGCGAGCGCCAAAGCCTCAGCCCGGCGCTTCCGCGAATGTGCGATTCCCGTCCGAGCGCGGAACAGTCAAACGGGATGAAAATCGAACCAACACATGTTGGTCGTCACCCGGCTTGTCCGGGTGATCCAATTGAATCGCCTGCACAGGCGGGCGATAACAAATGCATCTTCAGTCGCAGGTTGGACTCTGTCCGCGGCGACCCCAAAACGGTTTTTCAGTTCTGGCGATGACGCTCGATCTCGACGCCGGCGGATTCGGCGCCGGGCAACGCATGCAGTTTCTCCACGCGCACCCGCGCGGTCTTCACCCGTGAATCCTGGAAACAGGCTTCGGCGATCCGCTCGGCCAGAGTCTCCGCGAGATTGATGTGCCCGCTCGCCACCAGCACGCGGATCTTCCCGGTGATGGATTCGTAGTCCACGACGCTGTCGAGCTTGTCCTCGATTGCGGCGGCGTCTTCCACCGCCAGATCGACATTGATGCGCACGGGCTGCAGGTGTCCGCGCTCGTGACCGTGAATTCCGATCTGCGCCAGCAGTTCGAGATTGCGGATGAAGACGTGGCGGATGGCGCGCGCGGCATCGGCAATGCGCAGCGGCTGGACCTTCGGACTCATCATTCCTCCGCCATGTCTGCGAGTTTCCAGATCAGGTGCTGGCCGCCGTCGACGGCGATCATCTGCCCGGTGACCGCGCGCGCTTCGAGCAGGTAACGCACCGTATCGCAAATGTCCTGCGGCTCCGCGCCGTGGCCGAGAATGGTGGCGCTGCGCTCGCGCTCGAAATGTGCTGCGGTCTGCCGCGCACCGCGCAGAATGGGCCCCGGCGCCAGTGCGTTGACGCGGATACGCGGCGCCAGAGCCTGGGCGAGCGTCATGGTCAGCCAGCGCAAACCGGCCTTGCTCACGCCGTAGGACAGGAAATCAGGCGCCGGCCGGATCAGCCGCTGATCGAGCAGGTTGACGATGGCGCCGTCGCGATCCTTCGGCAGCTGTTTGGCGAAATTCTGCGACAGCACCAGGGGCGCGCGCAAATTCACTTCCATGTGGCGGTGCCATGAGTCGCGGTCGGCGCTGTACCACTGATCGTTCTCGAAAACGGACGCATTGTTGATCAGCGCCGTGATCGGGCCGAGCTCCTGCGCGGCGCGCTCCACGACGGTTGCAGTCTCTTGTTCATGGGCGAGATCGGCCTTAACCAGCACGGCTTTCGCGCCGGCGCTGCGCGCATCCTCGCAGGTGGCGCGCGCTTCGCGTTCCGAGGTGTTGTGGTGGATGGCAACGTTCCAGCCATGCCGCGCGAGATCGAGCGCAATGGCCCGCCCCAATCGTTTCGCCGCGCCGGTAATCAGCGCCGTTCTGGTGTCCGTCATCGTGAAGCTTATAGCGCGAATTCACTGCAAACCGATATCGCCGTAGACGCTGCGAAACACTTGCAGAGACCTGAGTGCCGTGCGGCAACCATGCACTTGCGGGGCAGGACACAAGAATTGCAACCTTTGATCCTGAACTCGTTCTCGGCGGGTTTGGGCCGGAGGGGATATTCGAAGTGACATCGCTTCGAGTACGCACGCGGCGGGTGCCGCTGTGCCTATTGGCGGTTGCGTTCGCGCCGTCGCTCGCCCGCGCCGATTCCATTTTCGCGCCGGTCGGACCGATCGGCCAGGGCGACGCGCTCATCCTGCTCGATGCGCTTGCCATCATGCTGGCGATCGTCATCCCAACCATGATTGCCACGCTCGCTTTCGCGTGGTGGTACCGCGCCTCGAACACCCGCGCCGCCTACCGGCCGGATTTCACCTACTCGGGAAAAATCGAACTCATTGTCTGGTCGATACCAACCCTGGCCATCTTCTTTCTCGGCGGGGTGATCTGGATCGGCAGTCACAAGCTCGACCCGTTCCAGCCGCTCCCTTCAGCCGCAAAACCGCTGGAGATCGAGGCGGTGGCGTTCGACTGGAAATGGCTTTTCATCTATCCGGAGCAGCGGATCGCCAGCGTGAACCAGCTTGTCGTGCCGGTGGGCAGGCCGCTGCATTTTCGCATCACCTCCGCCTCTGTCTTCAACGTGTTCTTCGTGCCCCGCTTCGGCAGCATGATTTACGCGATGAACGGGATGATCAGTCAGCTCAACCTGCAGGCCGACAAGCCGGGAAAGTATCTCGGATTTTCCGCCCATTTCAGCGGCGACGGTTTCCCCGATATGCGCTTCGATCCGGTTGCGGTGCCGCCGGCGCAATTCGCGGGCTGGGCCGCAGGCGTCAAAGGCGCGCCACTGGACCGCGCGGCCATCAACGGCCTTCTGAAGCAGACCCGCGCGGTAAAACCGTACACCTATCGCGGCATCGATCCGGCGCTGTTCGATGCCATCGCTTCGCAGAAGCTACCGCCCGGCGAAGGTCCGCAAGAAGGCCGTGGCGGTCCGGGAACGCAGAACGTGATGCCGCACGGGGGCACACGATAATGTTCGGCAAGCTCAGCGGGAGCGCCATTCCGTTCGATCAGCCGATTCCGCTGATCGCGGGTGCCATCGTCATCCTGCTCGGGCTTGGTGTCATCGCATGGGTGATCGCCAAGGGATGGTTCCCCTATTTGTGGAAGGAGTGGATCACCAGCGTCGATCACAAGCACATCGGCATCATGTATTGCCTGCTCGGGCTGCTCATGCTGGTGCGCGGCTTCATTGACGCCATCATGATGCGCGTGCAGCAGGCGGTTGCCTTCCATGGCGGAGGCTATCTTCCGCCCGAGCACTACGACCAGGTATTCTCCGCGCACGGCACCATCATGATTCTGTTCGGGGCCATGCCGCTGATCATCGGCATCATGAATTTCGTGGTGCCCCTGCAACTCGGCGTCCGCGACGTGGCCTTCCCGACGCTGAATTCCGTGAGCTTCTGGCTGACCGCAACCGGCGCGCTGCTCGTCAACGTCTCGCTGCTGGTGGGAGAATTCGCCCGCACCGGCTGGCTGCCTTATCCGCCGTTGTCGGAGCTTCGCTATTCACCCGGCGTGGGTGTCGACTACTATCTCTGGGCTGTGCAGATCTCCGGCATCGGCACGCTGCTGACGGGAATAAATTTCGTCACCACGATTCTGAAAATGCGCGCGCCCGGCATGACGTACATGCGCATGCCGATGTTCTGCTGGACCTCGCTGGCATCCTGCCTGCTCATCCTGGCAGCGTTTCCGGTGCTCACCGCCACACTCGCGATGCTCACGCTGGATCGCTACCTCGGCTTCCACTTTTTCACCAATGAAGCCGGCGGTAACGCCATGATGTTCGTGAACCTTATCTGGGCGTGGGGCCATCCAGAGGTCTACATCCTCGTCCTGCCGGCCTTCGGCATCTATTCGGAGGTGATTTCGACCTTCTCCGGCAAGCCGCTGTTCGGCTACCGCTCCATGGTGGCGGCGACGCTCTTCATCTGCATCGTCTCATTCTGCGTGTGGCTGCACCACTTCTTCACGATGGGCGCGGGCGGTGACGTGAATGCCGTATTCGGCATCGCCACCAGCGTCATCGCGGTCGGCACCGGCGTGAAAATCTACAACTGGCTGTTCACCATGTACCGCGGCCGCATTCGCTTCGCCACGCCGATGCTGTGGTCACTGGGATTCATGACGACTTTCATCACCGGGGGCGTGACAGGTGTTCTGCTCGCCGTACCCCCGGCGGACTTTCTCCTGCACAACAGCATGTTCCTGGTGGCGCACTTCCATCACGTGATCGTCGGCGGTGTTGTTTTCGCAGTGCTGGCTGCCATCACCTATTGGTGGCCGAAGGCGTTCGGTTTCCGGCTGCAGGAGGGTTGGGGCCATGCAGCGTTCTGGTTTGCGCTTGCCGGCTTCTACGTCACCTTCATGCCGATGTATGTCGTTGGCATTCTCGGCATGACGCGCCGGCTGCAACACTACGATATGGCCGAATGGCGCCCCTGGATTCTAATTTCCGCGGTCGGTGTTGTGGTCCTGATTTGCGGCGTGATCTGTCAGGTCGTTCAGCTCGCCGTAAGCATCGCGCGCAGAAACGAATTGCGCGACACCACAGGCGATCCGTGGGACGGGCGTACGCTGGAATGGGCCGTGTCTTCGCCGCCGCCGGTGTTCAATTTCGCCGTGCTGCCGCAGGTAAAGGACGCCGAGTATTATTGGGAGGTCAAGCAGCGCGCCCGGGAGACAGAGCGCCTGGGGCGAGAGCCTTCCTACGAACCCGTGGAAATGCCGCGCAACAGTCCGACCGGATTCGTCTGCGCTTTCTTCGCCACCATTATCGGCTTCGCACTCATCTGGCACATCTGGTGGCTGATGATCGTGGGACTCGTCGGAGCGTATGCGACGTTCGTTGTGTTCGCGTGGCGCGATGTGCCCGAATACGTCATTCCGGCCGATGAAGTGGCACGCGTCGATCGAGCAAATCGTGCGGCACGCCAGGAAGCGCTGGCGGCCGAGGCGGCGGCATGAGCAGCGCAGACGCAACCATCCCCATCGCCGATCCGTATCGTCTCGGTCATCGTGGACCCAATCTGGCGCGTGGGCACGGCGGTGGAGGGCCGGCCAGCAAGCGTGTGATCGTCGGCTACGGCTTCTGGCTGTTTCTGCTGTCTGACATCGTCATCTTCGCTTGTCTCTTTGCCACCTACGCCGTGCTGGCGAATGCGACAGCAGGCGGCCCGAGAGCGAAGGACATTTTCGAGCTGGATCGCGTCGCCTGGGAAACGGCGTGTCTGCTAGCATCGAGTTTTTTCTGCGGATTGGCGACAATCGCGGTGGCCCGCCGTAATCAGATTCTAACCCAGGCTGCGTTGATCGCCACCGGATTGACAGGGCTTGCTTTCATCGTGCTCGAGGCATCGGAATTCGCCGCGCTGCATGCGCAAGGCTATGGCCCGACGCGCAGCGCCTTCCTCACCGGATTCTTCACCTTGGTCGGTTGCCACGGCGTGCATGTCACCGCTGGGCTTCTGTGGCTCGGCACCATGATGGCGCAGTTTTTCGCCAAGGGATTTCGCCCGGACATCGGCCGCCGGTTCCTCTGCTTCAGCATGTTCTGGCACTTCCTGGACGTTGTGTGGGTGGCGATTTTCTCGCTGGTTTATCTCGTGGGGACGCGCTTATGACGATCGACGTACACCGGCACGGTCTCGAAGACGAAGAAGACGATAAAGGCGGCGCCAGCGATGAAAACAGCGCGCAGCTTTGGACTTATGTCTTGGGGCTGGCGCTCGCGACCGTGCTGACCGTTGCGTCCTTCTGGGTTGCCAAAACCCACCTCATCTACGATCCCGGAATTCCGATGGCCCTAGCCACGCTCGCGGTGGCTCAGATGGGAATTCATTTGGTGTTTTTCCTCCATCTCACGACGGCCCCGGACAACACCAACAACATTCTCGCGCTGGCTTTTGGTCTGCTGATTGTGGGACTGGTGATCTTCGGTTCCGTATGGATCATGGCCCACCTCAATCATAACCTCATGCCTATGCAACAGCTGATGCAGATGCAGCGCTGACTCTAAGACTGTGCGCGCTCAACAAAAAGGCCGGCAGCCACGCTGCCGGCCTTTTCCCATTATCGAGGACAATTCTCCCGACGCGCTCAGTCGCCGTAGAAATCATCGTCGTCATAGTCGTAGTTGTAATTGCGGGTGCGAACCCACTGGCAATTGCCGCCATAAGCATCGCACATCCATCGGTCGCGGTACCGAGTGTACCCGACGTTGCCGAGATACTCCATTCTCCGACAGTTGTAGCCGTAATCGCTGCAGCTCATGCGGTAGCAATCGCCACCGTAGCACTGCGTCTCATAGACCCGTGCCGATGCCGGCGATGTGGTGGCCGAAACGCTCAGCGCGATCAGCCCAGCCGCAGCGGTGGTTTTCAGAATTGTTGAAAGGGACATTGCATGCTCCTGCTCGTTGAGCCCGCCCCGTCCATGGGCTGTTGCCGAATGATATGCAGGCACGTGTTCCACGCGTCCTTGCACCGAATCTAATGAGCAGGATACAGGGCAGTTCCAGCGTGCGAGCAGCTGTGAAAAAGGTAAGGATTCTGCAACAAACTACGTCCATTGATGAACGCTGCTTAGCAATTCCTCAGTGAACGGACCGTTTCATTTGTTTGGTGGAACCGGGAACTGAATGACGACCCGTTTCTGGCCCGACGCAGGCGGCGAGAACGTCGTGCTGCGCTCGCCGCTTCCCGGCTGATCCGTCAGCGAGGCAGAAACTTTATAATTGCCGGGCTTGAGGCGGAACAGCACCCAGGAGCCGGAGCAGTCGAAGGAGGCCAACTCGGCGGCTCCGCTCCTGAGTGTTACATGCGCGCCTGCAAGATATTGCGCGCCGCCGTTTGAGAATTCGACGCGAATGGGATAGCTGGCCCAGCGCGGATCGTCCTGTCCTGATCCGATACCGGTGCAGACCACCTCGACACCGTTGATGGTGGTGGGATTGTCCATCGGCAGCGGATCTGCAGCGACCGGCCACGCAAGACTCAGAGTCGATCCTATTGAGACTGCTGCAAGTGCGAAGTGCCAGAATTTCATAATGTCCCCCACAAAGTGGCCGGGAACATTCCCCCGCTCTGTGGCAAAGGTGTGGCAACCCTGTTGCGTTGGAGCGACACTGCGAACGGATATGTATGCCCAGGAGCCGCGCGGCCGCTGCAGGCTGAACAGACCGGTCAACGCACGGCGCGGTATTTCCATCCCGTGCCGCTTTGTCTTCCGCTATGACTATTGCGATGAGCGACAGCGAATTCGTGTTTGTCTATTCGACGTTTCCCGATGAGACGTCGGCGAAGCGCGTGGCGGAAGCGCTGGTAATCGCAAAACTGGCAGCTTGCGTGAACATCTATCCGCCGATGCATTCGGTGTATGAGTGGCAAGGCAAGCTGGAGAGTGATCGGGAAGTCGCCGCATTCATCAAGACGCGGCGAAGCTGTGTGGAGGCGGTAGTAGCGGCGGCGCGCCCCCTCCATCCGTACACCACGCCGTGCTTTCTGGTGCTGCCCGTCGCCGAGGGGAATGAGGATTACCTCGCCTGGGCGCGGGATCAGACCAAAGGCCAATAGCCGCCAGATGCGCGGCTCCCCAGACTAGCGCACGTTGTCATCCGTCTTGGGGCGCCCATGAGCATGTCGCGAAGGCTTGTTGCCGAGTTCCTCGGAACGTTTTGGCTGGTTCTCGGCGGTTGTGGCAGCGCGGTTTTGGCAGCCGGTGTGCCGGGCGTCGGAATCGGTTACGCCGGAGTCGCGCTTGCGTTCGGTTTGACGGTTCTGACCGGCGCCTACGCCTTCGGTCACATCTCCGGCGCGCACTTCAATCCGGCCGTGACACTCGGATTATTCACCGCCGGCCGCTTCCCGGCAAAAGATGTGGGTCCGTACATCGTGGTGCAGGTGATCGGCGGGGTGGTTGCCGGAGCGGTGCTCTACGCAATCGCCAGTGGCGTGCCGGAGTTCAGTGCGGCGGCAGGATTTGCCTCCAATGGATATGGCGATCACTCGCCGCAGCATTATTCGCTGGCCGCCGGCTTCATTACCGAGGTGGTGATGACGTTCATGTTTCTTGTCGTGATCCTCGGCGCCACGTCCTACACCGAGCCGGCCGGATTTGCGCCCATCGCCATCGGATTTGCGCTCACGCTCATTCACCTGATCTCGATTCCCGTGACGAACACATCGGTGAATCCGGCACGCTCCACTGGCGTGGCCATTTTCCAGGGAGGTTGGGCCATCGGGCAGTTATGGCTGTTCTGGCTGGCGCCGATCATCGGCGCCGTGCTGGCCGGCGTCGTGCAGCGCTGGCTGTCCTACGGCGAGAAAACACCTGTCGAAACCAAGATGTAACCATGCTTGAAGCTCCGGCGGCTTGAAGGCATAACGCGCGGCCTTCGACCGCAGAGCTTCACTCGATGACCGCGCACCCCCAGCTTGTGCTTTCCGGCATGCAGCCGACGAACACGCTGCATCTCGGAAACTATCTCGGTGCGTTGAAGAACTGGGTGAAGCTGCAGGACGAGATGCCCTGCCTCTACTGTGTGGTGGACATGCATGCGATCACCGCCGATAGCGGCTATCGTCACCCAAAGGAATTGGCAGCAGCAACGCGCGAGGTAACGGCGGCCTATATCGCGGCAGGCGTCGATCCAAGCCGGAGCGTGCTGTTCAACCAGAGCCGCGTGCCAGAACATGCGGAGCTTGCCTGGATCTTCAATTGCGTGGCGCGGCTGGGCTGGCTCGACCGCATGACTCAGTTCAAGGAAAAAACCGGCAAGCACAAGGAACGGGCGTCTGTCGGTCTCTACACCTATCCGGTGCTACAGGCGGCCGACATTCTCGTTTACAAGGCGACACATGTGCCGGTTGGCGAGGACCAGCGGCAGCATCTGGAGCTGTCGCGCGACGTCGCCCAGAAATTCAACAGCGACTACGAAGCACCGGATTTTTTCCCGCTGCCGGAACCCGTGATCATGGGTGCCGGCACGCGCGTGATGAGTCTGCGCGACGGCACGAAGAAGATGTCGAAATCGGACGAGAGCGATTATTCGCGCATCAACCTCACGGACGATGCAGACACGATCTCGCAGAAGATCAGAAAAGCGCGAACCGATCCCAATCCCCTGCCCGACAGCGACAAGGGATTTGAAGGCCGGGCGGAAGCCGAGAACCTCGTGAACATCTATGCCGGGCTTTCCGACAGCCCGCGCGATCGCATCATTGCCCAATTCGCCGGACGCCAATTCTCGGAGTTCAAAAGCGCGCTCGCCGACCTGGCGGTGGCGAAAATCACGCCAATTGCTGCGGAAATGCGACGTCTGCTGGCAGACCCCGCCGAGATCGATTGCATCCTGGCAGCGGGCGCGAATAAAGCGCGCACCATCGCCGCGCCGGTGGTGAGCGACGCGAAACGCTTGGTCGGATTTCTGACCTGACATCGCTTCAGTGCAGCGGCTTGCGGAACTTGTAGATGAACTGATCCGTCTTGCCGCGAATGGATGGGTCGAACACGTTCTTGGTATGCGGGTCGGCTGGATTCCTTAGCCTTTGATACTCACCGACGAACTCGAAACCGGCCGTCGTCACTTCCTTTTTCACCGTTTCCGGATCAATGCGATGCAAGGTTTCGGTGTCCCGGAGGCCCGAACCGGCGGCCGCCACATGATCGAGCACAATGTAAACGCCGCCGGGCTTCAGCGCGTTGTAGATCGCCCTATTCACGACCGCGACATCCGCCGGACCAAAGGAGGAGTCGTGGAAATCGTGATAGTTCTGCGACGTCCACACCACGTCCGGCGGTTGAGGCACCGCGAATTTCGCCAGCGGTGCATGAATCAGAAGGGTATTCGGGTAGTTCACTGTGTCGTTTGTCACTGCCGTCACCGAAGGCGGCTTTCCTTTCAGCATGGAATCGATTTCGGTGGGGAAGTAGGCATACACATGCCCCTTGGGCCCAACCACCTTGGCGAAGATGCGCGTGAAGTAGCCTTTACCGGGCACCACATCGACGACAACGCTGCCGGGCTTGACGCCTGCGAAGTAGGCCATCTCCGCCGGCTTGCGATCCGGATCGCGAGCGACGTCCTCGGCAGGCCTCGCTTTATCCAGGATTGCGCCGGCGATGTAGTTCGGAAGGCGGGGCGGGGCAGCCGCGATCGTGGAAAATGC
Organism: Alphaproteobacteria bacterium; assembly: GCA_045810735.1. GTDB lineage: Bacteria > Pseudomonadota > Alphaproteobacteria > Micropepsales > Micropepsaceae > Rhizomicrobium. Next base: position 40,073 of record JBJMVL010000017.1, read on the forward strand.
CACAGCCATGGCGGCGACCAAGCGGAACCGGTGCATTTTTTTGAGTCCTCTTCTGATCGCTTAGCTTAGCGTATGCTGCGGAGCAGGCGAAGGCGCAAGGCCGTCGCAGGGGAGAGGATCATTCGCACGATTGTGTCATGTGCAAGCCTCGTGCTTGCGATCTTGACTTCGATGCTTCCTGCGATGGCCGCTGAAGACATCGAACGGGTGTTCGTCACGGCTGCCAAAATGCCGGAAGCTGTCGGCAGCCCCGCTTTTTCGACTGTTACCCTGGATGCGAAGCAGCTTGCCGTATCCGATCGGCTGGACGATGCGCTGGAACAGGTCCCGGGACTTTCTCTCTTCCGCCGGACGGTAAGTGTTAGCGCCAACGCGAGTACGCAAGGCGTTTCGTTGCGGGCGATTGCGCCGTCCGGCGCCAGCCGCGCGTTGGTGTTGCTCGATGGCGTTCCCGTCAACGATCCATTCGGCGGTTGGGTGATCTGGACACAACTGCCATATGAAGATGTCGGCGGCGCAGAAATCGTGCGTGGCGCAGGCGCCGGGCCCTACGGTGCCGGCGCGCTGACTGGCAGCATCCTGTTGAGCGAGCGCGCATCCTCGCAAGGTATCGTCGATGTGCAGGGTGGCACTTTGAACTCCGTGCGTGGCGGTGCGTCGGCCGGCGAGAGCTTCGAGGGGATCGATCTATTCGCCAGCGTCGCTGGCGAGCGCACCAACGGTTGGATTCCCGTAACAGAGCCGGATCGCGGTGCCGCCGACAACCACGTCTGGTTCGATGGCGGCTCGGCGTCCGTGCGGGCGCAGTCCCGGATCGGCGACATTCTGACATCGGCGCGGATTGGATATTATGACGAGGGACGTGGTGCCGGCGCGGTCGGCGCGACATCGAAAGCGCGCGGTGTCACCGGCAGTGTTTCATTCGCGGAGAATCCCGGCGACTCCGGCATTGGCTGGCGCGTGCAGGCCTGGGGCATCCGCAGCGGATTTTCGAACAGGTCGGTTTCTGTTGCGCCGGGACGGATCGGTACGACGCCGGCCAATGATCAGTTCGCCACCCCTGCGCTCGGGCTTGGCGGCAATGCCGCTCTGGTGGGTCAAAGCGGCGCGCTGCACTGGGAAGCGGGTGCCGATCTGCGCGATGACAGCGGCGAATCCCGAGAATTGTTCCGCTTCGATGGCACGGACTTTCTCATGTTCCGGCGTTCCGGCGGCCGCTCCATCGTTGGTGGGCTGTACGGAGAAGCGGCGATCGACACCAGCCAATGGCTGCTGACGCTTGGCGCGCGCGGCGATTATTGGGCGACTTCGCAGGGCCATCTTGTGGAGTTCGACAGGACAACCGGAGACACCACAAACCAACAGGAGTACGCCGGCAAGCATGGTGTCGTGCCGACCGCGCGCGGCGGCGTGCGGCGGAATTTTAACGACGGTGAATATCTGCGCGCAGCCGGTTATGTCGGGTTCCGCGTGCCGACCCTGAACGAACTTTACCGCCCGTTCCGTGTCGGAAACGACGTAACGCAGGCCAATGCGGATCTGCGCCCGGAAAAACTCTATGGCGCGGAAATCGGTTGGGGCGGCGTCTGGGACTCGCTGCACTGGGACGCGACGTTGTTTTTCAACCAGCTTCACAATGGCATTGCCAATGTCACCATCGGCCAGGTGTTCTGCGGACCCGATCCGTGCGGACTTCTGCGGCAGCGGCAAAATGCCGGCGACGTCAACGCAACCGGTTTCGAAGGACAGCTGACGGAGACGATCACCGAGAATCTGAGCCTCTGGACGGCCGTTGCCTTCACCGATGCAACATTCGTCTCCGGGCAGCTGGATGGGCTGCGCCCGGCGCAGGCGCCGCGTGTAACGATCACAGGCGGGGGGACCTGGCAGCCCATCGAGCCGCTCTCGCTCGATGCGCAGTTGCGATGGGAGAGCTCACGTTTCGATGACGACCAGAACACGCTTCCCTTGGGATCGGCCCTTGTGCTGGATTTGCGCGGTACATACCGGCTCACTGAATCTCTGGCGGGCTACCTTGCGATAGACAATCTCACCGATGCCAAGGTTGCGACGGCGGCAACGCGCGATCCGCTTTTGGGTGAGGTTTTGTCCCACGCGCAGCCCCGTATGGTATGGTTGGGATTAACCTATTCCCCGTGATCGATCGTAATACGCTTGCTTGAGCGGCCTCCGCTTCGACGCATATAGAACCTGATGCTGAAGCTGCTGCTCGCCGCGCCGGAATGGCTGCCCCTCGGGTTCGACTGGGGGATCGTTCCCGTGGCGGTCGTTCTGCTCGCACTCGCCATTCGCGCCAGCACGCGGCCATTGGCGGCCACCGGGTTCCTCATCGCCGCGGGATTTTCTGCCGCTTTGCTGTCATTGCTGCTCGCTGCCAGTATCTTTCACCTGCTGGGTTACGGCCGGGCGGTGATTGACCTTCTGCTGAACTTCGGGCCGTCGGTTACAAGCGACTACATTGCCACGCTCTTTCGCGACAACGCGCCCCGGCTGCTGGCGCTGGTCCCGATGATCGTTACCGCAATTTTGTCGAGCGTCGCGGCAATCTATTTGCGGCGGATTCGACGGCAGGATACCTGATGCGCCCGCGCCAGACCTGTTCCACCGCAGCTGCATAGGTCCGCCAATAGCTGCCATCACCAATCGGTGATCGGTTTGTTCGCACTTGAAGGGTGGGCAGTTCCATGATGGAACTCTGCCCCTTCCGTTCGGCCAGCGAAGGTTCGCCTTCCCACAGGAGCTCTCATGTCTGCACACCGCACTGTTCTGCTCGGCGCGACTGCCGCGCTCGCATTGGCCCTCTGCGCCAGCGCTTCGCCTGCGCCGACCGCGCCGGCC
>JBJMVL010000018.1:0-28029 GCA_045810735.1 Alphaproteobacteria bacterium
ACGTTCAGGATTTCAAGCGGAAAATCCGCGGCGAACGGTGCGCGCACGGTGTTGCCGGCGCGATCCGAAAACGAGTTGACGAAAACGATGCGCTCGGGCGCCGCGATGTCGCGATAGACGAACTTGCCCCACATCTCCTGCCCGTTGGGGGCGCGCATGCCGTAGCGGAAGGCGCCGCCCGGCTTGAAATCGAGGGTGCCGCCGAGCCATTCGAATCCTTGCGGCCCCCACCATTTTGCAAGCCGGTCGATATCCGAATGTGCTTTCCATACCGCTTCGCGCGGCGCCTTGAAGGTGCGGGTGACGGTGAATTCCGTCGTGACTGACGCGGCGCCCAGATGCTCCTCCAGCTTGTCGATGCTCTGCGTCCAGCCGGCTTCCATGCCCTCCAACATCTGTTCGGCAATGGCGACCAGGCCCTTGGCGCTGGCGTGCAGCACCATCTCCGTCTTGCCCTTACGTTCTGCGGAGCGGATGGTCGTCAGCGCCTCTAGCAGCGGGTTGCCAGCGTCATCAACGGCCGTGCTGACGAAGGCGAGGCGCTCCATCGGCACAACTTCGGTGAATTCGCCGGTCATCGGATGATCGGCGCGGCCGATCACCTTCGCGATCTCTTCGGAGGCGCGCATAACCACATGAAGGTGTCCGCCGGGGCGTGCATCCCATTCGCACACCGGATTGGTGAAGCCGCGCGGACCCCACCAGTGCGCCACATGCGCCGGGTCTGTCCAGGCCTGCCACACCAGCACGCGGGGCGCGTTGAAGGTGCGCACGATTTTCACTTCGCGTTCGAGAGCCACTACCCTGTTCCTTTCAGCTTATTCGTTATTGGCGCTGCGTGAGGAATTGCGCGAAGCCGTCGATCATCCGGTGCCAGCCGGCGCGATGCCCGTCGCGTGTCTGCGTGGTCGGGAAGACCCCTTGCTGCAAGGTCAGTCGCGTCTTGGCCGGCGCGATCTCCTCGAAACTGACGGTAACGAGCGTCTCCACGCGTTTCATCCCGTCGTCGGTTTCCCAGGCGAAGGTGAAGGAAAGCACTTCCGGCACCTTGATCTCGCGATAGATACCGCCCTGCGGCAATTCCCTCCCTTCGTAGCGCATGACGTTGCGCCATTTGCCGCCCACGCGCAGATCGGAGCGCATCGATTTCATCGGGTGGCCCGGTGGGCCGTCGAAATGCGTCGCGTGGTTGAAGTCGATCCACGCGGCCCATACCGTGTCACGCGGCGCGTCGAAGGTCCGCATGACGGTAAGCACCCGGTCGTCTCCGATCTTCTGTGTTGAGGTTGTGCTCACGATTGGGCTTTCTGCTTGGCGAGGTATTCGGCGAAGCGATCAAAGCTGCCGTTCCAGCCCACGCCATGCCCATCGCGATTTTGCGTCGTGTCGAAGACGCCCTGACGGAACTTCATCAGGGTTTTGTTTCCGCGCTCGGCGAAATCGATCTCGACGAGAGTCTCTGGTCCGCGGCCGCCGCCGTCCTGATCCCAATAGAAGGTGAAGGCGAGGCGCTCGGGCTCTTTCACTTCTCTGTATTCGCCGCCCTGGCCAAGTTCGCGGCTGCCGTCTACCGCGCGCAACCGCCCGCGCCATTTGCCACCGGGCCGCACATCGGCCTCATGCAACACAGAGGGATAATCCGGCGGCCCCATCCAGTTTGCCGCATGCCGCGGGTCGGTAAACATCTTCCAAACCAGCGCGCGCGGCGCGTTGAACTCCCGCTCGATCACCAGCACGCGGTCGTCCCGCACGGCACTACTCGCCATCGTTCTTCTCCTTGGCCTGAAGCTCGCGCAGGTAGGCATCTAGGCGATCGAACCGCTGTTCCCACATGCGCCGGTTTTGCTCGATCCAGTCGCTGGCCGTCTTCAGCGCCTCCGGCTTCAGCCGGCAGACCCGTTGCTGCGCCCGCTTCTCGCGAATGATGAGATCCGCCGTCTCCAGCACCTTCAGGTGTTTGGAGATGGCCGGCAGAGACACTTCGAAGGGCTCTGCCAATTCGCCCACCGTGGCTTCTCCAAGCGCTAGGCGCGCGAGAATGGCCCGGCGGGTCGGGTCGGCGAGGGCGGCGAAGGTGTGATCAAGCTGCATATTAACTAATAGGTTAAATAACCGAAGGGTTAAATGCAAGGGCTTTATCAGAAACTTTGCGACTGTCCCTTAAAGGTGGTGGAGACGCCGCGCTGTCGGGATTACGAGCGACAGCGGTTCTCTGGAAGGAGAGAGAGTGCTGAAACTACAAGCGCTTGGTATGGCGGCCTTTCTCGGGCTTGCGGCATGCGGCGGAGGCGGCGGCCAGAGTGGACCTCCAAAAGTCCAGCCGGTAGCGGACGTCCAGGAGGCCAACATCCTGATTCCCGTCCGGGCGGGCTTCGGACCGGCGAGTTGGGTTCTGCTTCAGTATGATGGGCAGAACCAGGTCTACAACGCCTTCATCAATCGCAATCCATTGCCGGTGCCGTCCTCAAGCGCCTATCCGGATATTGGCGCAGTGACCAGCGATCCGAACAATTGGGACTCTTACGCGCAGGGGACCGTCACCTTTATTGGCACCACAACAGCGCTGACTTTGGACGCCGGCCGTACACCGAATACTTTCACCACGACGTCGCAGACACTGTCAGATTTTCTGACGGGGAATCCCAACGTGGCGCAAACCGCCTGGAACGAGATCGGCCAGAAGTAGCCGACAGCATCCGAACTCGCCGAAGTGCATGGCTCCTATGCAGCTTGCACTATTCGCGTTCTGTTCCTATATGGAACGATAGTGGAACAGAAGCTGGAACGGGAGAAGACGATGGCATGGGCACATGACGTGGCCGCGGGTGTCGGCGTGGTGATTTTCATGGTGTGCTCGTTCGCACTGGCGGGGATTGCGCAAGCCGCTCTCGGCTAAAGATGCTGTGGACGAGCAAACCAACCGCACGGCAATCGCCGTGCCGCTGGCGGATACTGCCGCTGAGATCCAAGAGTCTTGAATGATGGCGGTAGCGCGCAAACCGGCCGGCTTTATCCACCTGCGGGTGAAGAGCGCGTACTCGCTGCTCGAGGGCGCGGTTCGCCCAACAGAGCTGGGGAAGCTTGCGCTCGAGAACGGAATGCCGGCGGTCGCCGTCACTGACGCCAACAATCTGTTCGGCGTTTACGAGATCAGCGAGACTATGGCGAAGGCAGGCGTGCAGCCGATCGTGGGCTGTCTGTTGGCGGTGGAATTCGATCCGCCACAGCTGGGCGGTGCGATGATGCGCCAACGGCCGCCCATGCTGCCGCTGCTCGCGCAGAACGAGATCGGATATCGCAATCTCACCAAGCTGCTGAGCGCGGCCTTTTTGTCGGTCGAGGCGGGCGACTGGCCGCATGTCACGCTGGAGCTGCTGGCCGCGCATGCGGGCGGCTTGATTACGCTGACGGGCGGACCGGGCGGGCCCCTCAACCGGCTGATTGTCGAGAACCAGGCGGATAAGGCGGAAGCCTTACTCGATCAGCTCGCTGCAATGTTCAGCAATCGGCTCTATGTCGAGTTACAGCGCCATGGACTGCCGGAGGAGCGTGCCGCGGAAGGCAAACTCATCGATCTCGCCTATGCCAAGCGCCTGCCGCTGGTCGCTACCAACGATGTGCATTTCGGCGTGACTGACATGTACGAGGCACACGATGCGCTGCTTTGCATCGCCGAAGGCACCTTCGTTTCGCAGCAGGACCGCAAGCGCCTCACCCGCGAGCACCGCTTCAAGACGGCGGAAGAGATGGCTGTGCAGTTCGCCGATCTCCCGGAGGCGATCGAGAACACCATCGAAATCGCGAAACGCTGCGCCTTCCGGCCGAAGAAGCGCGCGCCCATCCTTCCGAAATTTGTGCCGGAATCGGGCCGCACACCCGCAGACGAAATGCGGGCGCAGGCGGAGGAGGGGCTTACGCGCCGGCTGGCGGCGCATGGCCTGTATGCGGACGAACAGGTGTATCGCGACCGGCTGAGGTTCGAGCTGGATGTCATCATCGGCATGGATTTCCCGGGCTACTTCCTGATCGTCTCCGATTTCATGAAGTGGACTCGCGCGCACGGAATCCCGGTCGGCGTGCGCGGCTCGGGTGCCACGTCATTGGTCGCCTGGTCGCTTGATATCACCAACCTCGATCCCATCCGCTTTGGCCTGCTGTTCGAGCGCTTTCTTAATCCGGAACGCATCTCGATGCCGGATTTCGACATCGATTTCTGTCAGGAGCGCCGCGATGAGGTGGTGCGCTATGTGCAGCACAAATACGGCGAGGATCGTGTGGCGCACATCATCGCGCTGGGTTCGCTGCAGGCCCGCGCGGCGGTGCGCGATGTCGGCCGCGTGCTGCAGATGCCGCTTGGGCTGGTGGACAAGATTGCCAAGCTGATTCCCAACCCGCCGGGACGCCACATCACCTTGGGCAAAGCGATCGAAGGCGAGCCACGGCTGCAACAATTTCGCGAACAGGAGCCGGCGACCGAGCAGCTCTTTTCGATTGTGTCAAAAATCGAGGGACTCTACCGCCACGCCTCCACACATCCCGCCGGCGTGGTGATCGGCGATCGCCCGCTGGACGAAATCGTGCCGCTCTATCGAGACCCGCGCTCGGAAATGCCGGTGACGCAGTTCGACTATGAGGACGCAGAGAAAGCCGGGCTGGTGAAGTTCGATTTCCTAGGCCTGAAAACGCTCACCGTCATCGCCAAGGCGGAAGAGCTGCTCAGGAAGCGCGGCATCGAACTCGATACGCAGAACATAGATTTCACCGATCGCGCCACCTTCGACATGCTGGCCCGCGGCGAAAGCGTGGGCGTGTTCCAGCTCGAAGGCTCGGGCATGCGCGATCTGATGCGCAAGATGAAGCCCGACCACATCAATGATCTGGTCGCGCTGGTTGCGCTCTATCGCCCGGGCCCGATGGATTCGATCCCAAAATATATCGCGGTGAAGAACGGCAAGGAGCCGCCGGAATATCTGCATCCGTCCCTCGAGCCGATCCTGAAAGAAACCTACGGCGTCATGACGTATCAGGAAGACGTCATGAACATCGCGCGCGCCCTTGCCGGTTATTCGCTCGGCGAGGCCGATCTCCTGCGCCGCGCCATGGGCAAAAAGATTCATTCCGAGATGGTCGTTCACCGCGACCGCTTCGTGAAAGGCGCGGGCGAGAAAGGCATTCTGCCGTCCGTCGCCGAACAGATTTTCGAGCAGGCCGCGAAGTTCGCAGGCTATGGCTTCAACAAAGGCCATGCCGCGGCTTACGCGCAGGTCGCGTACCAGACCGCGTACCTGAAGGCCAACTATCCGGTCGAATTCCTCGCCGCGTCGATGACGCTCGATATCGGCAACACGGACCGGCTGAACGTGTTCCGGCAGGAAGCGCAGCGCTTAAACATCCGCGTCGCCCCCCCGGAAATCAACCGCTCGGAATCCGATTTCGCATGCGATGCAGAGGCAGGCCTCATCTATTACGCGCTCGCCGCTGTGAAGGGCGTGGGCAAGCAGGCGATGGAACATGTGGTGGAGATGCGCCGCGCCGGCGGGGCCTTCTCGGGTCTCGCGGATTTTGCGGCGCGGATTGACCCCAAGCTCGTCAACCGCCGCGCGTTCGAAAGTCTCGTGCGCGCCGGCGCCTTCGATGCGCTGAACGCCAACCGGCGGCGCCTGGTGGAATCCGCTGACGCCATTCTCAATCACGCGGCGCGCAGCACCCAAGATCGCGAGATGGGACAGGCAACGTTGTTCGGCGAAGTCGCAAACCATTCCGAACATCTGAGGCTAACCGATGTCGCCGACTGGCTGCCGCACGAGCGCTTGAGCGAAGAGTTCGCCGCCATCGGTTTCTATCTTTCCGGCCATCCGCTGGACGGCTATCAGGCCGCGCTCAAGCGGCTCGGCGCGGTGACGTACGCGGCAATACAGGAAGACCGTCGCCGCTCCGGGTTCCGCGCGCAGATCGCCGGCACCATCATCCGCAAGCAGGAGCGCCGCGGCCGCAGCGAACAGCCCTATGCGTTCATCTCGCTGTCCGACACCACCGGCATGTTCGAAGTAATGGTGTTTTCGGAAGTTCTGGCCGCTGCGCGGCCATTTTTGGAGCCGGGCAAATCCGTGCTGTTCACGGTGGCGGCTGACTGGATTGACGATGAACTGAAACTGCGCGCTATCGCGGCGCAGGATCTCGATAAGGCGGCGGCGGACGCAGGCGAGGGTCTACGCGTGTATTTGGAAGACGAGCGCGCCCTGGGCCCCATTTCGATGCAACTGAAGAACGGCGGCAAGGGCATCGTCACGCTAGTAGTACCGGCGAGCGATGGCCGCGAAGTGGAGATCAAGATTCCACAGCGCCAGCAGGTGAATGCGGCGTTCCGAGCGGCAATCAAGTCGCTGCCCGGCGTCGCCGCCGTAGAGTCGGTGTGATGCCCGAATCGGTACTTCAAATGAATCGGGAGAGTGCTGACCACAAGATGTAGCAAGAGACGATGAAGGACTGTCGCGGAAGAGATTGCGTCCTCTGGAAATTCTCGAAACGGAGGTTCAATTCCGCAACATGTTGCCAGTCAAAGCTCCGCAATCGCGGTGGCAAGGCGCTCGAGGCCGATTTGCAGGCGCTCGGTGTTCTGCGCAAAGCAGATGCGGACGTAGGAATTGGTGAGTGTGTCGTCCGGCGGCGCAAAGGCGGACCCCGGTGCCACACCTACGCGCGCGTTGCGCACGAGATCGGCAGCGAAGCCGAAGCTGTCGCGCATCCCGTCCACCTGCAGGAAGCCATAGAAGGCGCCTTGGGGCGGCATCCAGCGGATGCGATTCTGCGAGTCAACGAAGCGGCGCGTCACTTCGTAACCATCGCGACAGCGCTCCAGCAGGAAGGCGCGGAACGCATCGCCCTGCGGCGATAGCGCGGCCAAGGCGCCCCATTGTGCGAAGGTGGTGGCGCCGGTGTTGTTTGACATGGAGAGCACAGCCATCTGATCGGAAAGATATGCCGGGTGAGTCATCCAGCCGATCCGCCACCCCGTCATCGCCCAGGGTTTGGAGAAGCTGTTGATGACAAACACCGCATCATCCGGCTCGGCGACCTGCAGGAACGACGGCGCATGCGCGCTGCCGTCATATACGAGCGTGCCATACACTTCGTCGCTGATGATGGCGCTGCCGCGCGCGCGACAAAATTCCAGCACCACGCGCTGCTCCTCGCGCGACATAATCCAGCCGGTGGGATTGCCGGGTGAGGCGATGAAGATCGCCTTGGTGCGCGCGTCACACGTGGCAAACAGTTTTTCGAGGTCGAGTTGCCAGCGTGAAGCGTTCCAATCTTCCTCGAGCCTGCAAAACTTTACCTGCGCACCGGTGATTTCCGCCGCCTGAAAAATATTCGGCCACACCGGCGATACGCATACAATGTTGTCGCCGGCCACGATCAGGCATTGCAGCGCTTCAACCACCGCGAGCATGGCCGCGCCAGGCACGGTGATGCGGTCCAGCGCAATGTCGGCCTCGAGCGTCCGCCGATGAAAATCCCGAATGGCTTCCCGCAACGGCATGATCCCGCGGGCATGCGTGTAGAAGGTGTATCCCTCGTCCAGCGCCGTTTTGGCGGCGTCGCAGATGAAGTCGGGCGTTTTGAGATCCGTCTCGCCAAACCACAGCGGCAGCAGGTCCGGCTCGCCCAGGGCCAGCATGGCCACCCGGCCGATGCCGTTCGGTTCAATGTCGAGAATGGCAGGGCGAACTGGCGAGAGTTTCTGGGGAATTGCATCCATCCCGCGGATTTCGAGCAGTGCCTTGCGCCCGTCAAGCCGCGCCCGTATAAGGCCGGCTATTCCGCACGCGCAGGGTGGATTTGCGGGGCGAGTTGCCCCGGGTCCTTCCGGTGCCCGGGAAGCGCCCGCGAGAGCGGGAGCGTCCACGAAACGGGTATTTCCCTCGCGTCAGGCTAACCGGAGAAGGAGACGTTCCCGTATGGCATTGCCAGAATTTTCCATGCGCCAACTGTTGGAGTCTGGCGCCCATTTCGGCCATCGCACACAACGCTGGAATCCGAAGATGTCGCCTTACATTTACGGGTCGCGCAACGACATCCATATTATCGATCTCACTCAAACGGTGCCGCTGCTGCACCAGGCACTCGTGGCGCTGCGCGAAGTTGCCGGGGGCGGCGGTCGCATTCTCTTCGTTGGAACCAAGCGGCAGGCCTCGGAACCGGTCGCAGCGGCTGCGAAGCGTTGTGCTCAATATTATGTGAACCATCGCTGGCTCGGCGGCACGCTCACGAATTGGCAGACCATTTCGAACTCGATCAAGCGTATGCGCAATATCGAGGAGACTCTGAATTCTGCTCAAACATCCGGCCTCAAGAAGAAGGAGTTGCTGGGCTTGTTGCGCGAGCGCGACAAGCTGGAACGAGCGCTGGGCGGGATCAAGGAAATGGGCGGTCTGCCCAACATGCTGTTTGTGATCGACACGAACAAGGAGCAGATCGCGGTTTCGGAAGCGCGCAAGCTGGGCATTCCGGTAACGGCGATCCTGGATTCCAACTCCAATCCGGACGGCATCGCCTATCCGATCCCAGGCAACGACGATGCAGCGCGTGCGCTTGCGCTCTATTGCGATCTCGCTGCTCGCGCGATCATTGATGGGTTGTCGGAAAGCCAGATTGCGGCGGGTGAGGATGTCGGCGAAGCCGAGGTGCTGCCCGACCTGCGTCCGGCGCCCGCGCCGGAAACTGCGGAAGCCGCCGCAACAGCGTAAGGAAGGCACGACATGGCGACTGTCACCGCGAACATGGTGAAAGACCTGCGCGACAAGACTGGCGCAGGAATGATGGACTGCAAGGCGGCACTCTCCGAAACCGACGGAGACATCGAAGCCGCCACCGACTGGCTGCGCAAGAAAGGCTTGTCCAAGGCGGCGAAGAAGGCGGGCCGCGTGGCGGCCGAGGGCCTCATCGGCGTTGCGGCCCGCGCGGACGCGGGTGCGCTCGTGGAGGTGAATTCCGAAACTGACTTCGTCGCACGCAACGATGAGTTCAAGGATTTCGTCAAGGAAGCAAGTCACCTCGGTCTCGAGGCAGAAGGCGATCTCGAGAAACTGCTCGCATCGCCTATGAAGAGCGGCGCGCCCGTGGACGCTGCGCTCAAGGAACTGGTCGCGAAAGTCGGCGAGAATATGAGCGTTCGCCGCGCCACCGCGCTTGCCGTGTCGCCAGGTGTGGTCGCGACATACGTCCACAACACGGCCTCGCCGGAGCTTGGCAAGATTGGGGTCCTTGTTGCTCTGAAGTCGACCGCCGATCAAACGAAGCTTGCGCAACTCGGCCGTCAGATCGCGATGCATGTGGCGGCCGCCGCGCCGCTTGCTTTGACACCTGAGCATCTGCCGCAGGATGCGGTGGAGCGCGAGCGCGAGATTCAGCGCGATCTCGCCCGTCAGTCCGGCAAGCCGGAGAACGTTATCGAGAAGATGATGGAGGGGCGTATGCGCAAATACTACGAAGATACTGTGCTGCTAGCGCAGAAGTATCTCGGCCCCGGCGCGGAAGGCGATGTGACTGTCGGCAAGCTCGTCGATAGCGAAGCGAAGAAGCTCGGTGCACCGGTCGAAGTCGTGGGCTTTGTGCGATATGCAGTTGGTGAGGGTATCGACAAAGGACCCACGGGCGACTTCGCTGATGAAGTCAAGCAGATGGCGGGGCGCTGAGGCGCGCGCGGGATGGCTGACGATGGCAAGCCCCGGTATTCCCGCGTTCTCCTGAAGATTTCCGGCGAAGCCCTGATCGGCGCGCAGAACTACGGCATCGACATCGACACGGTGGACCGCATCGCTGCCGATGTCGCCGATGCGGTCCGTGCTGGGACGCAAATGTGCCTTGTGATCGGCGGTGGCAATATCTTCCGCGGCCTTGCCGGAGCCGCGAAAGGCATCGAGCGCGCCACCGCCGACTACATGGGGATGCTGGCGACGGTGATGAACGGGCTCGCAGTTCAGGCCGTGTTGGAGCGGATGGAAATTCCTACCCGGGTTCAGTCCGCCATTCCGATGGAAAGTGTCTGCGAGCCCTACATCCGCCGCCGCGCCATTCGTCATATGGAAAAAGGTCGGGTGGTGATCTTCGCGGCGGGCACCGGCAATCCGTTCTTTACGACCGATACGGCCGCGGCGCTGAGAGCCGTCGAGATGAACTGCCAGGCCATGTTGAAAGGCACGCAGGTCGACGGCGTTTACAGCGCCGACCCGAAAAAGGTCGCCTCAGCCGAGCGTTTCGAGACACTTACCTATCATGAGGTTTTGGCTCGGGATCTGAAAGTGATGGATGCTTCCGCTGTCAGCCTTGCCCGCGAAAACCGTATTCCCATCGTCGTGTTCTCGATTCATGATCGGGGCTCGCTTCCGGCGGTCCTGAGCGGCAGGGGCCGCTGCACGGTCATTGAATAGCCGCTGGGCTCGGGAGGAGTCGTCATGGAAAGCTACAACAAGGACGAGCTGAACCGGCGGATGAACGGCGCGGTGATCGCACTGAAAGCGGAGCTGGCCGGTCTTCGCACCGGGCGCGCCAGTCCGCATCTACTCGATCCGGTCAAAGTCGATGCGTACGGCAGTCAGATGCCCATCAGCCAGGTTGGAACGGTCAGTACGCCTGAGCCGCGGCTCCTCACGCTTCAGGTATGGGATAAGAGCCTCGTGAAGGCCGCCGACAAGGCCATTCGCGATGCGGGGCTGGGCCTCAATCCACAAGTAGACGGACAGCTGCTGCGCATTCCCATTCCCGAGCTGAACGAGGAGCGCCGCAAGGAATTGGCGAAGCTCGCGCACAAATATGCCGAGCAAGGGAAGGTGGCAGTGCGGAATGTGCGTCGCGACGGAATGGAAGCGCTCAAGAAAGCCGAGAAGGATCACAAGATCGGCGAGGATGAACACCGCAAGCACGGCGACGAACTGCAGAAGCTGACGGATTCACATATCCACGATATCGATCAGGCGCTCCATCAAAAGGAGCAGGAGATCATGCAGGTGTGAGCGCGAAGTGGAGTGAGATGTCGGGAAGCAACACTTCAACCGCCGACCTGCCGCGCCATGTTGCGATCATCATGGATGGAAACGGCCGCTGGGCGCGGAAACGCCATATGCCGCGCGCGGCTGGGCATGTGGCAGGCGTTTCGGCGGTGCGCACAATCGTGCGGACCGCCACGTCCATAGGGCTGCACAATCTGACGCTGTACGCCTTCTCGTCTGAGAACTGGAGACGGCCGCTCACGGAAATCAATCATCTGATGGGCCTTTTCCGCGCCTTCTTTCGCGAAGATGTGGACGAGCTGGTGAAGCGCAATGTGCGGATGCGTATCATCGGCAATCGCCGGCGCGCCGCCCACGATATCCTCGCGATGATCGAGGAAGGTGAAGCGCGCACGGCCGCGAACATGGGACTCAATCTGACATTCGCCTTCGACTACGGAGCACAGGAGGAGATCGCCGCTGCCGCGCGCGCAATGGCGGAAGCCGCCTCTCGCGGAGAACTTGATCCGGCGGAGATCACGCCGGAGTTTCTGGCAAGCCATCTTTCGACCGCGGGGCTTCCGGATCCTGACCTGATCATCCGCACCGGTGGTGAGCGCCGGTTGAGCAACTTTCTGCTTTGGCAATCCGCTTACGCGGAGCTGGTTTTCGTGGATACGTTGTGGCCGGACTTCTCGAGCAATGAATTTCTTGAAACGTTGATGGCCTATTCGCAGCGGGAGCGTCGGTTTGGCGCGCTCGCGCCGGAGGCAGTGGCGTGAGCACCGCCCCCGAACTTGCGGAAGTCTCAGCCATCGGGCCGGCGCAACCTCCTGTCGGTCGGCATGATGACCGGCTGACCTTGTGGTTCGACTGGATTGCGCGCCCGGTGTTCGGGTTTCTGCTCGCCGGGCTCGCGGTGGGTGCAACAATCTGGGGCGGCTTTGCGTTCGTCGCTTTTATTTCGGTTGGGTGCGCGGCGGCCATACGTGAATGGCATCGCTTGTTTGCGCAGCATTTTTGGGTTCCGGCGAGCATCACGGTGTCGGCGATGATCGCAGCGCTGGTTCTTCAGCTCGAAGCTTCAGCATCGCCCGTGTTGTGGCATGGCGTTGCTGCCGCTGCTCTTGCGGTTGGCAGCCTCTGCAACCTGCTTCTTGGCTTTTCGCGCCGCGAGGCGCCGTTCGCCAACGCTGCAGGCGTGCTTTACATCGGGTTTCCCGCTCTGGCCTTGCTGATGGTCCGCCTGTCACCGGATCATCCGATATGGTCCGTGATCTTGATCTTTCTCGCAGTCTGGGCCACCGACACCGGAGCGCTGTTCTTCGGAAAGCTCATCGGTGGTCCGAGGCTTGCGCCTCTGCTCTCGCCCAAGAAGACGTGGGCTGGCTCAGTTGGGGGGCTTGTCTCTGCGGCCGTTATTGCGGGTGGTGTCGGGCTGTTCCTGCACACTCGGGTTCTCCCACCCCTCGTCTTCGCGATTGTGGTGTCCTTTGCAGGACAGGTGGGGGATCTTTTCGAGTCCATGGTCAAACGCCGCGCCGGCCGCAAAGACAGCGGTCGATTGATTCCGGGCCATGGCGGCGCGCTGGACCGCATCGATTCCATTCTGTTCGCAGCACCGGTCGCCGCAGGTATCATCTTGCTTGCCGCCTTCGATCCACTTGCCGGCGCACATCCGTGAACCTTTCCGATCTCCATGACGTGCACCAGCGCCGGATCAGCATTCTCGGCAGTACCGGCTCCATTGGAAAAAGCACGCTGAGCGTCATAGCGCATCTGCGCGACGCGTTTGGAAATGAAGTGTTCCCTATCCAGACGTTGACGGCGCAAAGCAATGTTGAGGCGCTGGCCGAGCAGGCGCGGCGCTTTCGTCCCGCGCGTGCCGTAATCGGGGATGACACACTGTACTCCCGGCTCGGCGAACTCCTCTCCGGAACCGGGATAGAATTCGCGGCGGGAACCGCGGGGGTAATTGATGCGGCTGCGGCGGATGCCGAGGTCACGATGCTGGCGATTGTGGGTGCCGCTGGGCTTGCGCCGGCTCTCGCAGCTGTACGGCGCGGGGGCCTGATCGCGCTCGCCAACAAGGAATGCGTGGTGGCAGCGGGCCAGGTGTTTCGGGACGCCGTGCATCGCAGCCGCGCGACGATCATTCCTGTCGACTCGGAGCACAACGCCGCGTTTCAGGTGCTTGATCCAATGCAAGACCACGCTGTCGAGCGGCTTACGCTGACGGCATCTGGCGGACCATTCCGTTCTTGGCCAAAAGAGCGCATCGCACGCGCCACGCCGGAGCAAGCCGTCGCGCATCCGAATTGGTCGATGGGCGCCAAGATTTCCGTCGACAGCGCCACCCTCATGAACAAAGGTCTTGAGCTAATCGAGGCGCATCATCTTTTCGGACTGTCCGCAGAGAAGCTGGATGTAATTGTGCATCCGCAATCGCTAGTGCATTGCTTGCTGTACTATTCCGATGGCTCGACATTGGCGCATCTGTCGGCGCCGGATATGCGAACGCCGATTGCAGTGGCGCTCGCTTGGCCGCGCCGCATCAGCTCGCCCGCGCAGCGGCTCGACCTTGCGGCCAGCGGGGGGCTGACCTTCGAGGCCGCCGACCGGGAGAAATTCCCCTGTCTGGCGCTTGCGGAATTCTGCCTTCGCACAGCCGAAGCGGCGCCGACAATTCTTAACGCAGCCAACGAAGTTGCGGTGAACGCCTTTTTGAGGCGGCGAATTGGATTTCTGGATATTGCCGGAATTGTGGAAGAAACGCTGGCCCAGTTAGCCGGCGTGTCTGCGGGTTCCGACCTGGATGAGGTAGTTGCCATAGACCTCGAGGCGCGGGACACTGCGGCAGCGGCGATCCTGCGGCTCGCGGCATAGCGTTTTGCGTTAGGAGCAGTGGATGTTCGGAGTGCTGCACGGGCTGATCAACTGGATTCCGCTGGGACTCCCCGCATTCTTGTTTGTCATTACCGTGGTGGTATTTTTCCACGAGCTTGGCCATTTCGCGGTGGCGCGTCTTTGCGGCGTTCAGGTCGAAGCGTTCTCCATCGGGTTCGGTCCCGCCATCGTGCAATGGAATGATCGCAAGGGCACAGTCTGGAAGATTTCGTGGATTCCGCTGGGCGGTTACGTGAAATTCTTCGGCGACCAGGATGTAGCGAGCGCGCCTGATCGCGCGCAGATGGAATCCATGCTGCCCAATGAGCGCGAGCAGGCCTTTCCATTCAAGCCGCTTTACCAGCGCATAATGGTCGTGCTCGCCGGTCCGGCCGCCAATTTTGTCCTCGCCATTGCGATCTTCGCTGCCCTGTTCATGACAGTGGGGAAGCCGGAATTGTCGAGCCACGGTATTCCGGCGCGCATCGGCGCGGTGACGCCACATAGTCCTGCGGCGGAGGCGGGGCTGAAACCTGGCGATCTGGTGCGCGTGGTTCAGGGCCAACCCATCTCTCGCTTCGATCAGCTGCAGAAAGCAATCAAGGCCAGTAGGGGGCAGCCGCTGGCCATGGATGTCGAACGACATGGATCTCCCGTCTCGCTGCGCGTGCAGCCGCGCTGGATCTCCGTGCACGATCTTTACGGCAGCGACAGTAAGCTGTTCGGGATAGGCGTCTCGCCGGTGTTCAGTCCGTCCGAGATCTCGACCGTGAGGTTAGGACCGATTGCTGCTGTTGGAGCGGCCAGCACGCAAACATGGCTTATCGTTGATACCACGCTCACCTACATGTGGCGCATCGTGAGCGGCCGCTCCGATACAACGCAACTGAGTGGGCCCGTCGGTATTGCACGCATTTCGCAGAAGGCTGCGTCCCAAGGCTTTCTGAACCTTCTCGGTCTGGCTGCTCTCATTTCTGTAAGCATCGGACTTATCAATCTTTTTCCAATTCCGATCCTCGACGGGGGCCATCTTCTGTACTATGGATGCGAGGCGGTATTGGGCCGGCCGCTTGGTGCGCAGGCTCAGGAGTTGGGATTTCGGCTGGGGTTGGCAGTAGTGCTGGGCTTATTCTTTCTGGCAACCTGGAACGACCTCGTCCGGCCGAGTCTCTTCTGAAACTCTAGTCGGCGCTTGCCTGCGCCGCCGAAGTCGAGCGGATGGGTCTGATCGCTTTCCCCTTTGCCGGAGATAGACGCGCGGCTGCAGTCATCGCAGCGCTTGTGCTTTTTTCGCCGGTCGGCGTGATGGCGCAGGGCCAGAGCACGGTGCCCACCTCGGGTCAAACGCAGACCGTGCCGGCGGACGCTGCTCAGGATCAGGCGCAAGCGCCGGAACCGCAGCAGCCGCGTCCCAGTGGTCCGGCCATTCGTGACATTCAAGTTCGCGGCACGCAGCGCATCGAGCCGGGTACCGTGTTGTCTTACATTTCGGTACGGCCAGGCGATCCCTATGATGAGCAAGCAGTAGACCGCTCGCTAAAGGCGCTGTTCGCGACAGGGCTGTTTGCCGATGTGAAGATCAACTGGAACGGCTCGGTCCTCACCATCAACGTCGTCGAAAATCCCATTATCAACCGCGTGGTTTTCGAAGGAGAAAGCAAGGTCTCCGAGAAAGACCTCACGAAAGAGGTGCAGCTGAAGCCACGCATGGTTTTCACACGCGCCAAAGTCCAGGCGGATGTTCAGCGGATCATCGAACTGTATCGCCGGAACGGCAAATTTGCCGCGACGGTCGATCCGCAGATCATCCAGCGGCCGCAGAACCGTGTTGACCTCATCTTCTCGATTACCGAAGGGCCAACCACCGGCGTCGCCCGCATCTCCTTTATCGGCAACAAGATATTCGATGACGCCACTCTGAAGGGGCAGATCGCGACGGAAGAATCTGCGTGGTGGAAGTTCCTTACCAGCAACGACAACTACGATCCCGATCGCCTGACCTTCGATCGTGAACAGCTGCGCCGCTTCTATCTCAAGAATGGCTACGCTGATTTCCGGGTTGTTTCAGCCGTCGCGGAATTGTCTCCCGACCGGCGGGACTTCTACATCACCTTCACCGTCGATGAGGGCCCGCTCTACAAATTTGGGAAGGTCGTCATCAACTCGAAAATCCGCGAACTCTATCCTGCGAGTCTGCGACCGCTGGTGCCGATCGCATCGGGGAAAATCTATAATGCAGAGCTCATCGACAAATCCATCGATGCATTGACAAGCGCGGCGGGGACCAAGGGATTCGCGTTTGCGGAAATTCATCCCCGTATTGCGCGAAACCGCGCGGACCGGACCATCAACGTCGTGTTCGACATCGACCAGGGACCGCGCGTCTACATTGAAAAAATCAACATCACCGGCAACCATCGGACGCTTGACAAGGTCATCCGGCGGGAATTCCGGCTGGTCGAAGGCGACGCGTTCAATCGCGTGCTTGTAGACCGGTCGCGCACGCGCATCCGCTCGCTTGGATTTTTCAAGGACGTGGACATCAAGCCCGCACAAGGATCCCAGCCAGACCGCACTGTCTTGAATGTTAACGTTACGGAACAGTCGACCGGGGAATTGCAATTGGGTGTCGGGTATTCCTCAACCAGTTCCTTCGTCGGACAGTTCAGCTATACGGAGCGCAATCTTTTTGGCCGCGGTCAATTCCTCCGCGCCAGCATTTCTGCCTCCGGCATCAGTAAGGAAGCCATTCTAAGCTTCACAGAGCCCTACTTTATGGACCGCCCGCTGGCCGCCGGTTTTGACATCTATAAAATTCTGACTGACTTCGAGCAGGCGGGCTACCGCAGCGATACGGACGCGATCACGTTGCGGATTGGCTTTCCGACTTCCGAATATGGCAGCGTCGGCGTGAACTATACTTACCGGATCGACACTATTGATCCATTTGGAGGCGCCTCTTCGGCCATCTTGCTGGCCTCGGGCACGGAAAGCACTTCGTCGCTCGGATACACCTATGCGTACAACACCCTCGACGATCCCATCAGGCCGCTTCACGGCATCACCTTTCAGTTTTCTCAGGCTTTTGCAGGTTTTGGCGGGAGCCTGAAATATCTGCGATCACAGGCGACCTTCAGCTACCGCCGTCCGGTGCTCTGGGACGAATTTGTCGCCAGCTTCACGGCGCATGCCGGCTATATAACCGGGTATGGTGGTCAGGACGTGCGCCTAAACGAGCGGTTTTTCGAAGGCGGCGACTCGTTTCGCGGATTCAAGGTGGCCGGTATCGGTCCGCGGGAGCTTCATACCCCCCGCGACGATGCCCTGGGCGGCGAGACATATGCGATCGGCACATTTGACCTTCGCCTTCCCGATATTCTGCCTGCCGACTACGGCATAAGCGCTTCCCTCTTCACGGATATTGGCACTCTGGGCCACATTTCCTCGCAGCCCGGCCTGCAGACCTGCGGCCGAGTCGGCCCCTTGGTGCCTTGCATCGAGGACGACTTGGCATTACGCGCTTCCGCCGGCATCGCCATTGGCTGGAAGTCGCCGTTCGGTCCATTGGAGGTCGATCTCGCCGTTCCGTACATTAAGCAAGGCTACGACAAGTCGCAGATAATTCGTTTCAGCGCAGGGACAGGATTGTAACCGATGAATAAGACATTTCGGAGTCATTCGCTCGCCACAGGCGCATTGGCTCTAATGGTATTGACGATGGCGAGCACCGGCGCCCTTTCGCAGGGGAAGCCCGCCGCTCCTCCGCCGAAACCGGGCGGCGCTCCGGCAGCCGGCGCCGTTCCGGCACCGAAGATCCTGGTCATAGATCGAAACGTAATTATCCGCGTCTCGAAAGCGGGCCAGGACATCGTCCGCCAGGCGAACGGACTAATGCAGAGTGCACAATCAGAGTTTAAGGCGGAGGGTCAGGGCCTCCAGAAAGAGGGGCGAGCTTTGCAGCAACAGGTGGCGATTCTCGCGCCCGACGTGAAAGCAAAGAAGGTTCGTGACTTTCAGGGAAAGCAGGCCGCGTTCGAACGAAAAGTCGGAGCCCGGCAGGGTCTGATTCAGGGCGGCATATTCAAGGCGCGCCAGCAGATGGAGCAGGCGCTCGGCCCCATTCTACAGGGCATCATGCAGGAGCGTGGCGCAAACTTGCTGTTGGATCGCAATGCCGTCGTGCTTGGTACCGTCAACGTCGACATCACAAGTGTTGCCGTGCAGCGGTTGGACCAGAAGATACCCTCGGTGAAAGTCCAGCTGACGGCGTTACCGCCAGCGCTCCAGGCGCAATTGGCCCAGCAGGCGCAAGCACAGCGGCGCTGATCCGCAAACCCAGTTGGCTGATCCCCGATTTTTCCTCAATCGCGGTCCGCTGAGGCTGGAGGAAGTTTGCCATCATCTCGGTATTCCTCTTCCAGCGGGTGCGCCGAATAATGCTCTGATTGCCGACCTGGCGCCACTCGAGAGCGCAGGGCCAGCCCATCTCGTGTTCTGCGTTAATAAGAAATCGGCCCAGGCGCTCGCGCGGTCCTCGGCAGGGTTCGCCATTATTTCCCCGACGCTGGAAATTGCTCCGCGCGATGGCTTAATCGTGTTGCCGATCTCTGAGCCTGCGGCTGCTTTCGCTGCTCTTGCCAGAGTTTTTTACCCGGAGCACGAGGCGTTGCGATGGGACGATGAGCCAATCAGCAGCGCTGCAACGATTGGAGAAGGTGCGCAGATTGCGCCTGGCGCGGTGATCGGTCCTCAGGTCGAGATCGGCGAATGCACAAATATTGGCCCAAATGCCGTAATCGGTGCGGGCGTGATGATCGGGCGCAAATGCATAATTGGTGCGAATGTTACCATCACGCATACCTACATCGGCGACAATGTTGTCGTGCTCCCCGGCGCGCAGATTGGTCAAGGAGGATTTGGCTTTTCATCCAGCGCCTCAGGACACGCGAAGATTCCGCAACTCGGACGCGTGATCGTGCAGGATGCTGTCGAGATTGGTGCCTGCACGACGATCGACCGTGGAGCGCTCGGCGATACCGTTGTCGGCGAAGGAACCAAGATCGATAATCTTGTGCAGATCGGCCATAACTGCCGGATTGGGAGACACTGCATTATCGTGGCGCAAGTCGGCATGTCTGGAAGCTGTGAGCTCGGCGATTTCGTGATTGTGGGTGGCCAGGCCGGGCTGGCCGATCACGTAGAAATTGGGGACGGCGCAAGGCTGGCGGCCCGCTCGGCCGTCGTTCCCGGAAAACTTCCCGGCGGCGCAGACTACGGCGGAGCGCCCGCTATTCCGGTTAAGGAATGGCGCCGGCAGATGGCAGCATTTGCCCTTTTGGGCCGGCGGCAGAAGCGCGATGAAAGTTGAGACTGACCTGACTGCCGAACTCGGGATCGATCAGATCAAGCGATTGCTTCCGCACCGCGCACCGTTTCTGTTTCTGGAACGGCTCACGGATATCGTGCCGAGTGAAAGTGCGGTAGGTCACAAGACCCTTTCCTGCAATGATCCGTTTTTCCAGGGCCATTTTCCCGACTATCCGGTAATGCCGGGTGTGTTGATTGTGGAAGCGCTTGCGCAGACTGCCGGTGCTCTGGTGATGCACAGTGCGGGGCTCGCGGAAAGCGGTCGCCTCGTTTATTTCATGAGTATTGATAAGGCACGCTTTCGCCGGCCAGTCCGGCCGGGAGACTCGCTTCGAATGCCGGTGAGAGCTTTGCAGCGCCGTGGATTGGTTTGGCGCTTTTCCGGTCAGGCTTTCGTCGGCGAAATACTTTGCGCTGACGCGGAATACACGGCCATGATTGCGGAGGATCAACGGACGGGCGATGGCGGTACATCCGACGGCAATCGTTGAAGACGGCGCCGAGTTGGCTGAGGGCGTCGAGGTCGGTCCCTATTGCATTGTAGGTTCGCGCGCGCGCCTGAGCGAAGGCGTGCGATTGGGCTCTTATGTGGTCATTGGCGGCCACACGGAAATTGGCCCGGGAACTATTATTCATGCGCAGGCGGTCTTGGGCGGCAGTGCCCAGATCCGGAATGACTCGGCACCGGAAGCAAAGTTGATCATCGGCTGCAACAACGTCATTCGCGAAGGCGTGACGATCAGTGTGGGCAGTAGCAGGGGAACGGGGCTCACTCGCCTTGGAGACCGCAACTACCTGATGGCATATAGCCATCTGGGTCATGATTGTCTTATTGGCGATGATATCACGCTGTCGAATGGCGTGCAGTTGGGTGGCCATGTGGAGGTCGGTAACGGCGTGATCATGGGCGGCTTGGCCGCTGCACAACAGTTCTCCCGCATCGGGCAATATGCTTTCGTCAGCGGCCTGTCTGGAGTCAGTGCAGATATAATTCCATACGGCATGGCCCTCGGGCTTCACGCCCGTCTCGGCGGCCTGAATCTCATCGGCTTGCGACGCCGCGAAGTCCCGCGCGCTAACATCCATGCTCTCCGTGCAGCGTTCCGTTTCCTTTTTGTAGAAGGACAAGGGACGCTGCAGGAGTTGGCGCGGCAGGCGTCGGAGCGATGGCAAGCTGTACCGGAAGTGCAGCACGTTACCACGTTCATTCTGGGCGCCTCAAAACGCCCGATCGCCCCTGCACGAGCGTTGGTTTCCGAGGAAGACGCCGAGTGACTGCCTTGGGAATCATCGCCGGCGGCGGGGAATTGCCGATTGCCATTGCCGATTGTGCAAGCGAAGCCGGCCGCGGCGTGTTTGTCGCCGCACTTCAGGGGATCGCGGATTTACAAGTCGAGCGGTTTTCCCATGGCTGGGTTTCCATTGGGGAGACGGGCAAGACGCTTTCTCTCCTTCGCCAACATGGATGCAGCGACGTTTTGCTGGCCGGAAAAGTGGCGCGCCCAAAGTGGTCTGATATCAAGCTCGATGGCACTGCCCTCCTGAAACTACCGCGGGTGATGGCGGCCGCCGTAAAGGGTGACGATGCGCTGTTGCGCAGCTTGGTCCGAATTTTGGAGGAGGCAGGCTTTCGGGTGGTCAGTGCCGCGGAAGCTGCCCCCGGCCTCCTGGCGCAGGAGGGCGCGCTGGGGCGGCGACATCCGTCCAAGCAGGACCACGCGGATATCGCGCTTGGAAGGCAAGTCGTTGAGGCGCTCGGGACGTGCGATGTCGGTCAGGCGGCCATTGTGAGCTACGGACTCGTGCTAGCTGTCGAAGCCGCCGAGGGCACGGATGCGATGATGGCGCGGATTGCTTCCCTGCCACAAAATCTTCGCGGCACGGCCGCGAGACCAAAAGGCGTGCTCGTCAAGGCGCGCAAGCCGACGCAGGATGGCCGAACTGATCTCCCCGTAGTCGGAACTCAAACGATCCGCAATGCCGCCGCGGTGGCACTTGCCGGCATCGCCATTGAGGCAGGCAACGCCTTGGTGGTCAATAAGAGGGCAGTGATTCAAGCGGCGGATGAAGCGGGTATGTTCCTGTTTGGCTTTCCGCCGGCAGTCTCCCGATCTGCTTCTCACCGATGAATGCCAAGTCGGCTGCTCCGTTGAGGCTGATGCTGGTCTGCGGCGAGCCTTCGGGTGATCAGCTTGGTGCGCAATTGATGGCGGCGCTTAAGGATATATCCGCAGAACCGATTGAGTTCATCGGCGTCGGCGGTCCTGCCATGGCGGCGCAAGGCTTAAGGTCGATTTTTCCGATCGATGTCACATCCGTTATGGGCTTACGAGAAATTGTGCCGCGGCTGCCTGAAATCCTGCGACGGATCCACGCTGCCGCTGATTGTGCTCTTGCCGCCAGTCCGGATGCGGTGGTTTGCATCGACAGTCCGGAATTTACACACCGGGTTGCAAAGCGCGTGCGTCGGTCGGGATCGAGTACCGTGATCATCAACTATGTAGCGCCGCAAGTTTGGGCGTCACGCGCCTACCGCGCAAAGACCATGGCGCGTTATTTCAATCTTGTGCTTGCACTCTTGCCGTTCGAGGTACCCCTTTTTGAAAAGCACCGCCTACCCACCCGTTTCGTTGGGCATCCCGCTATCGAACGAAAGGCGCGGATTCAGGGAGGCGACGCACTGCGGAGACGGCTGCACATTGGGCAGGGGCAGCCGTTACTGCTGATCTTACCTGGAAGTCGCGTCAGCGAAGTGCGGCCGTTGCTACCCGTGTTTCGAAAAACCGTTGAAATGGTCGGCGAGGCCGTTCCCGACCTGAGGTGTGTCTTGCCGGTGGTACCGCACGTCGCAAATATGGTCCGCGATCTAGCCAAAGACTGGCCTGTACCGCTTCACATCCTCGAAGGAGAGCCGGACAAGTTCGCCGCGTTCGATGCCGCCGACGCGGCCTTGGCTGCCTCGGGAACGGTGACCACGGAACTCGCGCTGGCGGAGGTCCCGATGGCCGTCGCCTACAAATTGGGCTGGATTACGTCTCTGGCCGCGCGCGCTCTGATCCGGATTCCATATGTGTCGCTTGTCAATCTTGTGTTGCAACGTCAAGCCGTGCCGGAGTTTTTGCAGCGGCGCTGCCGCGCCGACCTGATCGCCCCTTGCATCATTCGCCTCTTGCAAGATCCGGACTTCCGAAATCGGCAGCAACAGGATCTCCGGCAAGCGGTGCACCTTTTGGGCGTGGATGAAGAACCGCCGAGCCGCCGCGCCGCGAAGGCTTTGCTCGATTTCCTCCGCGAACGTCGGCTGACTGCCTAGCGCTCCTCGATCGGTGCGTAATCCCTGCGCGTGACGCCTGTGTAGAGCTGCCTCGGGCGGCCTATTTTCTGCTCCGGGTCCTCGATCATCTCCTTCCATTGCGCGATCCAACCGACGGTGCGCGCCAGCGCGAACAGGACCGTAAACATGCTGGTCGGAAAACCCAGCGCCTTGAGCGTGATGCCCGAGTAGAAATCGATATTTGGATACAGCTTCTTCTCGACGAAATACTCATCCTGCAGCGCAATGCGCTCCAGCTCTAGGGCGACTTTCAGCAAAGGATCATCGTGAACGCCGATCTCATCCAGGACCGCGTGGCACTGTACCTGCATGGCTTTGGCTCGCGGATCGTAGTTCTTGTAGACGCGATGTCCGAACCCCATGAGGCGGAACGGGTCGTTCTTGTCTTTGGCCCGCCGCACGTATTCGGGAATGCGATCGACAGTACCAATTTCCTCCAGCATTTTCAGAGCTGCTTCATTGGCGCCTCCGTGCGCCGGCCCCCACAGGGAGGCGATACCCGCTGCGATACAGGCAAACGGATTGGCGCCTGACGATCCCGCCAACCGCACCGTCGATGTGGAAGCGTTCTGCTCATGATCGGCGTGCAGGATGAAAATCGTGTCCAGCGCCTTCGCAAGAACCGGATTGACCCGGTACTCTTCGGCAGGCACCGCAAACGTCATGCGTAGGAAGTTCTCCGTGTATCCGAGATGGTTCAGCGGATAAACAAAAGGCTGGCCCATCGAATACTTGTAGGCCATGGCTGCGATCGTCGGTATTTTGGCCACCAGCCTGTGGCTCGCCACTTCACGCTGGCGCGGATCGTTAATGTCCGTCGAGTCGTGATAAAATGCGGAGAGGGCGCCGACGACCCCGCACATGATCGCCATGGGGTGCGCGTCTCGGCGGAAGCCATGGAAAAAGGACGCAAGCTGCTCGTGCACCATAGTGTGCCGGGTGATGTCCCGGTGAAACGCATCCATCTGCGTCTTGCTCGGCAGCTTCCCGTAGAGCAGCAGGAAGCAAACCTCCAGGAAATTGGAGTGTTCGGCGAGCTGATCGATGGAATAGCCGCGGTAAAGAAGAACACCGCGTTCACCATCGATGAAGGTGATGTCGCTTTCGCAGCTGGCGGTGGAGGTAAAGCCAGGGTCATAAGTGAAAATCCCCGCTTCATCGTAGAGTTTGCGGATGTCCACCACATCGGGGCCCTCCGTGCCGGCATATACGGGCAGTTCGAGGGCATTGTCTTGGTAGACCAACTTGGCAGAGCCTGCGGGAACGGCCTTGCTTTCGCTCATAAAAATCCTTCTCTGGTGCTCCCCCGCACCATTCTTGCTGCAGTGCAACATCATAAACGAGGAATGGCAGAAAGGCCAAGCTATTCGTCGCAGAAAAGCGAACGATGCGTTTAGCCTGCATAAGCATCCATTCGGGCCATCGCCTCTTCTCGACCCAGCGCCGCCATCACATCGAAGATCGGCGGAGATGTTGTCCGGCCTGTTATGGCAGCGCGAATCGGCTGAGCGACCTTTCCGAGCTTCAGGTTATGCCCATCGGCGTAACTTCGTGCCACGGACTCCAGAACATCTGCTCTCCAGTCGCTATTCTGAAATGTGGGGCCAAGTTCTGCGAGGATGTGACCGCCATTTTCGGCAATGACTCGTTCGGCTTGCGAGTCCAGAACCCTTGGACCGTCCGCATACAAAAAGTCGGCGGCCTCGGCCAACTCGACCAAAGTCTTCGCCCGTTCCTTCAAGCTCGGCATGAGGGCCAGCAACCTTGCCCTTGCTACGTCCGATAACGCGACAGGTGGCTGCTGCCGGTGAAGAAGCGCTGTGACCTCTGCGAGCAACGTTTCATTTTTGGTTGCGCGAATGTAATGGGCGTTTAGGCTGTCCAGCTTCTTGAAATCGAAACGGGCGGCGCTGCGGCCGAGGTTCCCAAGATCAAACCACGCGATTGCCTGCTCCGGGGTAATAATCTCGTCATTGCCATGGCTCCAACCAAGACGCAGCAGATAATTCCGCATCGCCTCTGGCAGATAACCCATCTCGCGATAGGCATCGACGGCGAGGGCGCCATGGCGCTTCGACAATTTGGCGCCGTCCGGGCCGTGGATCAGCGGTAAGTGACCATAGATCGGAACAGGCCAGTCAAGCGCCTGGATGAGTTGTAGCTGCCGGGCAGCATTGTTCAGATGATCGTCTCCGCGAATAATGTGCGTGATGCCCATATCGAAATCGTCGACCACCACGGCCAGCATATAGGTGGGCGTTCCGTCGGAACGCAGCAGCACCATGTCGTCGAGATTTTCGTTCGCGAATCTGACATCGCCCTGCACAACGTCGTGCACGGTCGTCTCGCCGATCTGTGGCGCCTTTAGCCGGATGACAAAGGGCGTGCCGGCCGATGCCTCACTCGGATCGCGGTCGCGCCAGCGCCCGTCATAGCGCATGGGCTTGCCTTCGGCGCGCTGCCGCGCCCGCATTTCCTCGAGCTCGGTCGGGCTGGCAAAACAGCGGTACGCGAGTCCTTTGCCCAGAAGGGTCTCTGCAACTTCGCGGTGCCGCGCTGCCCGGGCGAACTGGTAGATGGGCTCTCCGTCCCAGAGCAGCCCGAGCCAAGTCATCCCATCAAGGATTGCGTCGATTGCTTCCGGCGTGGAGCGCTGGCGATCCGTGTCCTCGATGCGCAGCAGCAGCTTCCCGCCGGTGTGACGGGCATACAGCCAGTTAAACAGGGCGGTGCGAGCGCCGCCGATATGGAGAAATCCGGTGGGGGAGGGCGCAAAGCGCAGGACTGGCTGCGAATTTTGGGGCATAATGATTTCTTCGGGGCCGGCCTGCGTATCAGGCTTTTGAGTGATGCGAGGCTTCTAGCAAACCGGTTTCCGTGGAGATAGGTCCGGCTCCTTTAGCGCGACAGTCTATTCCGCATCTCCCCTTGGCGGAGATGCCGCGCATCAAACGCATGCTGGCTTACCTTGTTTCCTGCATTTGGAACGATGCGCAAGCGGATCGGGATCGCTGGGTCCTGTGGCTTCCGGTCGCGTTTGGGATCGGGATTTCTCTTTACTTCGCCCTGCCGGCTGAACCCGCGTCGGTCCTCGGCTGGGCTCTAGGCACATCCGGAGTGCTGCTTGGAGCTGCAGCATTGGGATCGGACACTGCGGCGCTTCGTGTGGTCCTCTCCTGCTGCGCAGCCGCGCTGATCGGTTTTTCAGTTGCGAAGCACCGGGCAGATTCTGTTGCAGCCCCAATCCTGCTTCACAAGACAGGTCCCACCGTGGTCGAGGGATTGGTGGAGAGCACGGAACTGCACGGAAAGGGGGTGCGGGTTGTTCTTTTTCCGCGACACGTCAGGCACCTTCCGCCGAACCTGACTCCGCGCCGTGCACGCATATCCATACGGAGTGGTGGCGAAGCACTCAGGCCGGGGGACCAAATTCAGATTCGGGCGGTGCTTATGCCGCCGCCGACACCGGCAGCACCAAACGATTACGATTTCGGCCGCGCTGCATATTTCCGGCAAATCGGTGCAGTCGGCTTCGCCTATGGTCGCCCGCAAATTTTGAGGAGCCGGCATTCGCCGGGGGTTTCGGATCGGATCGGCATTGCCATTGAATCTCTGCGCGCGCGTCTTTCAAAAAGAATACACGCTGTGCTGCCTGGCAGCACAGGCGCGATTGCTTCGGCCTTGATTACGGGCGACCGCGGGGGGATCTCCGAAGAAGACGAGTTTGCGTTGCGCGATGCCGGGCTGGCGCACGTGTTGGCCATCGCGGGGCTTCACATGGCGCTCGTTGGGCTCGGACTGTTTTGGGCCGCACGAGCCATGTTGGCCCTTTTCCCAGCTATCGCTCTGACACAGCCCATCAAGAAATGGGCTGCGGTTGCCGCGCTGGCCAGTGCGACGTTCTATCTTGTCATTAGCGGCGCAGCGACCCCCGCGACGCGGGCCTACATCATGCTCACTGCAATGTTGACGGCGGTCCTATTTGACCGTCCGGCAATATCGATGCGATCGGTTGCGTTGGCGGCGGCGATCATTTTGGTGCTGCGGCCGGAAGCCATAATCGAGCCCGGCTTCCAGATGTCGTTCGCAGCGGTGGTGGGCCTGGTCGCGGTCGCGGAATGGGAGCGCTCGCGACGGCACTCGACGTCTCCACGATCATTCGCAAAGCTGCGTCATTACTTCCGTGGAATTGCGACAACCAGTCTTGTCGGAAGCATAGCTACGGCGCCTTACGCAGCGTTCCATTTCGATCGCGCCACGCATTACGCGGTGCTTGGAAATTTGTGTGCCATGCCGATCATGGGTTTCGTAACCATGCCGGCCGCGGCTCTGTCGCTCTTCCTGATGCCATTCGGTTTAGATCGCTATCCGCTAGTGGCCATGGGGTGGGGAATTGAAGCAACGGTCGCGGTTGGGCGCTGGGTCTCCGGCCTGCCCGGCTCGATATCGCTGGTTTCTGCCTGGCCGGTGTCGGCGATGATCTATCTCAGCTTGGGGGGATTGTGGATCGCGCTTTGGCGACGGCCGTGGCGCTGGCTTGGCTTGGCTCCCGTTGCGGCAGCAGCGGCGATCATATTTGTGACGAAACCACCGGACGTGATCGTGGCTCGTGACGGTCTCACAATTGCGCTTCGTACACATGACGGACAGCTTATATTTGCAAGATCTCCCTCCGACAAATATTCGGCCGAGGAGTGGCTGAAACGGGATGGCGATGATCGTAACTACTCTTCGGCTATAGCAACGCCGCGCGATGGCGTTTCGTGCGACTTCTATGGCTGCATCGCCGAAAGCGCGGGCATCAAAATTGCCGCCGTAGCGAAGCCGGCCGCACTCGACGAGGACTGCGTTTATGCCGATGTCGTGGTCAGCGCGGTACCGACGCGACAGCGCTGCCTTGGGCCGTCGCTGGTTATAGACCGCTTCGATGTTGCACGGAACGGCGCCTACGCGGTTTGGCTGCAGGACGGTATCCGCTTCCAGACGGCGCAGGAAGTCCGCGGCGCGCGCCCCTGGAGCATGACGGCAAAGCGGCCTCAATACCGGCGAATTAGCCCGACCAGCTTCCCCTGAATCCGCACGCGATCCGCTCCATACAAACGCGTTTCATAGGCCGGATTCGCAGCTTCAAGCGCGATGGAGTCGCCGCGGCGACGCAGGCGCTTCAGGGTCGCTTCCGCCTCATCCACCAGCGCGACGACAATATCGCCGGTATTTGCGGCATCGGCTTGCTGAATGACCACCGTATCGCCATCGAGAATGCCGGCGTTGATCATCGAATCCCCGGCAACTTCGAGCGCGTAATGATCACCGCGTCCCAGCATGCTTGCAGGAACTGGCACATCCGCAACCTTGTTTTGCAAAGCCTCGATGGGAGTGCCCGCCGCGATGCGCCCCAGGACCGGAACGCTTGTTGCGCCGTCTGCATCGGCCCGGCGGGGGCTGCCGGCACTC
>JBJMVL010000019.1:0-13353 GCA_045810735.1 Alphaproteobacteria bacterium
CCACCCACCGTTCGGCAATGTCGTTGATCGGCACGGGATTGAGGACGTGCAGCTTGTTCCGGCCGATCTTCCGTGTGCTGACGAGATTGGCGGCTTCGAGGATGGCAAGGTGCTTGCTCACCGCCTGCCGCGTCATCTGAAGCCCGTCGCATAGCTCACCCAGGGTCTGCCCGTTCTTGGCAAAGAGCCGGTCCAGCAAAGCCCTGCGGCTCTCGTCCGCCAGCGCCCGGAACACCGCATCCATGCTCATGGGCGATTGTATGCAACCATTCAGTTGCCTTTCAAGCCGAAACATTTTGTGAACTTAAATGCTTGACTATAGGCATATGTGGACTATATTATCCTACTATCTAGGCCTGTAATGGCGGGTATGGCGCCAGTTGGCTACATAGAATCAGGAGATTGGGTTATGGCACACGAACCGGGCGGGCAAGAGGTCGAGATGGCTGAGCGGGAGGAGGATGAGGAGGAGATAGAGAAGGATCAGCCGGACGGCCGGGCGCTCACCGCGCCGCCGGCGCCCGCCATTCCTGAGCGCTACGATTTCCCGCTCCCCGACCACATCGCGGTGTCGGACCTTCTGGGCATCCAACTGGGCGAGATGGTCCGCGTCACGCGCTTCCTTTCCGATCTCGCCATGGAGCGAAACCAGGATGCGCTTGAGCGCGTGCAGACCATCCATTCGATCGACGATATTGTGGGCTGCGCCGGCAAGCTCGCCGAATACATGGATCGCACGCGCGGCAATTTCGGCTGGCAGGACCGGCCCTCACGTCCCGGCCTGTCGGCGCGAAAACGGTGACATTGAACCGTGAAAACGACTGCTCAGCGACCGCGCGAAATAAAGATGTAGTGCCGAAGCGAAAACCCGGTGGTCAACCAGGCAATCGCAACGCATTCAAAACCGGCCGTCATGTGGAGTCGAACCGCGCCATGCGGTCCGATATCGCCAAGATCAAACGCCGCGTGCGCGATGTGATACGGCTCGTCGACGCTGTGCTGCAGGCACAGGCGGATAAACTGCGCCGATGAATCGGGAAGACGACATCCGGAAGATCGCGCTGTCGTTCGCGAACGTGCGCGAGGTCGATCACTGGAAGCGGCCGGCATTCCGCACCACGCGGCGCATGTTCGCGGTGATCCGCAAGGACGGCCTGTGGCTGCATTTGCCGGAGGAGCGGAAGGAATTTCTGTTCGCCGCCGAGCCGAAGACCTTCGTGAAATACATGTGGGGCCGGCATCCCGAGCTGCTGCTGCAGGCCGACCACGTGTCGAAAACGGAGCTCACGGCACTGCTGCGCGAAGCCTACGAGCACGCGCTGCCGGAAAAGACAGAGCGCGACCGCCCTCGCCTCTCGCGCAAGCGCAAGGCCTAGCTGCCGGGTTCGTCGCTGCGCCGCTGCGCGCGAGCATTCCGATCGCGGTTTGGCGTTCGAGTGGCCGTGTTCTGCGGCCCGCCTTCCGTGACATCGCGCGGGCTGCCGGCCAACTCGTCGGGTTGCCCGGCATCGGCGGCGAGCGAGCGTATGCCGCGCGCGGGGTGCATCCGCTGACTGTGCGGCGCCTCGCCCTGTCCGCCGCCGCCCACCGCAAAGGCCATGGTCGAAGTCAGGAGTGCGGCCGCTGCCGCAGCCGTGATCGGTCCGGTTCTCATTTTCTGTATCCTCTTCCGCGCGCTCCACCGCCGCTTGCCGAAGCGGCGTCTTATAGGCAACGGCAGGCCTTCGGCACGGGTTCCGCAAGGGGGCCGCGTTGCGGTTGCAGGCCGCAGCGGGTTCCGCTAAAAGCCTGCGCTTTCCGGGCCATCGCACCGTCGCCCGCCGGCCGAAACGGCCGGAATACCGAAGGATTTATGCCATGCGTGAGACGCAGCAGCTTCAGGCCGAAACGCGCCCGGGAACGGGCAAGGGAGCCGCCTACCGCGTGCGCCAGAAGGGCCTGATCCCCGGCGTCATCTATGGCGGCGGCGGCAACCCGGAAAATGTGTGCGTGCCCCAGCGCGAGCTCGAGCGCCATGTCTCGACCGGCACCTTCCTCACCACCCCCTTCACGCTGAAGGTCGGCGATCAGGAGATGCAGGTGATTCCGCGCGATGTGCAGCTCGATCCGGTGACGGACCGCCCGGTGCATGTCGACTTCATGCGGCTGCAGAAAGGCACGAAAATCGTGCTCGCCATTCCGGTGCGCTTCCGCGGCCAGGAGAATTCGCCCGGCATCAAGCGCGGCGGCGTGATCAACATCGTGCGGCACGACATCGAATTGCTGTGTCCGGTGGAGAACATCCCCGAATACATTCAGGCCGATGTGTCCGGTTTGGACATCCACGGCACGGTGCACATCTCGGACATCAAGCTGCCGGAAGGTGTGATACCGATGGTGAAGGAGCGCGATTTCACTGTCGCCTCCATCGTGGCGCCGACGAGCGTGGTGGAAGAAGCGCGCGCTGCCGCCGCGGCTGCCGCCGCTGCTGCTGCCGCTCCGGTTGTGGAGGGCGCTGCTCCGGCCGAGGGCGCTCCTGCTGCCGGTGCCGCTCCAGCCGCTGCCGGCGCTGCAGCTCCGGCCAAGGCGTCCGAGAAGAAGTAAGGCGCGCCCGCGCGAACGCACATGGCCGAGACTCCGCTGCTCATCGCCGGGCTCGGCAATCCCGGCGCCGATTACGCGCGCAACCGGCACAACGTCGGCTTCATGGCCGTCGACGTCATTCACGAGAGCTACGACTTCAAACCGTGGCGTAGCCGGTTTTCGGGTTTGCTGTCGGAAGGCACGCTCGGCGGACGCAAGACCTGGCTGCTGAAGCCGATGACCTACATGAACGACAGCGGCGCGAGCGTCGGCGCGGCGGCGCGCTACTTCAAGCTGCCGCTGTCCGCGTTGGTCGTGATGCATGATGAGATCGATCTGGCGGCGGCAAAAATCCGCGCCAAGACCGGCGGCGGCGATGCCGGCCATAACGGCTTGCGCTCGATCACGGCGACGTTGGGTGCGGATTATTGCCGGGTGCGTGTTGGCGTCGGACATCCCGGCGACAAGTCGCGCGTACACGGTCATGTGCTGAACAATTTTTCCAAGGCCGACGAGGATTGGCTGGTGCCTATGCTGTCGGCGATTGCCGAAGCCGCACCGCTGCTGGCGAAGGACGATCTCGTCGGCTTCATGAACAAGGTGGCGCTGCTGCTCGCGCCGCCGGAGAAGAATGAAAAACCGGCCGACGCCGCAAAGAAGGATGGATAATGGGTTTCAAGTGCGGGATCGTCGGATTGCCGAACGTTGGCAAATCCACCTTGTTCAATGCCCTGACACAGACCGCGGCGGCGCAGGCGGCGAACTATCCCTTCTGCACCATCGAACCGAATGTCGGCGACGTGGCGGTTCCCGATCCGCGGTTGGAAAACCTCGCGGCCATCGCCAAATCGGCGCAGATCGTGCCCACCCGTATCACTTTCGTGGATATCGCGGGGCTAGTGCGCGGCGCATCGAAGGGCGAAGGCCTCGGCAATCAGTTCCTTGCCAACATCCGTGAGGTCGATGCCATCGTGCATGTGCTCCGTTGCTTCGAAGACGACGACATCACCCATGTCGAGGGCCGCATCGATCCGGTGGGTGACGCCGAGACTGTGGAAACCGAATTGATGATCGCGGATCTGGAAAGCCTCGAACGACGCATCGTGCCGCTCGAGAAGCGCGCCAAGACGGGCGACAAGGAAGCGAAACAACAGTACCAGCTGATACAGAAGGCCGTCACCTTGCTGCGCGAAGGGAGGCCGGCGCGCCTCGCCAAACTTTCCGCGGAAGAAGTCGACCCATTTGGCCAGCTTGGCCTGCTCACTTCCAAGCCGGTGCTCTACGTCTGCAATGTGGACGAAGCGTCTGCCGCGGACGGTAACCAGTACTCCACCGCAGTGGAAGAAATGGCGAAGCGGCAGGGTGCCGGCTGCGTTGCGATTTCCGCTCGCATTGAAGAGGAAGTGGCGCAGTTGCCTGAGAGCGAACGCGTGGAATTCCTCGCGCACCTCGGACTGGACGAGCCCGGACTCAATCGCCTGATACGCGCCGGCTACGCGCTGCTCGGATTGCTCACCTTCTTCACAGCCGGCCCGAAGGAAGCACGCGCCTGGACCGTAACGAAAGGCGCACGCGCGCCGCAAGCCGCGGGCGCTATCCACACCGATTTCCAGCACGGCTTCATTCGCGCCGAAACCATCGCCTATGACGATTACGTGTTGTTGAACGGAGAGGCCGGCGCGCGTGACGCCGGCAGGTTCCGCCTGGAGGGGAAGGAATACGTCGTGCAGGATGGCGACGTGATGCACTTCCGGTTCAACACGTGAGTCATCCCGTTTATTTCGAGGATTTTTACGCCGGCCAGAGATTCGCATTCGGCCACTACGAAGTGACGAAGAACGACATCTTTGAGTTTGCGCGCGAGTTCGACCCGCAGCCGCATCACCTCGATGAGGAGGCTGCAGATCGATCGCTGCTGCGCGGGCTTTCCGCATCCGGCTGGCAGGCGGGCGCCATCGCCATGCGCCTTTGCGCCGAGCATCTGCTGAACAAGGCGAAAGCCGCCGGCGGTGCGGGTGTTGAGGAATGCCGCTGGCTGAAGCCGGTGCGGCCGGGCGACGTTCTGCGTATAGAAGTGGAAATTCTTCAAGTCACGCCACATCCACACCGTCCAGTTGGTTTCGTGAAGATGTTATGGATCCTATTCAACCAGCGCGAACAGGTAACCCGCATTGTCACCACGCCGATCATCCACAGGCGCGGGCACCCATGAGCGCGCATTGGGAAGATGTTGTGATCGGCGAGCGGAAGGAACTCGGCAGCTACACCTTCACCGAAGACGCGATCATCCGCTTCGCAAGCAAATACGATCCGCAACCGTTTCATGTCGATCCCGGGGCAGCAGCGCGGTCGCCTTTCGGCGGCATCATCGCCAGCGGCTGGCACACCGCGGCCATCTGGATGAAGCTGGCCGTCGAGAGCCGCACCTTCGGGCCGCATGAAGCCGCAAGCGGCATCTCACCGGGTTTCGAGGATCTACGATGGCTGAAGCCGGTGCGGCCGGGCATGACGTTGCATTATTCAACCGAGATAACCGCCAAGCGCGCGCTCGCTACCCGCCCGGATCGCGGGCTCATCATCACCCGCAACGAAGCGCGCGATGTCGAAGGCGCGGTGGTGATGAGTTTCACCGGCAAGGTGCTCGCGCCGCGCCAACCACAAGGAGGATGAGATGGCCCGCGGCTCTATGATCAAAATGACAATGACCGATGGCGCAGAGATCGGCGTCTATCGCGTCGAGCCGAAAGCCGCGCGGCGCGGAGGGCTGGTGGTGATCCAGGAAATCTTCGGCATCAACGAACACGTCAAACAGGTCAGCGACGGATTTGCGGACGACGGCTACGAGGTGCTGGCGCCATCGCTCTTCGACCGCGAGGAGCCGGGTTTCATCGCGGGCTATTCGCCGGACGAGATGCAGCGCGCGATCAAAATGGCGCGGCAGACTCATCCGTTCGATCAGTCTGTGGCGGATGCCTGTGACTGCGTGACTGCACTGAAGAACAAAGGCCCCGTCTTCATGGTGGGCTACTGCTACGGCGGCTCGGTCGTGTGGGCGGCAGCCTGCAAATGTGACGGGCTCGCCGCTGCCTCATCCTTCTACGGCAGTCAGGTGCCGGCGATGGCGGGCCGCCAGCCGAAATGCCCGGTCATCTGCCATTTCGGCGAGCACGATTCCGGCATTCCGCTCGACGGCGTGAAGAAAGTGTGGGCGGCGCATCCCGAAGTGCCGGTGTACATCTACAACGCCGGCCACGGCTTCAACTCCGATCGCCCCGATCATCACGACGAAGCCGCCGCCAAGCTCGCCCGCGAACGCACCATCGATCTCTTCCGTGCGAATGGTGGATAACGCTACCGCAAGCTGGCTTCGATGTTGCCGCCGTCGACAGTGATCACGGCGGCGGTGGTTTTCTCGGCATGCGCCAGATAAACGAACGCTTCGGCCACTTCGCTGGCATACACTTCGCGGCCTAGCAGATTGCCCGCCATGTACTGCACTTCAGAAACGCCACGAGCCTTGGCGCGCGCCGCCACCATGTCGTCGGTGAGGAGGCCTGAGCGGATGCGGTCGGCGTTCACCGCGTTCGCGCGGATGCCGAACTTGCCGTAATCGAGCGCGTACTGCTTCATCAGGAACAGGGTCGCGGCCTTCGGCAGACCATAGGGTCCGAAATCCTTGCCGGGATTGATCGCCTGCTTGGACGTGTTGAACATCAGGCAGCCGCCGGTGCCCTGCGCCAGCATGATGCGCACGGCTTCTCTCGCCACGCTCTGATGCGCGAAGAAGTTCAGCTCGAAGCTCTGGCGCAAAGTCTCATCATCCACTTCGCCGATGCGGCCCTGCCACGCCGCGCCGGCGTTCGACACCACGATGTCGATCCCGCCGAACGCCTTGGCCACTTCGTCGAACGCGCGTTTCACCTCGTCCGGTTTGGTGACGTCGCAGGCGATGGCAAGCGCCGTCTTGCCGATTTTCTTCGCCACATCGGAAGCCGCGGCGTGGTCGCGATCGAGCACGGCAACTTCTGCCCCTTCCGCCCCCATGCCGCGTGCCGTCGCCGCGCCGATGCCGGAGCCGCCGCCGGTCACGACACACACCTGCCGCGCCAGCACCTTCTCCGCCGACTTGCCGAGCTTCGCCTGCTCCAGCGACCAGTATTCGACATCGAACTGGTCGGCTTCCGGAATCGGTTCGTAGCGGCCGATGGCTTCCGCGTCGGTGATCACCTCGACGGTGTTCTCGGCGATATCGGCAGCAATAGCCGCGTCCTTTGCGGTGGCGCCGAAGCCGAACAGTCCGACGCCTGGCACCAGCACCACGCGCGGCAGCGGATCGAGCTCCTTCTTCTTCGGTTCGGCGCGTTGGTTGTTGCGGGTGAAGTAGTCGTGATAGCGCGCAACGCACGCGGCAACGGCTTTTTCGACGTCGCTCTTCCAGGCATCCAGCTTGCCCGCTTCGGGCGCGGGCACAATCAGCGGCCAGTTCTTGGTGCGGATGGTGTGATCCGGCGTCACCACGCCTAGTTGCGAGTAGCGCGACAGGTCCGCGCCGTTCACGTAATCAAGGATCGCCGGATTGCTGCGGAAGTTCAGGATCTGGCGCTTGACCGTTCCCGCCATCTCGTCGCGCGAAATGGCGCAGGCGCC
The DNA here is from genome assembly GCA_045810735.1 of Alphaproteobacteria bacterium. Taxonomy (GTDB): domain Bacteria; phylum Pseudomonadota; class Alphaproteobacteria; order Micropepsales; family Micropepsaceae; genus Rhizomicrobium. Next base: position 7,210 of record JBJMVL010000019.1, read on the forward strand.
ACGCAGGATCGGCGCAATGTCCGCGACGTCTGCAAGTTTCTGCGGCAGTGGCGCGCGCACGAAGCTCTTGCGACCGCGCGAAAGCCGCTCCTCAGCCAGTGAAACAAATTCGATCATCCGCTCGTAGGCAGTCTTCGCGTCGTCGGCGAAGCTGAAGATGCCGTGCTTCAGCAGAACAGCGCCTTCGACATCCGGATTACGGTCAAACACCGCGGCCACGCTCTTCGCCAGCGCGAATCCGGGAATGGTATACGGCACATAGGCCACCCGCTTGCCAAACACATCGCGCGCCAGCGCTTCGCCATCCGGCTGATCGGTTAATGCCAGCACGGCGGTGGAATGGGTGTGGTCAATAAACTTGTGCGGCAGGAACGCGTGCAGCAGGGTTTCGACGCTGGGATTGGGCGCCGAGGAATCCAGCAGGTTGATGCGCTGGAAGTTCACCATCTCCTCGTCAGACAATTTGTCCAGCGCGCGCAGGCGGCGCAGCGGCGCAAGCCGCACGGCAGGTAACCCGGCCGGCTCGATATTGCCCATGTCCCAGCCGGAGCCCTTGACGCAGATCACCTCCACATCGTCGCCCAGTTGATCGCGCATGTGCGTCTTCACGGATGTGTTGCCGCCGCCGTGCAGCACCAATTTCGGATCGTTACCGAGCAGGCGCGTGGTGTAGACGCGCAAGCTCAGGTCTTCGCCCACGCCGCGTTTCGCGTAGCGCGCGACGTAGTCCCTGGCTTCGGCATCGGACCAGCGGGATTTCATCGGCAGCTCACTCTCTTCATCGGCACGCTTCCCGTTCACCTATTCATTTCAGCTGTCAGGATCAACGCCAACAGCCGCGACCGCGAAAATCTTCTTCAGTTTCGATTTGACGATCTTGCCATTGGCGTTGCGCGGCAGCGTTTCGGGCCAGAACACGATCCGCACCGGCACCTTGAATCCGGCGAGCCTCTCCGCCGCGAACGCGCGCAATCCCTCTTCCGTCGCGTGCGTTCCGGGTTTGAGATGCACAACGGCACCCGACTCCTCACCAAGCGTGTGGTGCGGTATGGACACTACTGCGGCGTCCATCACCGCGGGGTGCTGGTACAAGGCGTTCTCCACCTCGATGCAGTAGATGTTTTCGCCACCGCGGATCAGCATGTCCTTGGCGCGATCGACGATGTAGCAAAAGCCTTCCTCATCCAGCCGCGCGAGATCGCCGGTCCGCAGCCAGCCGTCGATGAAGGTTTCCGCCGTCGCTTTCGGATTGTTCCAGTAACCTCTGACGATATTTGGGCCTCTCGCCCACAGCTCGCCCACTTCGCCAACCGGCATATCGTGCGCGCCATCCAGCGACATGATCTTCAGATCGCACACCGGAACCGCCGGCCCGCAGGAGTCCGGCCGGCGCTCGTAATCTTCGGCGGAATGATGCGTGCAGGTGGCGGAGGTTTCCGTCATGCCCCAGCCGTTGCCCGGCAGCGCTTTGGGGAACACCTCGCGAATCTTGCGCACCAGCTCCGGCGCTGACGGTGCGCCGCCATAGTTGATGCTGTCGATGGACGAGAGATCGTAGTTGCGGCGGTTGGGATGCTCGATCAGCTGCCAGGCGATAGCCGGGACTCCACCCGCGCCGTTGATCCGCTCGCGTTCGATCAGCTGCATCGCCAGTTCGACATCCCATTTGTGCATCAGGACGAGCTTGCCGCCGCTGGCAATGGATGGATTGATGATCGCAAAGCAGCCCGTCGTATGGAAAAACGGAATGGAGACGAGGCCGCTGCGCTGCGGATCGGCGGGGCTGGGAATGGCCGGCATCTCGCCCCGCCGCAGGAAATTGCGCGCCGTGGAGCAAGCCGAGGCGAAGACGTTCGACAGCATGTTGCGATGCGTACCGAGCGCGCCTTTCGGTTTTCCGGTGGTGCCGGAGGTGTAAAGGATGGTCGCGTCGTCATCGGCCTCGAGTTGTGCATCGGGCAGCGGCTGGTCCGGCAATTCATGCCACCGGTTCACTGGGCCGATGATGTCTTCCAGCCGCGCGACGAGTGGACTGGAGAGCGCCTCCGGATGACGGCTGACATAAATGCAGCGGATATCCACGCAGCAACCCAGATGCTCGGCGATGCGCGCATAGTGTTCGCCATCCATGAACAGGACCGTCGCGCCGCAATCGAGCAGTCCGAATTCCAGTTCCGGCCACGTCCACCACGCATTCAGCGGCGCCACGATGGCGCCGATGATTCCGGCGCCATAGAAGATGGCCGGCCACTCCGGCAGATTCCGCATCACCAGCGCGACGCGATCACCTTTCTTCACGCCCTGCTGCTGGAGTTGGTGTGCGATCGCCACCGCCGCCCGATACAAACCGTCATAGGTCGCGCGCTCGTCGTGGTAGACGAGGAATTCGCGTGGGCCATATTGCGCGCGCGCGAGCAGCAGAAGCTCGCGCAAGGTCGGGTACAGGTTTTTCCACACGCGCGTTTTGATGCCGCGAATCTCGATCTCCGCCGTTTCGAGCGGCGAGCCGGGGCCGGTGAGTAGCGCATGCGCGTGCGCGATGGACATCGCCGGCCACGGTTTGGTGTTTGCGGGGTCAGTCATTGGGCACCTGACTCCGCAAGGGTTGCACCACACGATCTGGAGGTCCAATTCGCGGTAAGCCCACGATGTTGATCGTCGTTTTTCGAAAATCGGCGTAACCCCCTCCCCCTCTTGTCCGAGAGTTCCCATTCGAACCTCGGCAAATTGGTGGGGGGTCCCCGTCTAGAGACCGCGCAACAGAATTGTTTGAAAAAAATGGGGGGGTGGGGTCCCCCCGGTGCTCGCAACGGAATTGTTCGTTTTGTTTTGCAAAAATTGAGAGGGGGATCCCTCGCGCCGTCGGCGCGATCCCGGGGGCCGGCCATGACGGATTGAACACAGGATGAGATACACGCATGCGCGCGAGTGTAAGGCCGGTTTGCCGGTGGCGAACGGAATTATTTTCGTGCCGCAGTTCCAGATTCGCGTGACGCATGGGCGCGAGTGTAAGGCCGTTTTCGCGATGGCAGATGAACGGCGCGAAAATAAATTTATCCCGCTGATCGCCAACAGCTTTTTATTTTGAGAGGTGGCAAAAGCGATATATGGTTCGCTGCCAAGACGCGATCCGCACGCAAATCTACCTTTAAGATACTTTCCGCGCTCTCTGAGACTTGCCGGGTGCGGTGCAATTCAGCTGATTGTTGTAACGCGGCGGCTGGGCCTCTAACTGTGCCGGTCAATCGAGAGTCGGTGCGATGGCCAACAAGGAGATTGCCGGGTTTTCGGCGGCGCGGCTGCAGCGCATCAACCGCGTGCTGACCGACAAATACGGCGCCACCGGCCAGATCCCTGGCTACGTGCTGCAGATCTTCCGCTGCGGCACGCTCGCCCACACCGGCACCACCGGCAGCCGCGACATCGCGCGCGGCCAGCCGATGCAGGACGACACCATCTTCCGCATCTATTCGATGACCAAGCCCATCACCGCCGTCGCCGCGATGATGCTGGCCGAAGAAGGCAAGATCGGACTCGACGACGAGGTGCAGCAGCACATCCCGTCCTGGCGCAACCAGCGCGTTTATGTGAGCGGCATCCCCGGCCTTTCCACCGAGCCGACCGGCAAATTCATCACCGTGCAGCCGAAGCGGCCGGTGAAGGTGATCGATCTTCTCACCCACACCTCCGGGCTCACCTATGGATTCATGATGCGCACCGCGGTGGATGCGGAATACCGCCGCCTGAAAATCGGCGATTTCGCCACGTCCGGCGGGCTCGACGCCTTCGTCGAGCAGCTTGCGGCGGTGCCGCTCGATTTCTCGCCCGGCGAGCGCTGGAACTATTCCGTCTCGATCGATGTGCTCGGTTACCTGGTGCAGAAACTGTCGGGGCAGCGCCTCGGCGACTTCCTGCGCACGCGGCTGTTCGAACCGCTCGGCATGACGGACACGGCTTTCTTCGTGCCCGGAGTCAAACTCGACCGCTTCGGCTGCTGCTACATGCCGAAGAAGGACGGCGGCCTCGAGGTGCAGGACGACGCGCAAGCGTCGACTTTCGCCACGCCGCCTGTGCTGGAATCCGGCGGCGGCGGGCTCGTCTCCACGGCCGGTGACTACATGCGCTTCTGCCGCATGATGCTGAACGGCGGCACGCTCGACGGTGCCTGCATTCTCTCGCCCAAGACGGTGGAGATGTTCAGCCGCAATTTTCTGCCGGGCGGCAAGCTCTTGTCCGACATGGTGGCGGGTGAAGGCATGTTCACCGAGGCCGGTTATGCCGGCGTCGGCTTCTCGCTCGGCTGCGGCGTGACGATGGACCTCGCCAAGACACGCCTGCCGGGAAGCGTGGGCGAATATTTCTGGGGCGGAGCGGCGGCCACCGCGTTCTGGATCGATCCGAAAGAGGATCTCGCCGTGGTGTTCATGACGCAGGTGCTCGGCTCCGAATCGCGCCTCGCGCTGCGGCGTGATCTTCGCACCCTTGTCTATTCCGCCATCGTCGACGGGCAGCGGTAGCACGCCGCCCGCAGCCCTTGTGTGCATCTGGCGCGTAGCGGAAGCTGTGCGCTGCTGGTTCGAAGGGCGAATCGATGACAGTCCCCACCATTCGCGGCGTGATCCGCCGCAATCTCCTGATCGTGTTCCTGGTTGCGTTGTTCGTCGGGGGCGGCGGCTTCTACCTGCTGCTCAAGCATGAGGCGATGAACAACGCGGAAGACGAAGCCCGCCTGCTGCTGTCCTCTGCCATGGCGATCCGCGGCTACACCACGCAGCACATCCTGCCCAACTTCGTGAAGATGCACGACGATGCGTTCCACGAGGAGACGGTGCCGGCGTTTGCCGCGCAGACCGTGTTCCGCAGCGTGAGCGCCGGCGACCACGCCTACACCTACCGCGAAGCCGCCCTTAATCCGACATCGGTATCCGACCGCGCCGATCCGTTCGAGGTCGAGCTCATTCGTGAGTTCCGCAACAATGCGCAGATGAAGGAAATGCACGGCGTTCTCGACCAAGCCGGGCAGCGGCTGTTCTACCTGGCGCGGCCCATCCAGATCAAAGACCCGAAATGCATCATCTGCCACGACACGCCGCAGCGCGCGCCGAAGCTGATGGTGGCGAAATATGGTCCCAACAACGGCTTTGGCTGGAAGGTCAACGACATCGTCGGCGTCCAGCTGCTGACGGTGCCGGTGACCAAGCAATTCCGCAGCACGCTCGAGCTGGTCAGCATCCTGATCGGTGGCCTGGCGCTGATCTTCGCCGTCGCCTATTTCGCCCTGACCGCCGCGATGGAGGCGACCGTGTCCGGGCCGCTGGACCGGCTTGCCAACGCCGCCGATCGCGCGAGCCGCTCCACGTCGGAAACGCCGGAGCTGCCGTCCTCAGGCGCGCGCGAAATCCGCCTGCTCGCCGATGCCATCCAGCGCCTGCGCATCAGCCTGATGAAGGCGCTGTCGCAGATCGGAGAGAAGAAATGACCAATGTGCACCGCTCTCCGCTGATCCCGGTTCTCTTTGTCACAGCGGTGGCGTGGGCCATCGCCACCCTGACGGAAAGCGATTCCGTTCTTGGCGTCGGGCTGGCGCATGTGGTGCTGCAGGGCGCGGCGATCGCCATGACTGCGGTGCTCGCGGTGATGGTGGCGGGCAAGCTGATCCTCGGCTTCGCGTCCACCCTGAGCGGCGGTCCGGTCACCGGATTCCAGCGCGTTATCGTCTATGCGCTCCTCACTTTCGCCGCGAGTTTTGCGACCCTGCGCTATTTCGGTTTCGATCTCACCGCGGTGCTGACGACGTCCGCCATTGTCACCGCGGCGGTCGGCTTCGCCATGCAGCCCACGCTGTCGAGCATGATCGCCGGGCTGGCGCTGCACGCCGATCGCGCGGTGCGGGTCGGCGACTGCGTGCTGTTCGACAGCGAAGCGGTGCGCATCGAATCGATGAACTGGCGCGCCGCCATCGGGCGCAGGCCGGACGGCCGTCTCATCGTTATTCCCAACGGCAAGCTCACCGACACCTCGACCGAAGTTCTGCGTGCGGACGGCACGCACCGTGCCGAGTTGAATTTCCTCGGTCCCATCGATCATCCGCCGCAGCCGATCTGCGACCTGGTGCGCGAGCTCGTGTCCGATCTGGCGCTGGTC
>JBJMVL010000020.1:0-9300 GCA_045810735.1 Alphaproteobacteria bacterium
CCTCTAGGTACGCTGGGATAGTAGCCGTCGATGGAAAGCCGTGGAAAATCCGTGGAAAATCTAAATTCAGTGACCCTTTTGCCAGCTTTCCGCCGTTTCTGATTCCCTTCACACGGGAGGGGTCACAGGTTCAATCCCTGTCGCGCCCACCATTAGTCCCTTGAAATTCTGTTGAAATTTGCCTGTGCCGATTTGTTCTACTTGGCACGAAAATGCACACGGAAGCAGAACTCGGCATCAAAATCCGTGGAAAATCCGTGGAGCAAACACACGTCTCAAGGCCGCCGCAGGATATTGGATCGATCCATGCTGCGGGCTGTCGCTTGGATAGAGTCCCGCCCTCGAAGGCGCAGGTCTCAGGTTTAGACTTCAGGGTCCTAGGTTCAAATCCTAGCCCCGCAACCAACGAAAACAATGCAGAATCAAAGAAGTGGCTCCCGCGTCGGGAGCCATTTTCGCCTGCTCTCGCGCATTGACACGCGTTCCAAAGGATTCCGCTGATTTCCTTGGATTCCGAACAATTCCGTTTCGATTACGAACCGTTGACGAGCAGTCCGTGGCACAAGAATGGCACATTGCCCCGAGCACTCTGCGAGTCGAAGCAGCTTTGAATCGGCTTACCGTGGAACCGGACCCCCGGCTGGATAGAGTCACGCCCTCCGAAGGCAGAGGTCACAGGTTCGAATCCTGTCGGGTGCGCGTCCTGACTTAGCTCAACAGTTCACGCAATTGCGCCGGCGCGTTGGGGTCTTAAACCAATATCGTGGCGATACCCCATGCTATCAGGATCACGCCGGTCGCGCGGCTGGCTAAGAGCCCGGCGGGCAGCGTCTTTTCGATCAAAAATAATACGGAGAGCGCGGCAATCCATGCAACGTTCATGACGCCCCCCACGAACAACAGCAGCATCAATACCCAGCAACAGCCAACACAATAAGCGCCATGCATCACCCCGAGTCGCAGCGTACCCAACACATACGGACGCCAATGCCTCGAGAGGAATGCCACCGGCGCCCGGCAATGTGACAGGCAGACATTTTTGATCGGCGAGAATTGGTAGGCGCCGGCGGCGATCAGGACACCGCTCGACAGCCACTGGCTTTGCGAGCCGAAGTTTTCCGCTGAGATGATGCCAGTGCTTTCGAACATCCAGTGAAGTGCGGCAGCGGAGACTGAGAATACGAGCCATATCGAAAAGTAACCCACTGCGAACACGGCGGTTGGCGCGAGCCTGTCACGCGGGCCGGACTGCCCGGAAGCTTGGCGATACACGCGCGCATAGAGCAGGACTGTGGGCACAACACTCGGAGACATCATGGCAATCATCATGATCCACCACATTGCGACCACGAGAATCCATGCTGTGAAAGTCCATGTAGCTGGCTTCATTGCCATGCCGCTCATGGACATGTTGTCCATTGCCCGCATATGAACGGCCATGTCGGTAGTGTGCTGATGTGGAAACAGCGTCAGGCTTGTGATGTCCAAGGGGCTTGCGCCCATTCCTGCGCCCGCCACGATGTACAGCCACGCCAGCACACACAGGATGGCCAACCCAGCCAACGTGACTATGCGGTCCCAGCTGAAGTAGCCTGCCCGTGACATATAGGGGATGTCAGGCCCGTACGACACCGCGGTTGTTCAGGTGAAGTCGCGCAAACTGTCCGTAGGTGTCTTTCATTTCGACCTTTACCGGCCCCTTAGTCGCGCTTGATGCGCTTCCGATATCGGCGACAGTATATTCAAACCCTTGCGGCAAGACGATTTGCGCCCGCGACTCCGCCCCCGTCACCTTGTTGCGGATCGGTTCGCCGGTCGTCTCGATGTAATCTTTCACAACGATCCGGCCGCGTCGTGCATCTACGTCAACGTCAAACTCTATCTTGGTGAACACCGGCGAATTCATCTTCGATACTGTCGCAGCGTACACGGCAAACATGGTCGCAAATGGGTCCGTGTCCTGACCCGTCATGATTTTCAGCAAAGCGCTACGCTGGTTCTCGTCGGCGCCCTCATCGACAAACGCGATAGCTTCGCCCTTTCCCTCGTGGATCGGCCCTGGCCATTTGAAAATCGCCGCGATCCGCAAACCATCGAGTTTGGTGTCTCCGTAGTGACCCTCCTCGATTTGGATACCCGCCACGGCGTGGCAATGTCCTTTGTCGGGCAGTCCATTGAATTGGCAATTGCAGCCGTAGGTGCAGGTGCAATTGACGAGTTCACGTCCCTTGATTTCCCAGTCCGTCATGGATGTACTCCTTGCGCGAAGGGCACTTGGCACTCTATCAGCCCGCGCTCGCCAGCTCCATCCATCCAGACCTAAGGTGCGGCGCCGAGCGGCTGTTGGGCCGCTCGGCGTCGCACCTGCGGGACGGTTTTCCCGATCACACCCTGTCGTCCACCCGCCTGTGCGTTTCGGCGGCTCAAGACCAGCACCCAGTTCGCACTTTCATCTCGTCCGGTGCGCGCACACCTTTGCGAAAGCGACTCGTCCGTTAACGAGCAGATCCACCGGATGTGTTACTCCACCACCTATGCCTTCCCATGGTTGATCAGAGCCTTTCGCACCGCACCCAGCCAATTGAGGCGGGCCTCGAGTTCATAGACCGCCCCCAGGCTTGCCAGATGGTCCGCGGTCGTTTTTTGCTTCTGTTCTTTGACGCGCGCGCGACCAATGGCGATCGCATCCCGCGTCAGGCGTTCGGCACAACCGATAACTTTCATCTGCTGACCATGCTCCAAAGCGTCGATAAAGAAGAGCCGCGTCCGGATGGGGTCTGCCACCGGAGATGCCACATCTGCATCACAGCACGCGATCCAGGCGCGCATCGCAGCGGCGCCTTTCGCAGTCAGGCTGAGGTCACGCCGCCCGCGGGCATTCCCGGGGATGGCTCGCGCCCGCACGAGGCCTAACCTTTCCAGCCTGGCGATCGCCGGATAGATGGTGCCTGCGCTCGCACTCCACGTGGTCGTATCGGAAGCCGCAAACACCCGCCGGACGGCATACGCCGAGCAAGGCTGCTGTCGCCAGATCACACCCAACACGCAGCTTTCCAGTTCAGTAAGCACCAGATTCTTCATATGGCGTTTCACTCCATCCTTGACCATCTTTAAAAAATACAAATAGTCCGTTTCGGACTATAATGGAATCTCTGGGATGTCGCTCAGAAGCATATACTTCGACTTTTTTGCCTTGCTGCTTTTTGCCAGCATGCCTGCAGATGCAGCTCAGGAGAGACACAATCCTGTCATTGTGCATGACGGACTGGGAAAGGTCTTGGACACGTACCTCACCCGGCTCTCCGGTTATGGCTATAGCTTCTCGATACTCGTTGCAGAGGCGCACGGGATCGTTCTGGAGAAAGCCTACGGGACCGGCGTTACAACTGACACAGTCTTCAACGTCGCCTCTGTCGCCAAGCAATTTACCGCCACCGCAATCCTGAAGCTTGCCTCCGCGAGAAAGCTTCGTCTTGAGGATCAAGTGCGGAAGTACTTACCGCGGAGCGTGCCTGCCTTTTCTCACGTGACCATCGATCAACTTCTGGCGCACACTTCGGGCATCAACGACGACTATTCCCTTTACGGAAAAGAGCCGGCGCTGCCGCGTGAGGACTATCTTGCGCGCGTATTGCATCGGAGGCTTGTCAGTGTGCCGGGGAAAACCTGGCGGTATTCCAATGATGGCTACGCGTTGCTGGCCCGCATTGTCGAGGTCGCATCAGGCCGGCCGTTCAAGGGGTTCATGCGCGAGGCGCTATTTACGCCTGCCGCTCTTCGCGAGACCGGCTTCATCGGAGAAAGAATTTGGCCGATGGCACGCCGCGATGTGCCTACCGGGGGCACGATTTCGCCGATCCCATGGCGCGATCAATGGGCCGGGGGATATGGCGCATCCGACGTCATCACATCGCCCGCTGATCTGTTTCGCTGGCAGCAGGCGATGGAGAGTGGGCGGGTACTGCCATCAACGTGGCGCGCAAAGCTTACGCAAAAGGTGATCGACGTCTTCCCGCCGACACTCGCTTATGCACGCGGCTGGTGGCGGCGGAGTATGATGGTGAACCGCATGCCGGTTCTCAACATTTTCCATAGCGGTCATGAGGATGACGGGAGCAATGCCTGGTTCAGCCACTATCCGGCTGGCCGGTTGACGGTCATCTTCGCCAGTGGACAGAGCGTGGAGGGCGAACCATTGCGCGAAGCTCTGTTTTCGGCTGGCGCCAAACCCGGCGTTCTCGAATCCCTCGCAAACGGGATGGCCATCAGCTTGCCGCATGCGACAACGGCAGACGACGGCCCTTCCGGCGTTGATGGTGTTTACCGGATCGACGGCGACAATTGGATCACGATCGAAAGACACGCGCCCTTTGCAGTTGCGAGTCCACATGGACAGGCTGCGTTCGATGCCCTCCTGCCACAAGAGTTGCGCGCAGCAGCGCCAATCCTGTCGGCTTTCACCAAACAAACGCGCACCATTCTGGTGGCGCTGGCAAAAGGAAATCCAACACCTTTCGAGGCGGCGGCCGGTGGCGCCCGCGATGACGGGACCACCTTGTTACCGCCGAAGTTCGACTCCTATGAGGTCCTGGGCTCACGACCGGTTGCCGCGCTCAAAGACAAGAACGCCACCATTGTCACATATGTCCGGCTGGTGCGGGATAGGCATCCGACTGTGCAGCACTGGCAATGGTCCGGCGGCGGGCTGTCGGCGATTTACACCAACCGCGAACCGCTCGTCCCGCTGTTTCGGCGCGTGAAAGACGGGGCATTCATGAACTTCAATCCGTTCACCCGGCAATCAGCTGTGATCCAATTTGACGCGAATGCGATGCGCCTCGCCGGCGTGACGGCGCGAAAGGAACACTAACTTACCACTAGCAAACGGCCCTCATTCAATATGATTACGCCCGACATAAAGGATATGGCGGCCCTTGTCCTTAGTACGGTACGTGTCTCACATCTGTGATTTAATTCGTGCACGGGTTCTCCGCTTGGGTCGTTTTTGCATCCCGGCAAATCGCGAGTCGCCAGTTCTCACTTTCATCCTGTCGGGTGCGCCATTCCTGTCGGATTTCGTGAAATCCGACTCTTCTTTCACCGAATTGACTTGGCATACCGTTACGAGTGAAGCGGCGCGCCGTGCGGACCTCGTGCCGATCAAGGCGGAGCGGAAGCTGGCATGAGGTGCAAACGTGGCATGCGACTTTCGCCGCTCCCCCGCCCGCATTCTGGATAAGATACTTCCTCGCTCTTCGGAACCGCTTGCCCTGGTCCGCGTTGGCTCTCGCGCGTGATGAACTTCACGTAATCTGCGGAGAGAGCAGCGCCGTTCTGAGAGAGCCGCTTCCCTCTGTTACGTCGTCGGACTTGCGGAGGAGGGCGACAGGCATGAATAGAGCCTTTTATGCTGTGTTGCTGGCGTCCGCGTTGGGCATGAGCTGCATTTCCGCGACGGCCGCTGCCGGCGTGAAAATCCTGCACCGGTTTAACGGCGCGGATGGCACACACGCGCCCATTGCACCAACAGTCGGGCCGGACGGTCGCCTCTATGGCGGCACGATCGAGGGCGGCAAGTTCGATCGGGGCACGGTATTCGCCGTCGATCCGAACACCGGCAAATTCACGACGCTACACAATTTCAGCGAGTTGGAAGGCTTGAGTCCCTTCGGCCAGCTGTTGCTTGCTCCTGATGGCAATCTTTACGGCACCACGCGCTCCGGCGGCGACGACGACATCAACTGCTACGCTGGCTGCGGCACGATCTATCGCATCTCCCCATCCGGTAAATTCAAGACTCTGCACTTCATGAACCTCCCGGAAGGAGCGACGCCACAAGGGGGATTCGTAGAAGGGCCGGACGGCAGATTCTACAGCACGGCCACACAAGGTGGCGCCAATGGCTGTGGCACCGTCTACGCCTTTTCGCCCGCGACTTCGAAGGTCAAAGTGCTGCACAGCTTCAACTGCGATGGCGACGGCCGCTTCCCCTATGGGCGCCTCGTGCTGGCCACCAACGGTTTCTTCTACGGCACCACCAGCGAAGGGGCGTTTGCGGAAGAAGGAACGGTCTACCGCCTGAAGCCCGATGGCTCCGCTTTTAAGACGCTGCTGGAGTTCGGTCATTTCGATGCCGGATGCCAACCCAAGGCTGGACTCATCCAGGCGAGCAATGGCGATCTCTACGGCGCGGCGGAGGATTGCGGGAACTATGGCTCCGGCGCGCTTTACGCGGTGACCATGGACGGCGCCATCCGCGTCGTCCATCACTTCGATAATGACGGCTATGCCCGCGACGGCAAGAATTCCACTGCGGAGGTGCTGCAGGCGCCCGACGGAAAACTTTACGGCACCGCGCCGATCGGCGGGTTGCCGGTAGAGGATCCCGATCGTAGCGGAACGATTTTCCGCATCCGGTTGGACGGCACGAAATTCCGGTTGCTGCACACCTTCATGCAGGCGCCGGACGGCTCATTTCCAACCAGCGGCCTCACCGTCGGACCGGACGGCAATCTCTACGGCGTCACGCCGGCCGGCGGCCGCGAGCCATGGCCGGGTGATGGCACAGTGTATCGGCTCACGATTCAAAAATGATGGGGTCGATGACCGGCTGAGCGCGGCAGCAACACGGTTGCTGTCGCAGAATTCAAGTCTTGGGGACCTAGACTGCGCATGGAGCGACCAATGAGGTCCAATTGGAACGGCGTAACCGCAGCCCTGCTTTTCGTGCTCGCCTTCACACCCGAAGCACCCGCCGCTGCTGCGGCCGAACCATTCGCCTATGCCGTCGACTTCGTCTCGACGACCGCACGCGGAAAGGACATGAACGACAAGGGCATTGCCACCGGCATACGTTATGTTCTCCCACCGGGATGCACGCCGTTCACGTGCCTTGGTGAACAGGAAGAAGTGGTGTGGTTCGACTCCAGAATCGCGCTGCTGCCGATTCCAAAGGCATTCCCGACTGTCTTGCCGGTGGGGATCAGCGCAACGAATTGGGTCGCCGGATCAGATCCCGATACGACTTCCAACGGCGTGCATGCGGTGGCGTGGAAACCCAGCCGAGCGGGCTACAAGCCGATTGATCTCGGCGTTCTACCCGGCATGACAAGTTCCTGGGCTGCGGGAATCGACGATCGCAACCGGATTGTCGGCTGGTCCACGACCGGTGGCGGTCTCCCCGACAAGACCGCACCATTCGTGTGGACCAAGGCCGCCGGCATGATGAATCTGCTGACGCAAGGCTTCCCGAACGAAAGACCATTGGCGATCAGTGACAGTGGGACGGTGGCAACGCCGGATCACTGGTACATGCTGGACAATCCCGGCAGCGTCACGCCTTTGGCGCCGCCCCCCAAAGGTTTCACCGGCCCCGGCACCTATCCCGCCTCCATCAACAATATAGGCGATCAGGCACGATTTCTGATTTCCACCGTCAACCGGGATCTCCTCTATCTCTTCCGCTACCATCATGCAGGGACATGGCAACAGATATGGGATATTCCAGCTAGCGACGCGGCGCCATTCGGTATCGGTTCGATCAATGAAGCCGACGACATCACCGCAACCGTGGCTGGCGTTGGTCTTATTGCTTACGGCCCGAACGGCGTGGCCGAACCGTTATCTACCAAACTCTCTCCCGCGTATGGGGGCGGCAGGCGCGCCGATCCGACGATTGTGCCCGAGGCGGACCGGATCAATGATTCCGGGCAGATCCTTGCGCAGGTGCTGATCGGGCGAAGCCCACGTCTCGTGCGGCTGATTCCAACGGCGCCTTGCGCGAACAATTGCATTCATGTCGCCGCAATCGCGATGACCGGGAAAGTGATTGGCGACAATTGTACCGATGCTTTCGATCGCGTCACCGCGACAATCAATGTTGTCGACAAGGCCGGAGCGGCGGTAGCGGGCGCCCACGTCATCGGCCGGTTTCTCGATGACTACTATCTCGACGAGCGCGTCAGCAGCACGACAAATCAGGATGGCAAAGTGACATTCCATCACGAAGGTCTGGCCTGCGTCGGCGCAATCGCCTTCCTTGTCGACAAGGTCAAAAAGAACGGTAGCAACCTGGATTTCACGACAGGCGAGTTGACCGACTATGTGATCCCGCAGCCATAATTGACAGCACACACAATTCAATTCGACGACCCAGCAATGTAGTCTCCCGGTTCGCTGGGCGCCGATTCGCGCGGCTTGGGCTCTGCAGTGGAGCGCCAACAATACCGGTCCAACGCGACACATTCACGGTTGGGCCCGCTAGCGCTGGAGTCGCCGTCATGGAGCCGGTTGTGCTGCTCGCAGTGTATCGCCAGCTTGCTGCATGGCGGTTGTGCCAAGATTCGGTAGTGCCGCGCTCTTTTTTGATCCGTCAACGACGGGGGTGACTCGCGCACCAAATCTGTCCTGACCGTTCGCTCTGAAAAACGGGCTGGTCCTGATATCGGTTCCGGACGGAGTTTCTTGTGATCTGATGCAAAATCTCTGTTTACATGCGGTCGGGCAAGGTGGGCGCGGAAGACGGCAATCAAGTGTTGGGGACATGCCTATGCAGGGTCGGCTCAAGTTCATCGACTCGTTCAAGGGGAAGGTCCGTGCTTTGAACATCGAAGCGGCGGACGACGATTCCGCGATAAGCTACTGCTGCGCGCAGTCCATCTATTTCGATATGCCAATAGAACTCTGGCGCGCGGATGATCTTGTCCTACGCACGACGCCAATGACGGCGCGGCTGTATCTTCCCGATCTCGGGGAACTGCATGTGCGCTAAACGGCCCTGATTTGACTCTGCGAGTTTCCGCGTCATTTGGTCTGCCAAAGCGCCGCTTGCGGGATCGATCGCGAAAACGGTGCCGCGATTGAACTGGCCCGCCGCAAGGGTCGTGCCGTACAAGCGTCCATCGGGACCGAGCGTCAGATTGGTCGCTGCCACCATCGGCGGTCTACTGGGTGACGCCGCCTGGCGGATTCAAAACGAAACGGGTCGATCTTCTTGCGGATTATTTCTCCCGGCATTTTGGTAAGAAGAAGACATAACATTCTGCGGCAAATGTGCGCGCGTTTTAGCGGGGCTGCTCGCACGTGTTTACGCACATCAGCTTGCGTGGCAGTTTAGTGTGAGGCCACGTTTCAGAAAATCGCCCTTAGCGCAATTTTCCGGGAGAAGACGGAGCCCCAGATTTAACGGCGAAGTGCGTCTGGCAAATTCGGCCGCTGTCCATGCCTCCCGCCAATATTTGAAGGTGCTGGCGCGGTAGTGTGTTGGCCGCGCCCCCTCAACCCCTGCACGGAAATGGTTTA
>JBJMVL010000021.1:0-55041 GCA_045810735.1 Alphaproteobacteria bacterium
GCATGTCCGCGGGATCGAGCGCGCGTTTCTTGCGGAATTGGACAATCTGAAATCGCCGATCCGGTCATCCGATCTGCTTGTGACCGATGAAGAACGACGCGGACGGTTTCTCGCCTTCCGCACCCAACATGCGGGAACGATTGCGGCCGCTTTGGCGGCGCAGAACATCATCGTGGATCATCGGGGCGATCGCCTGCGCGTCGGCTTTGGCATTTATCACGAGAAAGAGGACGCGATCCGCCTTGCCCGCGCGCTCACCAGCGTCCACGCGTGAGAAGCGCCTTCACTTCCTGCACCAGCCGCGCGCGCTCGACCGTTACCTGCGCCTGCCGCTCGCTCAGCCATTCCGCACGGCTTTCGACGGCTTTGGAAAGTTCGGCACCGCGCTTCAGGTCCTTCAGCGTCACCTTGCCGGACGCGCGCTCGTCGGCGCCCTCGATCACCGCGATCGCGGCACCGCGCTTGTCGGCGTATTTCAGCTGGTCGCCGAACTTCTTCGTCCCGACATAGGCCTCGGCGCGCAAACCTGCCTCGCGCAGCTCGCGCGCCATGGCAAAGCTCTGCGCCGCGTCGTCCATGGTGAGCACAACCGCCAGCGGCGCCAGCGGCGCCTCGCTCCGCTGCTTCACAGCCGAAAGCAGACGGCTGACGCCGATGGAAATGCCGGTAGCGGGCACCTGTTGTCCGGTGAACCGCGCCACCAGGTCGTCATAGCGGCCCCCGCCCGCCACGGAACCGAACACGATGGTTTCGCCGGCTTCGTTGGTGACAGGGAATTGCAGCTGCGCCTCGAACACCGGGCCAGTATAATATTCCAGTCCGCGAATGATGCTGGTGTCGATCTGCACTCGATTTTCATCGTATCCGTTCGCTGCAAGCGTAGTCCGTATGGTCTGCAGTTCTTGTACAGCCGCAATCGTGTCGTACCGCTCCGCGGTCGCGGTGAGCAATTCCATCACAAGCGCGATCTGCTTTTCGTCGAGGCCGGCGCCTGTGGTGAAATCGCCGGATTCATCCTTGCGCCCTTTGCCCAGCAGCGCCCGCACGCCTGCTTCTCCCAGACGGTCGTATTTATCGATGGCGCGGAGCACGGTTCCGCGTTGCAGATCACTGACCGATGCCGATTGCAGCACGGCATCGAGCAAGCGGCGGCTGTTCATCTTGACGATGTATTCGCCGCGCTTGAGGCCGAGGGCCTCGAGCGCGTCGCACGTCATCATCAGGAGCTCGGCGTCAGCAGCAGGCGAAGCGCTCCCCACCGTGTCGGCATCGAACTGCGTGAATTCGCGATAGCGCCCCGGCCCGGGCTTTTCGTTGCGCCACACCTGCCCCACCTGATAGCGGCGAAACGGCTTCGGCAGATGCTGGAAATTCTCCGCCACGTAGCGGGCCAGCGGCGCGGTCAGATCGTAGCGTAGCGACAACCACTGGCCGTCATCGTCCTTCAGCGAAAACACACCCTCGTTTGGTCGGTCGAGGTCGGGCAGAAATTTGCCGAGCGCGTCGGTGTATTCAAAGGCCGGCGTTTCAAGCGGCTCGAAGCCGTAGGATTCGTAGACCTGCCGGATCGTCTCCAGCATGCGCCGTTCGGCAGCGATGTCGGCAGCCGGGCGGTCGCGGAAGCCGCGCGGCAGGCGCGCCTTGGGCCGTGATGTGTTTTGCGGACTCATGGTTCCGGCCCGCTTAGCCGGGCAAAGCCAGCCCGGCAAGGCAGGAATGACCGCCGTGGCGCGATTTCGCAGAACGCCCGATTAAATGGGCGACGCCCAATTGCGCCCGCGGGCGGCGCGGAGCTGCGCTTTCATTTTCGTGAGTTCTTTCAGCAGTGCGCTGAGTTTGGCACGCGCGGCTTTGTCGATCTCGCCGGTCTCGGAATTCGGTTGCCCATCCTCCTGCGCTTTGTGCACGCGCGCGATGGCCTCGCGGGCGTGGCGTGGCTCGTCGCCTGCGTTCGCTGCCCGCGCCCTTGGCGCATGCGGTCTCTGTCTCCCCACATCCGCAACATACCGGATGCCGTGCTCGCGGAGGATCTTCTGCACGCCCTTGATGGTGTAGCCGTCGGAGTAAAGCAGCGAGCGGATTCCGCGCAGCAAATCCACATCGTCCGGTCGGTAATAGCGCCGCGAGCCTGCCCGCTTCACAGGGCGAATTTGCGCGAACCGGCTCTCCCAGAAACGCAAGACGTGCTGCGGTACGTCCAGCTCGGCTGCGACTTCGCTGATGGTGCGAAACGCCTCGGGTGATTTTTCCGCAAGCGCCGCCGCCACCACGCTCACTCTTCGATGTTCGGATCCGGCGTTTCGCCGTTGATCACCGCCTTCAGCACATGGCTGGGACGGAACACCAGGACGCGACGCGGCGCGATGGGCACCTCATCGCCAGTTTTCGGATTGCGGCCCATGCGTTGCGCCTTCT
Source organism: Alphaproteobacteria bacterium (assembly GCA_045810735.1). Lineage (GTDB taxonomy): Bacteria > Pseudomonadota > Alphaproteobacteria > Micropepsales > Micropepsaceae > Rhizomicrobium. The sequence goes on from JBJMVL010000021.1 coordinate 2,416, forward strand.
GCCGCACGGCGAAGGTGCCGAACGACGACAGCTTCACCGACTCGCCGCGCGCCAGCGCGCTGCTGATTTCTTCCAGCATGTCTTCGACCATCTGCGCCGATTCGTGGCGCGACAGACCCACGGCCTGAAACACGGCCTCAGTGAGGTCCGCACGGGTCAATGTATCGGTAGTCATCACTCAAACTCCCCTTCCCCTACAGAGGTTAGGAGCCAAAGAATGCCCCGTCAACAAAGACATAGCGGAATTTTCTAAGGCGATACCTTACCAGCGCAGCAAAGCCGCGCCCCAAGTCAGTCCGCCGCCCATGGCCTCCAACAGCACCAGATCGCCGCGCTTAATGCGGCCATCCTGCACCGCCACGTCCAGCGCCAGCGGCACGGAAGCGGCCGACGTGTTGCCGTGGTCGGCAATGGTCGAGATGAACCGCTCCGTTGGCACCTTGAGGCGCCGCGCGGTTGCATCGAGGATGCGCTGGTTGGCCTGATGCGGCACGAACCAATCGATATCGGAGACGGAAACGTCACTGTCTCTGGCCGATTCCACGATCGATTCGGCGATGTTGATCACCGCGTGCTTGAACACCTCCTTGCCGAGCATCCGCAGATGTCCGGTTGTGCCCGTGGTGGACGGACCGCCATCCACGTAGAGCAGATCGTGCAGCCGGCCATCGGAATAGAGCTTGGTGTTAAACACACCGCGGTCCGACGGACCGCCCTGCCCGTCGCCCGCGCGCAGCACCAACGCTCCGGCGCCGTCGCCGAACAGCACGCAAGTTGCGCGGTCTGTCCAGTCCATCAGCCGCGACATGGTCTCCGCACCGATGAGGAGGATCGTCTCGGCCTGTTTGGCTTTGATGAAATTGTCGGCGATCGCCAAGCCGTAAATGAACCCCGAGCAGACCGCCTGAACATCGAAGGCCGCCCCGCGCGTCATTCCGATGCGGGACTGCACGGTGGTGGCGACCGACGGGAAAGTTTCGTTCGGGGTTGTGGTGGCGACGATGACCAGGTCGATCTCCCCGACGCCGATCTTCGCGTCGGCAATGGCCCGTTCGGCCGATTTCACGGCCAGATCGACCGTCGTTTCGCCGTCACTGACGATATGGCGGCGCCGGATACCGGTGCGGCTGGCGATCCATTCATCGCTGGTGTCCACCATGCGCGCAAGCTGCGCATTGGTGAGAATCCGTTCCGGGAGGCAGGCGCCGCAACCGATCACCTGTGTGCGGATAACCGTCACGCGCTCGCTGCTCCGGCCGTCACCGATCCTGTACTGCTCGTCAGTGAATCGTGATCGGCGGCAATTTTTGCCATCACGCCGGCTCGTGCCATGTCGATTGCCATATCCAGCGCACTCGCAAACCCGATCGAGTCGGTGCCACCATGGCTCTTTACCACGATCCCGTTAAGACCAAGGAAAATGCCGCCGTTGGCGGCGCGCGGGTCAAGCTTGCGACGAAGGGTTTTGAGCGCGCCGCTGGCTATGAGTGCACCAAGACGCCCGAAAAAGGAGCGTCGCAGCGCCGCCCGCAGAAAACCTGTAACGAGCTTAGCCGTGCCCTCGGCTGTTTTGAGAGCGATGTTGCCCGTGAACCCATCCGTCACGATCACGTCCACGGTGCCTTCCGCAATGTCGTCGCCTTCCACAAACCCCCGGAACTCCATGGGCAGATCGACCTCGCGCAGAGTCTGCGCCGCCATCTTGACGGCATCGTGGCCCTTCATGTCCTCGGAACCGACATTTAGCAGCGCCACGGTAGGCCGCTTGAGGCCGAGCACCGCGCGGGCAAAGGCTTCACCCATGATCGCGAAATCCACCAGCTGCTGAGCGTCGCATTCCACGTTGGCGCCGACGTCGAGCACCACGCTTTGCCCGCGCCGGGTCGGCCACAGCGCCGCAATAGCAGGGCGATCTATTCCATCCAGCGTGCGCAGCTGGAACATGGACAGCGCCATCAGCGCTCCGGTATTGCCGGCGGATACGGCCACTTGCGCTTCCGCTTTCTGCACGGCCTCGATGGTGTGCCACATGCTGGTATTGCGGCCGCGCCGGAGTACCTGACTCGGCTTGTCCTCCATGCGGACGACCTCGGGGCTGTGGCGTATCTCGACCTTGTTGGCCAGTTTGCTCCGGCGGCGGGCGAATAGCGGCTTCAGTTGGCCTTCATCGCCATGCAGCAGGAACCGGACGGTGGGATGCCGCACGGCCGAGCGCGCCAAGGCGGCGACAATGATGCCGGGGCCGGCATCGCCACCCATAGCATCCACGGAAACGGTAATATCGGCCACCCTCGCCTCGCAACCCTTTGCGGGAGACCCGCCAGAGAGGTGGCGGTTACGGTTCAGGCCTTCGCCTTCACCGCCTCCCGGCCATCATAATAGCCGCAAGATGAACAAACGTGATGGGGCCGGCGTTGCTCGCCGCAATTCGGGCACTCCACGTGTGCTGCCGGCGCCAGCCGATGGTGGGAACGCCGCATGTTTCGCCGGGATGGCGATGTCTTTCTCTTGGGGACCGCCATGGCGGAGCCGCTCCTTCAAAAATGCCGAATCGGCACGGGCGGCGAGAATCGCTGCTACCGGGCCAAGTGGCGGGGGAAACCGGGCGCGGAGTGAACCCGAAACCCATTCAGGATTCAAGCCGGAAAACCGCGGACATTGCTGCTAAACGTCGCTCTTCAGCTGCTTCAAGACGGCAAACGGGTTCTCCGGCGGTTCAATTTCCTGCGGACTCTCGAACGCCACGCCTGGAGCTCGAGGATAGGGATCGATGGCCAGCGAAAATTCTTCCAGTAGCGGTCCGGAGAGATCGTAGTGGCTGTCGCGGATTTCCTCCGGTCCTTCGTCGGCGGCGGGGGCCAATTCGTCGGTGGCAATCTGGGCTTTGGCCGGAAACTTGATGAGATGCAGCTCGCGCGAAATCTCCAGGTTCAGGTGCGACGGAACTGGCTCAAGCGTGACAACGCAAGTCTGGACGAGGTCGACGGATACGGTCGCCTCGTAAGTAAAGCGCGCGGCTGACTGCCGCCGCAATGCGACCTTCGCTTCAAAGGCGCCGACGCTGCTGATGCCCGCCCATTTGGCCAGCTCAGATCGTTGAGCGGCTGTTGCGGTGATGGTCAGGTCCGTTCCGCCTTCCGAAAGACGCGAAAGGTCGTAAATGACGGAAAGCGGGGCGGCATCCATTGTCGTCATTTGGGAGGGAAGGAGCCGAAATCCAGTTCCTGGTTGAGGTTGGACCTTGCCAAATGAGAACGGGCGCTGTGCGCGTAGGTTGCCATCGCCACTGCATCGGCTCGACGGTCCTCATTGCCGCGATAAAGGTTTCGCCAGATCGCCTCGGTCAAATCTTCGAAGCTCGATGAACCGCGATAAGCCTGCAGGCGACCATAAAAAGCATTCGCCATGGTTTTTAGCCGGCGGTTCATTCCCATGTCCCCGGTCCCCAGCTGACGCAGCGCTTCTTCGAAGCCTGCGAAAGTTTCATCGATCAACGCCTGCGCGAGATCGGGCTCGGATCCGAGGCACTCCAGCACCAGCCATCCGTGCAGCGTCACGAGATCGAAGCGCCCGTCCATTGTGTCGGGTATACGGAAACGATCAAAGAAATCTGGCCGTCGCGCCTGCCCTACAAGCGCGGCATGGAGCCGATGGGCGAGTGCCTTGCAGGCTGTGGAGCGTTGCAGGTGCTTCAGCACGCCGGCGACGTCCCGGCTTGCAAGCGTTCGCAAGCGACGCTAGCACCACCACGGGCGGGAAGAGCGAAGGACATTAGCGGATGCGTCTCCCCTCTGTGATCCTGTGCGCGGCGCTGGCCGTCGGCTGCACACCTGTGATCAACCAGCGCGGCTACCTGCCCGACCCCATCGGCGAGGCGGCGATCAGGGTCGGTAGCGACACCAAGGCCAGCGTGCAAGACCGGCTCGGCGATCCTTCGACGGAGGCCACTTTTGGTGGGGATGCCTGGTATTACATCTCCAGCGTCGAGAAGCAGGTCTCCTTCTTCGATCCGCGGGTGCAGAACCGCTCCATTCTCGCCGTTCATTTCGACAGAGACGGCAAAGTGCACAACCTCCACCACTACAGCCTTAAGGACGGCAATGTTGTCGCCTTCGAAACACGCGAGACGCCGGCCAAGGGACGCGAATTGACGTTCCTTCAGCAGTTGTTGAACGCCACACCAGGCGTGCCAATCGGCTCGGGCAGCCAGAATCCAGGACAAGGCGGCCAGCCTGGCGGTGGCTATCCCTGAACGAGGTTGCGGGCGCGAGGAATTCCCCGCGCCCAACTTTCGTTAAATGCCGTGCGCCAGAGTGGCCAGCAGAAGCAGCGCCACGATGTTTGTGATCTTGATCATCGGGTTTACTGCAGGACCCGCCGTATCCTTGTAAGGATCGCCGACCGTGTCGCCGGTCACCGCGGCCTTGTGCGCTTCGGATCCCTTGCCGCCGAAATGGCCGTCCTCAATGTATTTCTTGGCATTGTCCCAGGCGCCACCGCCCGAGGTCATGGAGATCGCGACGAATAGACCGGTGACGATCACGCCGAGCAACATCGCGCCGAGCGCGTTGAACGCCTCGACCTTGCCCGCGATAGCGTTCACGATGAAGAACAGCACGATCGGCGACAGCACGGGCAAAAGCGAGGGCACAATCATTTCGCGGATGGCCGAACGGGTGAGCAGGTCAACCGCGCGCGCATAATCCGGCTTCTGCGTGCCTTGCATGATGCCGGGCATTTCCTTGAACTGCCGGCGCACTTCTTCCACCACGGAGCCGGCGGCGCGGCCAACGGCCGTCATGGCAATGCCGCCGAACAAATACGGCAGCAGCCCGCCGATGAAGAGGCCCACCACGACCCAAGGATTTGCCAGCGAAAAGCTCGGCACTGTTAGGCCTGCGAAGTAGTGATACGTTTCGGAGTGCGCGATGAAATAGCGTAAATCGGAGGTGTAAGCCGCGAATAGCACCAGCGCGCCAAGCCCGGCCGAACCGATCGCGTAGCCCTTGGTCACCGCCTTGGTGGTGTTGCCGACGGCGTCAAGCGCATCGGTCGTTTTGCGCACCTCGCCCTCAAGGCCCGCCATCTCTGCTATGCCGCCGGCGTTGTCTGTCACCGGACCGAATGCATCGAGCGCCACGATCATGCCAGCGAGCGACAGCATGGTGGACACCGCAATCGCGATGCCGAACAGGCCGGCGAGCAGGTAGGTGGAGATGATGCCGACGCAGATCACCAGCGCCGGCATCGCCGTCGACTCCATCGACACCGCCAAACCTTGAATGACGTTGGTGCCATGACCGGTGACGGAGGCGCGCGCAATCACATTGACCGGCCGTCGTCCAGTTCCTGTGTAGTACTCGGTGATCCACACGATCGCGCCGGTCACCGCCAGGCCGACCACGCCACAGTAGAACAGGCTCATGCCTGTATAGGCGCGGCCGGTTTCGGTGAGCAGCCTGGTGTGCAGCCCGACAATCCAGTCGGTCAGCGGCCACAGCGCGATGAGCGACAGGATACCGGTCGCGATCACACCTTTGTACAGCGCGCCCATGATGTTGTTGCCGGAGCCGAGGCGCACGAAGAACGTCCCGATGATGGATGTGATGATGCAGGTGGCGGCGATTGTCAGCGGATAGAGCATCAGCGCCGACTTCGTGGCGCCCGTGAAATAAATGGAGGCGAGCACCATGGTCGCCACCGTCGTCACCGCGAAGGTCTCAAACAGATCGGCCGCCATGCCAGCGCAGTCGCCGACATTGTCGCCCACGTTGTCGGCGATGGTCGCGGGGTTGCGTGGATCGTCTTCCGGGATTCCCGCTTCCACCTTGCCAACCATGTCGCCGCCAACGTCGGCACCCTTGGTGAAGATGCCGCCGCCAAGACGGGCGAAGATTGAGATCAAGGACGCGCCGAAGCCCAGCGCCACAAGCGCGTTGGTGATGATGCGCCCTTGCGTTTCGTCATTGATGTCGAGCCCAAGCCCGTAACGGAGAAAGGCATAGTAGCCAGCGACGCCGAGCAGGCCGAGGCCGACCACCAGCATGCCGGTCACCGCTCCCGATCGGAACGCAAGCGACAATCCCGAGGCCAAACCCTTCCGCGCGGCTTCCGCCGTGCGCACGTTTGCTCGCACCGAAACGTTCATCCCGATGTAGCCGGCGGCGCCCGAAAATGCCGCCCCGATAAAGTAGCCCAAGGCCACCTGCCAGCCGAAGATCGCGAAAGCGGCGATGAAAATCACCACGCCCACAATGGCCACAGTCGTATACTGGCGGTTGAGATAGGCGGCAGCGCCCTCCTGAATGGCCGCCGCGATTTCCTGCATCCGCGGTGTGCCGGTGCTCTGCTTGAGAACGGAAGCGATCGTCATCCCACCGTACAACAGGGCGAGAACGCCACAGGCCAACACCAACAAAAGCTGAACGCTCATCGCCTCTCCTCATCCATTGTGCAGCTGGACGGGCACGCAAGGGACGCGCGCACCCGAGCCTCGCGCGCCCGACCCCGACGCGAACGGCGGCGGAACATGCCAAAAGGCCTTGGCGGACGCAACGCCGATTGGAAGAAAATTACGGGTCAGAAGTGCGTGTAGCCGGAGTGCTTAACGGATATTTCCTCACCCTCGGAATCCAACAGCGCAATACCTTTGCCGGAGATCACGCGTCCGATTTCGGAAACAGTCGTGCTGGCGGCTGCCGCGCGCTGCATTATGTCCGCACGGTGCGCGGGCGGAGCAGTAAAGGCGATTTCGTAATCGTCACCGGCACCCACGGCGCGAACCACTCTCTCGTGAGCATCCGGCCAAAGGCGCTGTAGAGATTTGGATAATGGCAGACGCGCAGCGGCGATTTCGATTCGCACATGTGAGGCGGCGGCGATGTGGCCAAGATCGGCGAGCAACCCGTCCGACACATCGAGCGATGCCGATGCCCGGCCGATGAGGGCCGGGCCTAGTCGCGTCTGCGGCTCAGGCACCCGATAACGGCGAATCAATTCCTCCCGCTCTTCGGCCGTGAGTCCGCTGCCCTCGCCTTTCAGACAGGCCAGCCCACCCGCGGCGTCGCCGATCGTGCCTGAGACGAATACCAGATCGCCCGTCTTCGCGCCGGCACGGCGGAGCATCGCGCCTGCGGGAACATGGCCGAACGCGGTGATGGCGATCATCAGCGATCCAGGTGTGGCCGTGGTATCGCCGCCGAGAAGTGAAATGCCGAATTCCTCCTGGTCTTCGCGCAACCCGCCCACAAACGACTCGATCCAGTGCACCCCGATCCATTCGGGAAGCGACAGCACCAGCAGGTAGCCCGCGAGGGTGCAACCCTTGGCCGCCATATCGGATAGATTCACGCGCAGCGCCTTCTTCGCGATCAGCGCCGGTGGATCGTCCGAGAAGAAATGCACGCCCTCGACGATGGCGTCGGTTGTGACGACCAGGTCGGATCCAGCAGGAGGCGTGGCTATTGCAGCATCATCGGCCAAGCCAAACGCAGCAGCGGACGTTGCAAGTGGCGCGAACAATTGCGCAATGAGGGCAAATTCGCCCGGCCGTTCGCGGTCAGAACCGGAGTTCGTCATCCGGCGGTGCTTCTCCAAATTCCGTTGCACGCTTGCGGCGTGCGACGCGATCGAGCAACGCGTTCACGAAGGCCGGCTCGTCGGCGCCGAAGAACGCATGCGCAATATCGAGATATTCGTCGATGACGACCTTGGCGGGCACATCCTTGCGCGCAACCAGTTCGTATATGCCGGCGCGCAGGATTGCTCGCAAAATCGAGTCAATGCGCTGCAGCCTCCAGTTATCGGAAAGGTTGTCAGCGATGGCGCAGTCGATCTCCACCTGGTGATGCGGCACACCGCGCACCAGTTCGGCAAAGAAAGCCTCGTCAGGGTCCCCACGCGCGCCTTCGAGTTTGCCGAAGCGGTGCTCGCAGAATTCCTGCGTCACGGATTCGGCGTCCCCACCCGTCAGCTCCATCTGATAGATCGCCTGCACGGCAGCAAGTCTCGCAGAATGACGCGCGGCATGAGTATTGGCCTGCGCCATCAGCTGCTCTCCCCCAGTCGCGCGCGCAGATCGATAAGCGCGAGGCAGGCGCGTACGGCATCGCCGCCCTTGTCCAGCTTGTCGCGCGAGGCGCGGGCCAGGGCCTGGTCCTCGTTTTCGACCGTCAGAATGCCGTTCCCGATGCAAAGATGCTGGCGCAGACCAAGCTCCAGCAGCCCGCGCGCGGATTCATTTGCGACAATCTCGAAGTGATAGGTCTCACCGCGAATGACGCAGCCGAGCGCCACGTATCCATCGTATCCTCTTCCCGGCTCCGTGCCGGCGCGGGCCGCAAACGCGATGGCGGAGGGAATTTCCAGCGCACCGGGCACGGTCGCGCGCTCAAAACTGGCGTTCGCTGCGTTCAGGGCGGCGGTCGCGCCATCCAGTAGAGCGTCCGAGATGTGCTCGTAGAAGCGCGCCTCTACGATCAGGATTCGGGCGCTCACGCGGGTGCCTCCTGTTTTCGCAAACCGCGGATCGGACGTGTGCCGACGATGTTGAGACCGTATCCGTCGAGCGCTACCACCTTCTTCTCCGGTGTATCCGTGAGCAGGATCATGTCCTTGACGCCAAGATCGAGGAGAACCTGCGCGCCGACGCCGAACTCCTTCACCCGCCGCCTGTCGACGTCCTCCTGCGGCCGCCGCAGCAGCATGTCCGTCACGAAAGTCGGCCGCGACTGCCGAAGCAACACGACCACACCGCGTCCTTCATCACCGATAATACGCATGGCGGCACCCAGCACATCGTGCTCATGTTGCGCCCAATCCAGGATGTCGCTGAACACGTTGATGGCATGCATGCGCACCAGTACCGGTTCGGGCGTGGCGATATCGCCTTTGATCAGCGCGATGTGCTCGGCATATTCCAAGGTGTTGACGTAGACGCGCAATGTCCAATCGCCGCCATTGTGGCTTTGAAACGGTGTTTCCACCGAGCGCTCCACGAAATGATCGTATCGGCGGCGGTAAGCGATGAGATCGGCAATGGTGCCGATCTTCAATCCATGGAGCTGGGCGAACGCGACCAAATCCGGCAGTCGCGCCATGGTGCCATCGTCATTCATGATTTCGCAGATCACGCCTGCCGGATAGAGACCGGCAAGCCGCGCGATGTCCACGGCGGCTTCCGTGTGCCCGGCGCGGACCAGTGCACCCCCTTCGCGCGCGACCAGTGGAAACACATGACCCGGCGTAATGATGTCTGAGGGTCCCTTGGTAGGGTCGATGGCCACGGAAATCGTGTGCGCCCGATCATGCGCCGAAATGCCCGTGGAAATCCCTTCTTTCGCTTCGATCGATACCGTGAATGCCGTCTGATGCGGCGTGCCGTTGATCGGCGTCATCATGGGTATTCGCAGCTGATTGGCACGCTGCTGCGTCAGCGCAAGACACACCAGGCCGCGCCCGTGTTTGGCCATGAAATTGATCGCCTGCGGCGTGCACATCTGCGCCGGAATGACGAGATCGCCTTCGTTCTCTCGGTCTTCGGCGTCGGCAAGGATGAACATGCGGCCGTTGCGCGCTTCCTCAATCAACTCGTCAATGGACGATAGGTAGCCGCGGAACATGCTATGCCTTCAGCAATCGCTGCACATAGCGCGCGACAAGATCGACCTCGACGTTGACGGGCCCGCCCTCTTGCAGCCGCCCAAAGGTCGTTACCTTGAGCGTGTGCGGAATGATGTTCACGCCGAAGCGTGCACCCTCCACATCATTTACCGTCAGCGACACGCCGTCGAGCGCGATAGAGCCTTTCGGTGCGATCAGTGGCGCAAGATGAGCTGGTGCCTCGAACGTCATGCGCATCGATTCACCTTCGGATTGCGCACGAACAAGCCTGGCTGTCCCATCGACATGCCCGGCGACGATATGCCCGCCAAGTTCATCGCCAACCCGCACCGGGCGCTCCAGGTTGACCGGCGAACCCGTCACCCAACTGCCGGCTGTGGTTTTCGCGACCGTTTCGGCCGACGCCGTGACGGCAAACCAGCCGTCCTGGCCGTCGCCTTTGTCTGTCACGGTCAGGCAGATACCGGAACAGGAAATGGACGCGCCCACGGCGATCTGGTGCATATCGAAATGCGTCCCAATCGTAATGTGTGTATCGCCCCGCTTCTCAGCGCGGCGGACTTCGCCCAGATCGGTGACAATTCCGGTGAACATGGGCGGTTCTTACGCTGTCGCGACGTAGCTTTCCAGCAAATCAGGCCCAAACATTCTCCTGCCGGTCCGCTCGAACTTTCCTGTCGAAATCTGATCTGCAAGGACAGGAACGTCGCCGGCCGCGGCTTTGCCGAGGACCGCAGGCGCGGTAAATAATTCCAACTGGTCGGCAAGCCTCTCTCGCAGAAACGCGGACCACACAGTGGGCCCTCCTTCCACGAGAAGCCGCGTGCAGCCCCGCCCTGCCAGCACGCCAAGCACGGCCTCAAGCGCAGGCAAGCTGCTCGCATCGTACATGACCCGGAGCACCTCGATCCCGTGTGTCTGCAAGTGATCGCCACCGTCGCGCGTGGTGAACACGATCGTGGGGATGCGATGTGCCGTGCGTACGAGTTTCCCAGAGACGGGCAGCCGCAAATGCGTGTCGAGGACAATGCGAATGGGAGAACGGTTCTCCAGCCCCGGCAAGCGACAAGTGAGTTCCGGATCATCGGCAATCGCCGTTCCCACACCGATCAGGATGGCATCGTGCTGCGCGCGCAGCAGGTGCGCGAAGCGCCCCGCCTCTTCACCCGTGATCCATCGGTTCGTGCCCGGCGGTGGAATGGTCTTGCCATCCGCGCTCTGCGCGATCTTCAGCGTCACGAGCGGGCGATCGTGTTCGATACGAAGAAAGAAGCCAGCGTTGAGACGCGTCGCTTCCCCTTGCAGCACACCCACAGAAACGTCGACACCGGCAGCGCGCAGTCGCGCAAAGCCCTTACCCCGGACGCGCGGATCGGGATCCTCAACGGCAGCGACGACCCGGGCCACGCCCGCAGCGATTAGTGCGTCAGCGCAAGGCGGCGTCTGCCCCAAATGGGCGCAGGGCTCGAGCGTGACGTACGCCATGCCGCCGCGAGCACCCTCGCCGGCGCGGGTCAGGGCAACCGTTTCCGCGTGCGGCCGCCCGCCCCGCTGCGTCCAACCTCGGCCGATCACTTTGCGGTTTGAGCCTACGATGATGCACCCGACCGCCGGATTGGGCGCGACCTGCCCAAGTGCGCGCGCCGCAAGGCTCAGGGCATGGCGCATGTGATCGGCGTCGCTCATCGGGCGGATGTTAATGCCGGTTTAAGGGGAAATGTGACAAGCAATTGCAACCATTCCATTTTCGCCCGGCCTGCGTTATATTGATTGAACCATCCGCCAGCGCTGTTGGGGAATACCATGCGAAATTTCGCGAAGAGCCTTTGCCTGTGGGGCCTGACGGCCTCGATTGCCGCTCTGGTGGGTGCAGCATCCGCCTCCGCGCAGCAAATCGGCGTCTATGCCGGGCATACCGCGGACGGCAATGCGATCAGCTTCAATGTCGTCACCGACGCGCAGGGGCAGCCCGCGCTGGCAGACGTGTCGATCCAGTTTACCGCCGGGTGCAGCCAGACCGGATCGTCGATCACGCAGCATTGGCACTTCTTCTTTTCCAAGGGCCTGCCGATCATGAACGGGCACGTCAAACACCTGGAGAACAACCCGCAACTGCATCTGCTGAACAGCCTGAATTTCAACAGCCGGCAGAAAGTGACCGGCACGACCGAGGCGCGACTTCCCGTGCTGGTCGCCGGCAAGCCTGCCGGCTCCGTGCAGCTCTGCACGTCGGCGAAACAGGCATTTGAAGCAACGCTACAGAGCGACAATGGAAGCCCGTTCGATCATCCGGGCACAGCGCGGTTGAAGTCCCCGGAACGCACCGCGATCCTGGAATGGTCGTCCGAAGGCGTGACGCACCAGGAACTGCGCGCACAGCCGTAAGGTCGCCCTAGTCGCGCTCGCCGCCCTCCAGGGAGCCGATCAGCTCCTCGAAATCCTTGGTCTCGCGGAAATTCTTGTACACGGACGCAAAGCGCACATAGGCGATTTTGTCGAGGCTCGCGAGCGCCTGCATGACCAGCTCGCCGATCACGGTGGACGGAATTTCGTTTTCGCCCATGCTTTCGAGCCGCCGCACGATGCCGGTCACCATGCGGTCCACGCGCTCGGGCTCGACCGGCCGCTTCCGCAGCGCATGGGAAATGGAGCGCTCGAGCTTGTCCCGCTCGAACGGTTCCCTGCGGCCATGCTTCTTGACCACAACCAACTCCCGCAACTGAACCCGCTCGAACGTGGTGAAGCGCCCGCCGCAGGCGGGACAATGACGCCGACGGCGAATGGCCGAGTTGTCGTCGCTTGGCCGGCTGTCCTTCACCTGGCTGTCTTCATGTCCGCAAAAAGGGCATCGCATCGACGATGAGCTCCGGTTCAGTTGTAGATCGGAAAACGGTGGCAGAGCTGGAGTACGCGATCGCGCACACGTTGTTCGACTTCAGCATCGCCAGCCTCCCCACCGCGCGATACAGCGTCCACCACTTCGGCGACCCAGTGGCCGATCTGCTGGAATTCTGCAGAGCCAAAGCCGCGCGTCGTGCCGGCTGGGGATCCCAGCCGGATGCCGGAGGTGATGGCGGGTTTTTCGCTATCGAAGGGGATTGCGTTCTTGTTGCATGTAATGAAGGCGCGATCGAGTGCTTTTTCCGTCGCCCGCCCCGTCGCCTTCTTGGGGCGCAAATCGACCAGCATGACATGCGTGTCGGTACCACCAGAGACAATGTCGAGACCTTCTGATTGCAGCGTCGCCGCCAGCACCTTGGCGTTTTCGACAACGCTGCGCGCGTAACCCCTGAACTCGGGCCGGAGCGCCTCGCCCAAAGCAACCGCTTTCGCCGCAATCACATGCATGAGCGGCCCACCCTGCAATCCTGGAAACACCGCGGAGTTGATCTTCTTTCCCAGGTCGGGATCGTTTGCCAGGATCAGCCCTCCGCGCGGACCGCGAAGAGTCTTGTGCGTCGTGGTGGTCACCACATGGGCATGCTCGATCGGGCTCGGATGCACCCCGCCCGCCACCAGCCCGGCAAAATGCGCCATGTCCACCATGAAATAGGCGCCGATTGAGTCGGCGATCTCGCGAAACGCCTTGAAGTCAAAGAAACGGGAGTAAGCGGAGCCGCCGGCGAGAATGAGCTTTGGCCGATGCTCCTGCGCAATCCGCGCGACGTCTTCCATATCGATGCGGCAGTCTTCGCGCCGAACGCCATAGGAGATGGGCTTGAACCATTTGCCGGATTGATTGACGGGCGACCCGTGCGTCAGGTGGCCACCCGCCGCAAGGTCGAGCCCCATGAAGGAATCGCCAGGCTGCAGCAGGGCAAAGAATACCGCCTGATTGGCCTGCGCGCCGGAGTGCGGCTGCACATTGGCGAAGGCGCAGTTGAACAGCCGCTTCGCGCGTTCGATTGCCAGTGCTTCTGCGACGTCGACATATTCGCATCCGCCGTAGTAGCGGCGGCCGGGATAACCCTCGGCGTACTTGTTCGTGAGCACGGAACCCTGCGCTTCCAGAACAGCCCGAGAGACGATGTTCTCGGACGCTATCAACTCGATTTTTTGCTGCTGCCTTTTCAGTTCGTCAGCGATGGCCTGAGCAATATCAGGATCTGCGTCCCACAGGCCTGATGAAAAAAAGCCATATTCCGCCAAATCGTTTTTCCGGGACGCATCCATGCGCATCTCACAAGCAACCTATCGGGCTATTACCCCTATCGCTTTACAAGATGTAGCGCCAGAGGCTACCAGCAGGTTAGAACATCGATCGTCAGCCGAATTCTTAGCCACGTCGCCTGAGCAAAAAAATGCGTGCCTCTTAGTGGTCATGCACGCACAGTCATGTGTCGCGTCATCAAGACTGAGGGTGAGTCTCACAAAACATTGAACTGGTTGACTTCCGACCGACGTTCCATGAATCTCGCGTCAACTTAGCTATTCACTCTACTGTCGAAGGAATTCAGCATGGCAACAACCACCGAGCTCGCGACTCATCGCTCAGATGAGCTTCTCAAGCTGGCGAGCAGCATTATCGCGGCCTACGTCAGCAATAATCCCGTTCCTGTTTCAGAGCTTCCCGCAATCATCAAGAGCGTACATACGACTTTGGGCGGACTTTCGGGCGGCGGCGGCTCTGATTCGCTAACGTCACAAAAGCCTGCCGTGCCAGTGAAGCGTTCCATCACGCCCGAATACATCGTCTGTCTGGAAGACGGAAAAAGACTGAAGATGCTGAAACGGTATCTTCGCTCGAATTACAAGCTGTCCCCGGAAGAATATCGCGCAAAATGGGGATTACCTGCCGACTACCCCATGGTGGCGCCGAACTATGCGGCGCAGCGCTCAGAGTTTGCGAAGAAGATCGGTCTCGGCCGCACTTCGCCAGCAACCAAGAGTCGGCGGCGGAGCTAACTCAATCGGATCAGGCGGCACGCCCAAGGCGGTGTGCCGTCCAGACCGCATCGAGCGCGCAGACCAGCGCTTCCATCATCGCATCTGTGTGCACCGGAGATGGCGTGAAGCGCAGCCGTTCGGCGCCGCGCGGCACCGTCGGGAAATTGATGGGCTGCACGTAAATGCCGTGTTGATGCAGCAGGTCGTCTGAGACGGATTTGCACAGCGCAGGCTCGCCGACGAACACCGGCACGATGTGGCTGGGCGACGGCATCACCGGAAGATCCGCCGCAGCCAGCATTCGCTTCAGCCGCGTGGCACGCTCGTGCAAGGCCTCGCGTTCCATCTCGCTCTGCTTCAGATGGCGAACACTGGCCAGCACCCCCGCCGTCAGCACCGGCGCAAGCGACGTGGTGAAGATGAAGCCGGGCGCAAACGACCGAATACAATCCACAAGATCGGAATTGGCAGCGATGTAGCCGCCCATCACGCCGAATGCTTTGGCAAGCGTCCCCTCGATAATGTCGATCCGGTGCATAACGCCGTCGCGCGCCGCAACGCCGGCACCGCACGGTCCGTACAGTCCCACACCGTGCACTTCGTCGAGATAGGTGAGCGCCCCGTACTTCTCGGCAAGATCGCAAATCGCCCCGATCGGCCCGAAATCGCCATCCATTGAGTACACCGACTCGAAGGCAATCAATTTCGGGCACGACGGCTCGCACGACCGTAACTGGTGCTCGAGATCGTCAAGATCGTTGTGCGCGAATATGCGCTTCTCGCTGCCGCCCCGACAGATGCCCTGGATCATCGACGCGTGGTTCAGCGCATCCGAGAAGATCACGAGGCCCGGCAGAAGCTTCGCCAGAGTCGACAAGGTGGTGTCGTTCGACACAAAGCCGGAGGTGAAGACGAGCGCGGCATCCTTGCCGTGCAACCGGGCTAGTTCGGTCTCGAGCTCGACGTGATAGTGCGTGGTACCGGAAATATTGCGAGTGCCTCCGGAGCCGGCACCTGCAGTTTCCAGCGCTTCATGCATGGCCGCCACCACCTTCGGGTGCTGGCTCATGCCGAGATAATCATTGCTGCACCAGACGGTGATCGGCCGTTCTTTGCCGCCGCCATGGTAGGTGGCCGACGGATAGCTGCCGCGCCGGCGCAGAATGTCGGCGAAGACCCGGTATCGTCCCTCTCGCTTCAGTCCTGCTAGCGCAGCACGAAATCTGGTCTGATACGGGAATCCCATGAACTCGGCACCTGGCCCTGCCACCTGAAGACAGCATAGCGCGGTGGCGTATTCCCGCCCATACGAATTTGCCGCAGTGCTGCCAAGTGGCGCGATGCCGCGCCAGAGGAATTAAAGCCGGAAGCGAACCTGATCGATCCAGAACCGCTCCATGCGGCGCAGCGCCGTATTCATCGCTTCCAGATTTTCGCCAGTGACATTTCCGACCGGCGCGAGGGATCCGAGATGCCGCTGGAACAGCTCCCGCAGCATGTCACGCACATGCTCGCCCTTGGGTGTAAGTCTGACGAGCACGGACCGGCGATCGAGTTCGGACCGCTCGTGATGAATGTAGCCGCCGTCGACGAGTTTCTTGAGATTGTAGGAAACGTTGGAGCCCAGATAATGCCCGCGCGTTCGCAATTCGCCCGCCGTCAATTCCTGGTCGCCGACGTTGAAGAGCAACAGTGCCTGAACGCTATTGATTTCACGCTCGTCGCGGCGATCCAGCTCATCCTTGATGACATCCAGCAGCTGCCGGTGCAGACGCTCGATAAGGTTCAGTGTTTCGAGATAGTGCCTGCTGGTACCTGAAGCGCTGTCAAGCGCTGTTGCCGCTTGTGGTGTCGCCAAGGCTGTCATCGTCTCTCCCCGACGGGTCGAACTCACCTGTCATTTGTCTAAAAGGTAGCGATGCAGACTTAAAGCGCAGTTAATGCGTCACAGCTCCCCGCGCAGCATTCGAATGATTCCAGAGAAATCGATGCCGCCATGACCCTTCGCTGCAAGTAAAGAATAAAGTTGCGTGGCTTCGGCTCCAAGTGGAGTGGGCGCACCGGCCGACTGCGCCGCCGCTTGCGAAAGCTTCAGATCCTTCAGCATCAGAGCGGTGGCGAACCCGCCGGCATAGTCGCGATTGGAGGGTGCCGTCGGTACCGGTCCCGGAACGGGACAATATGTGGTCAGCGACCAGCACTGGCCCGAAGAGGTGGAGGCGATTTCGAAAAGCTTCTGCGCATCGAGGCCGAGCTTCTCCGCAAGCACGAAAGCCTCGCAGGTGCCGATCATGGAGATGGCAAGCAGCATGTTGTTGCAGATCTTCGCGGCTTGGCCGGCGCCGGCGCCGCCCGCCAGCACAATTCGTTTGCCCATCTTTTCCAGAATGGGTTTCGCGCGCCCGAACGCCACTTCGCTACCGCCGCACATGAAGGTGAGCGTTCCGGCTTCTGCTCCGCCGACACCGCCGGAAACGGGCGCGTCCAAAAAATCAAAGCCGGCCTTTTCCGCAGCAGCATGGACCGCGCGCGCGGAATCGATGTCGATGGTGGAAGAATCGATAAGCAGTGTGCCCTTTATTGCGGCCGCGAGAACGCCGTCATCGAGATATACGCTGCGCACATGCTGGCCCGCGGGCAACATGGTGATCACCACCTCCGCATTCTTCACGGCATCGTTTGCGCTGGTGGCGGCCGACGCGCCTGCCTTCACAACGGGATCGAGAATGCTCGCGCTCAGATCGAAAGCCGTTACCGCGTGCCCTGCCTTGACCAGGTTGCGCGCCATGGGGCCGCCCATGTTGCCGACACCAATAAATGCAATGGAGCTCATGCTCACCTCGGGTAAGTGATTTAGGGAAGAACCAGTTCGCCGTCAGCAAGCGGCGCAAAATACTCCGCCACCGCTGCATCGCTCACGGCGGACAAATCTTGCGGCTGCCAGCGTGGTGCATTGTCTTTGTCGATGAGAAGAGCACGAACGCCCTCGCGAAAATCGTGCCCGCCAGTCATCCGATCCACCATGCGGAATTCCATGCGCATGCAGTCATCGAAACCCAAGTAACGGCCCTCGCGCAGCTGGCGGAACGTCACCCTGAGGCTGGTTGGTGATTTTTTGCGCAGACCGGCGACCACACGCGTGGCCCATTCGCTGCCTTCGCTATCAAGCGCGGCAAGAATGCCTTCCACGGAATCTTGCGAGAAGGTGCGATCAACGTCCTCTCGAACGCTCGCCAGTAACGGTTCTCCCGGCGAGTCCTGAAACGACTGAAGCACCAGATCGGGGCTCGTGCCGCTTTCAAGCGCAGCAAGCAGCGCCTCTCTTTCCTTCCCTGGCACAAATTGCGTGGCAATACCGGCATAGACGGCATCCGCCGTCTTCAGCCGCTCGCCGGTCAGCGCCAGATACATTCCGATTTCTCCGGGAAGACGGGGGAGGAAATAGCTGCCGCCAACGTCCGGAAATAATCCGATTGCGGTTTCCGGCATCGCGAACACGACCGTTTCATCCGCAATGCGATGGCTGCCATGCACCGATACGCCGACACCGCCGCCCATCACCACACCGTGCAGCAGGGCCACGTAAGGCTTTGGATAGTGCTTGATCGTCGCGTTTAGCCGGTACTCGTCTCGGTAAAAGGCGATCGCCTTCTCAACATCAGAACTTCCCGCGTCATACAGCGCGCGGATGTCACCGCCGGCGCAAAAGGCGCGCTCTCCTGTCCCGCGGATCACGACAGTTTTCACCGCCTCGTCTACCGCCCATTCGTCCAGCTGCACCTTCATGGCGACACACATGTCACGCGTCAGCGCGTTTAGTGCCTTGGGGCGGTTGAGCGTGATGAGCCCGAGCGCGCCGCGCCGTTCGAACAGAACGTCGTTCGTCATTGGCGGAACATCTCCCGCCCGATGATCACGCGCATGATCTCGTTGGTACCTTCCAGAATCTGATGCACGCGAAGATCGCGAATGTGCCGTTCCGCTGGAAAATCCTTGAGATAGCCATAACCACCATGCAGCTGGAGCGCGTTGTTAGCGATATCGAAGCTGACGTCGGTCGCGTACCGCTTGGCCATGGCGCAAAGCATGGTCGCGCGCGGATCGCGACGGTCGAGTGCCGCCGCCGCGTTGCGGATCATGAGGCGCGCTGCCTCCAGTTCCGTCGCCATGTCGGCCAGCTTGAACTGGCTCGCCTGAAAATCGGAAATCCGCTTGCCGAACTGCTTCCGATCCGACGCGTAGGCTTTCGCCTCGTCCAGCGCAGCGCGCGCGGTGCCGACCGAGCATGCCCCGATGTTGATGCGGCCGCCGTCGAGCCCTGCCATCGCGATGCGGAAGCCCTCGCCTTCGGCGCCAACCCGATTGGCGACCGGTACGCGGCAATTGTCGAAATTCACGAGCGCGGTGGGCTGGCTATTCCATCCGAGCTTGCGTTCCTTCTTGCCGAAGGAAAGGCCGGGTGTGCCATTCTCCACCACGATGCATGAGATGCCCTTCGGTCCCTCCTCGCCGGTGCGCACCATGCAGACATAGATATCCGATGTGCCCGCACCGGAAATGAACGCCTTGGTACCGTTCAGCACGTAATGCTCGCCATCTTTGAGCGCGCGTGTCTTCAGTGCGGCGGCGTCGGAGCCCGAGCCAGGCTCGGTCAGGCAGTAGCTCGCGATCTTCTCCATTGTCGTAAGCTTGGGAAGAAACCGGTGCCTTTGCTCATCGCCGGCGAAGCGATCGATCATCCACGACGCCATGTTGTGAATGGAAATGAAGGCGGCCGTGGACGTGCAGCCGGCGGATAGCTCCTCGAAGATGATCGCCGCGTCGAGCCGCGACATTTCAGAACCGCCTACATCGCCCTTGATGTAAATGCTGGCGAACCCGAGCGCTGCGGCTTCGCGCATCACGTCGACTGGAAAATGCTCGGTTGCATCCCATTCGGCGGCATACGGAGCCAGCCGTTCCGCTGCGAAGCGGCGCGCCGCCTCCTGGATGGCCCGCTGGTCCTCGGTGAGTTCGAAATCCATACGGAACCCCGTCTGCGCAGCTGGCTGACTTAGCCTCGCACGTGCGCCCTTGCCAAGCGGGCCTTGCCGCTATCGCCAACGGTCAGTAGGACGCCTGCTATGACCACCTCTGGTTCCGCGGCCTTTCCTGCCACGCGTCTGCGCCGGTTGCGGCGACATGCATGGAGCCGGCGGCTCGTCGCGGAAAGCACGCTGTCTGCCAACGACCTGATCTGGCCTATGTTTATCATCGAAGGGCAACAAAGGTCCGAGCCGGTTCCGTCGATGCCGGGTGTCAATCGTTTGTCGACCGATCTCACAGTGGTTGCGGCCAGAGAAGCCGCAGCGCTCGGGATTCCGGTGATCGCACTCTTCCCCTGCATCGACGCGTCGCTGAAAACGGCAGACGGACGGGAGGCGCTCAACGCGAGCAATCTCGTCTGCCGCACGGTGCGGGCAATTAAGGATGCTGTGCCGGACATCGGTGTTTTGTGCGACGTGGCGCTCGATCCCTACACCAGCCACGGACACGATGGCCTGCTGATGGACGGCGACGTAGCCAACGACAAAACGATCGCGGTTCTCGTGCAGCAAGCGCTGCTTCAGGCGGAAGCTGGCTGCGATATTATCGCGCCGTCGGACATGATGGATGGGCGCATCGGCGCGATCCGAAAAGCGCTCGAGCAGCGCAACTTCACAAACACGCTAATCATGGCCTATGCCGCGAAATATGCGTCGGCGTTCTACGGACCGTTCCGCGATGCTGTCGGCTCGGCCAAGGCGCTCACGGGCGACAAGCGCACATATCAGATGAACCCCGCCAACAGTGATGAAGCGCTGCGGGAAGTGGCACTGGATCTCGCCGAAGGCGCTGACATGGTTATGGTTAAGCCGGGCATGCCTTATCTGGACGTGCTCTGGCGGGTACGCGACAGATTTCACGTGCCGACTTTCGCGTACCAGGTGTCGGGCGAATACGCGATGCTCAGCGCCGCGATCGATCGGGGCTGGCTGGAACACGAGCGTGCAATTCTGGAAAGCCTGATTGCGTTCAAGCGAGCCGGAGCCGCTGGGATCCTCACCTATTTCGCAATCGAGGCGGCGAAATTGCTTAACGGGGCAGCCGGCTTCAACTCGATGTGAGAAAGACTTCTTTTCAAGGTGTCGTGAACAAAATCGCGCCGTAGCCCCTTGCCGGTAAGCCGGTAAGAGGCACAGAATCTGTCGTCAACACGGGAGATCCCGATGCGCCACGTTCTCTTCCTCGCCGTTTTCAGCAGTTTCCTTCTCGCTCCGCTCGCCGCCAATGCCGCCGACGAAGCGAAGCCCATTCCTGCTGTCGCCACCGCTTCGAAACAGGTGGTGTGCCAGCACATCGTGCACGAAGGCATGCTGGTCAGCAGACCAACTTGCCTGAGCGCCAGTGCCTGGGCCACAGAGAAGGAACAGGGACGACAGGAGCTCCGCAGCTTTCAGAAGCAGAACCTGCTCGTCCACCACTAAGCCGCGGCACTATTCCGCCACGGCTTCCATCGGTTGCTGCTGCTGGCTCAGGGTCGGCTTCCGCATCAGGAAGATCACGACCAGAGCCGGCACGCTGATGAAGAACATGAACAGGAAATCGTTCGCGTAGGCGATGACCTGCGCATTGTATTCGATCACGCCGTTGAGCTGCTGGAGGCCGAAGGGAAGCTGCGGATTCCACATCAGGCTCGGCGCGTTCACGCCCAGTCCGCGGTTAAACCGGGTTACATGTTCGGCGAGCTGGGAATGTGCCGTTTGCACGCCTGAGGCCAGCACAGTGGTAGTGATGGATACGCCGACCGCCATTCCGACGTTCCGGATAAGGTTGATGAGTGCGGTCCCGTCGGTGCGGTAAACTGCCGGCAAGGTCGCAAAGGCGACCAGATTCATCGGCACGAATATGAAGCCCATGCCGATGCCCTGCACAAAGGTGGTGAACACGAGCCAGCTCGGCGCGATGGCGGGTGTCCAGCGCGACATTTCCCAGATCGACCACAGGAGGAGCAGCACGCCACCCGTCATCAGATAGCGAGGATCGGTCCGGTACGCGAGGCGCCCGGCGAACAGCATGGAAAACATCACACCCACGCCGCGCGGCGCCAGAAGCAGGCCCGTGTCGGTGACCGAATAGCCACCCAGGTTCTGCAGATACGGCGGCAACAAAGCCGAACTTGCCAGCATCACCAGGCCCAGGGCGAACATCAGAAAAAGGGACGAGACGAAGTTGCGGTCGGCGAACACCGCGCGCGGAATGAACGGCCGGTCCGACGTGAACATGTGCACGACGAAGAGGTAGAAGCCCAAGATGCCAGCCACCATCTCGGCAATGATCTCGGTCGACCCGAACCAATCCTGCGAGGTGCCGCGATCGAGCATCAGCTGAAACGCGCCGAGCCCCAGTCCGAGCACCGCAAATCCGGTCCAGTCGAAGCGGAGCGATTGATCGCGGTGGGTGTCACGCAGGAACAGCCAGATGCCGAGTGTAGACGCAATGCCGAAGGGCACATTCACGTAGAAGACCCAACGCCAGCTGTAGATATCGGTGAGATATCCGCCAAGCGTCGGCCCAAGGATCGGACCGACCATCACGCCCATGCCCCAGATCGCCATGATCTGCCCGCGCTTCTGCGGCGGGTAGAGATCGAGCATGATGGATTGCGAGAGCGGAGAAAGCGCAGCACCGAACGCACCCTGCAGAATGCGGAACAGGATCATCTGCTCGAGACTTTGCGCGGCACCGCACATCATCGAGGTGATGGTGAAGCCGGCGATGCACACCACGGCCAGGTTCTTGCGGCCGAAGCGGGAGGCGAGCCATCCCACCGGCGCCGTCATGATGGCCGAAGAAACGATATAAGACGTCAGGACCCAGGTGATCTGGTCGCGCGATGCCTGCAGGCTTCCCTGCATGTAGGGCAGCGCGACATTGGCGATCGTGGAGTCGAGAGCCTGCATCAGCGTGCCGGCCATCGAGCACAGCATCACAATGGTCAGCTCGAATTTCGACTCATATGCCTCATAGGAGGCGCCCACAGCGCGAGTCATGGCGATGCGCCTTTAGTCATTCAGCAGGCGCTGCCAGCGGCGGTGCCCGGTGTCGATGCTTACATCCACGCTCATGCCGGCGCGCAACAGCGGATTGCCTGGGCAGTTGTCGATTTTTACGCGCACGGGGATGCGTTGGACGACCTTCACCCAGTTGCCGCTGGCGTTCTCGGCCGGCAGCACGGAGAAAGCGCCGCCCGTTCCCTGGCTGATCGCGTCGACATGACCCTTGCACGTGATGCCGGGATAGGTGTCCACCGTGAACGTCACCGGCGAGTAATTATGGACGTGCGTAAGATCGGTTTCCTTCAGTTGTGCGTCGACCCAGACGTTCTTGTCGCTGACCAGCCCGACAGCACTGGTGGTCGAGAAAGCTGACATCGCGGAAATCACGAGGGTTCCCGGCTGCAGGGAATCCACTTCGGTGACGATGCCATCGAACGGCGCGCGGACGACGGAGTGATCGAGCTGGCGCTGCGCCTCGCGCACCTGCGCTGCCACCTGCTGGTATTGCGGATTGTTTTCGACAGGCATATCCGCGCGGCCGCCCAGTTTGGCAAGCTGCGTCGCAGCGGTCTGCTGCAAGGCCTGCAGCTGTTGCTGGGCGGTTGCGAGCGTCAACCGCGCCTGGTCATAGGTCGCCGCGGCGATAGCATTGGCCTTCAGCAGACCCGCGTAGCGCGCATAGTTTCGCTGCGCCAAGTCCACTTGCGCGCGCTGTGCGTCAACGTCGCGCAGCATTCGCTGGTAGTCTTCTTTCATCGACTGAACAGTAAGGCCGGCCTGCGCCAGTTGCGCCTTGGCATTAGCCAGTGCGATCCGGAACGGCTTGGGATCGAGGCGGAACAGCACCTGCCCTTTCTGCACGCGCTGTCCTTCGTGCACCTCGACGTCCTGAACGAGCCCGGAGACGTCCGTCGACACCATCAGCTTCGCCGCCTGCACGTATGAGTCGTCGGTGGAAACGTAGCGCCCGCCCATCAGCCAGAACGCAAGCGACACCACCGCGACAATCGCGATGCCGCCAAACATGAGCACGCGCCGCAGCGCCGCGCGATCTTCGCGCAGCCGCGCAATCCAGCCGGGCCTCGCCTCACCGCGGGGGCCGATAGCGGAGTACTCGGAATGCGCGGCGGTATTCGTCACAGCCATGTTATTCTCCGGCAGCTTTGAGACGCGGAAGGTCGAAACCGTCCGACGTCAGCTTGTTCTTGATGTGGAGCAGCGCATCCACGAGCGCAGTGCGCGCGCGCTCGTCGAGCCCCTCCAGAATTTCTTCGAGCAGGGTGTCTCGATAGGAAGTGATTTCGTCGACAATCGGTTGCGCGGCAGGAAGCAAATGCAGCCGGTTGACGCGGCGGTCGGTTGGATCGGGGCGCCGTTCGACAAGTCCGCGCGCCTCCAGTCGATCCACGAGCCGCCCGATGCTGATCGGTTCGACTTCGCAGATACCCGCCAGCTCATTCTGTGACATGCCGGGTTGCCGGGAGAGCCGCTTCAGGATCACCCACTGTGCCCGCGTCATGCCGCGCGCCCGCGCCCGCTGGTCGAAGCGCGTGCGGAGCAATCGCGCCACATCGTGGAGCACGATCAGGACATCCCGTTCGAAAATCTGCTGCATGGCCTACCTTAAGCCATGATAATATAAGCAACGTTACTAATTCCTCAAGCCAGAAAGCACCCGTCAAACACGATTTTTCTAGGCAGTTCCCGAGGCCGTTGGCATAGTTCGCCGCCACTTGAGCCAGATGCCGTGACGGACCAGCGCACCGCCCGCCTGCCGCAATTCTTCCTAACGCCGGGAGGGCCCTGCCCCTACCTACCCGGCCGGGTGGAGCGGAAGGTTTTCGCGCGTCTGACCGGCACGCTCGCGCAGCAGCTCAACGAGGCGCTGACGCATTCCGGTTTCCGCCGCAGCCAGATGATCGCTTACCGGCCAGCCTGCGACGGGTGTTCGGCCTGCATATCGGTGCGCATCGTGGTGAACGAGTTTGCGCCCTCGCGGAGTCATCGCCGCATCCTGAGCCGCAATCGCTCCGTCGTGCGGTGCGAGGTGCGGCCGGAAGCGACACGCGAGCAGTTTGCGCTGCTGCGCACTTATCTCGACTCGCGCCATGCCGGCGGCGGCATGTCGGACATGGGGCTGTTCGACTTCGTTGCGATGGTGGAGGAGACGCCGGTCGATACGCATATGGTCGAGTACCGTCACCAGACGGCGGACGGCGCGCACGATGTGCTGCTCGCCTGCGCGCTGACCGATGTGCTGCGGGACGGCCTCTCCATGGTCTACAGCTTCTACCATCCCGGCGAAATCGCGCGCAGCCTCGGCACCCACATGATCCTGGAGCACGTCGAAGAAGCGAAGCGGCGCGGCTTGCCGTACGTCTATCTCGGCTACTGGATCGAGGGCAGCGACAAGATGGGCTACAAATCGCGCTTCCGTCCGATCGAGGCGCTGCGTTCGGAAGGCTGGACGCGACTCTGATTACTCCGGGCCGCCGAAGCGGGCGGTCCATTCTGCAATCTGCTCATCGGTGATCTTGGCGAACAGCACGTCGGCTGCGCGGATCGGCTGCCCAGCTTCGAGCTGATCCAGCTCTTCCGACATCGGCCCCTCCGGCCACGGAATGACCGCTGCGTTGCCGGCGACCGGCTGTATCGTTTCGTGGATGGCACGCGCGGCGGCCGGAATGATCGGCCATGCCAGATGCGAAAAGGTATGCACCAGATTGAGTCCCAACCGCACGGCCGCGGCGGCACGGTCGCGATCGGTTTTGATGGTGGTCCACGGGGCGGCGCGGGTGAGATACTCGTTGCCGGCCACCCAGATCGCCCGCAATTCCGCCGCCGCCTTGCGGAACTCGATGGCCTCGAAATGCTCCGCATACGTCGTCACGCGGCGCTGCAGCTCTTCGATCAGCGCCAGCTCGTCCGCACCATACGCGCCCTCGCCCGGCACACGACCGTCGAAACGCGAGACGCAGAACTTTGTGATGCGGTTGACGAAGTTGCCGAGCACATCGGCGAGATCCTTGTTCACCACACCGGCGAAATGGTCCCAGGTGAAATTCGAATCCGAGCCTTCGGGCGCATTGGCGATCAGGTAGTAACGCCAATAGTCAGCGGGCAGGATTTCCAGTGCCGTGTCCATGAACACGCCGCGCTGCTGCGAGGTTGAGAATTTGCCGCCGTAGTAGTTGATGTAGTTGAAGCCTTTCAGCTGGTCGACCAGCTTCCCCGGCTCGCCGCTGCCCATGATGGTGACGGGAAAGCCCACGGTGTGGAAGGGGATGTTGTCCTTGCCCATGAACTGATAGTAGGCGACGTTCTTCGCCTCCTCGCCGAACCACCAGCTTTTCCACGCATCGCCCTTGCCCTTCGCCTCCGCCCATTCCCACGTGGCGCCGATGTATTCGATGGGTGCATCGAACCACACGTAGAACACTTTTCCCTTCAGCTGGCCGTCGCCGATGTCGTCCGGCACCGGCACGCCCCATTCGACGTCGCGCGTGATGCCGCGGTCGTGCAGTCCTTCGTCCAGCCATTTGTTGGCGATGGACGTCACCAGCACCGGCCAGTCCGTCTTCGTGCCGATCCATTGGCGCAGCTGCGGCACGAATTGCGACTGCTTGAGAAAGAGGTGCGTGGATTCGCGAATTTCGAGATCGCTGGAGCCAGAGATTGCGGAGCGCGGTTCGATCAGGTCGGCCGGGTCGAGCACGCGCGTGCAGTTCTCGCACTGGTCGCCGCGCGCCGCCGTGTACCCGCAATGCGGGCAGGTGCCGATGACGTAACGGTCTGACAGAAACCGTTTGTCGGGGTTGGAATAGACCTGCTTGGTGGTGCGTAGCTCCAGATGCCCATTTTTCCACAATGCCCGCGCGAAATGCTGCGTCAGCTCGTGGTTGGGGCGATTGGAGGAGCGGCCGAAATGGTCCCACGACAAACCGAATTCGCGGCACACCTTCGCCTGCGCCGCATGCTGCTCGGCGCAGAAGGTGACGACATCCTGCCCGGCTTCCATCGCCGCCAGTTCGGTCGTCGATCCGTGTTCGTCGGTGGCGCAGACGAACAGTGTTTCCACGCCGCGCGCGCGCTGGTATCGCGCAAACACATCCGCCGTCAGCATCGAGCCGACGAGATTGCCGAGATGCTTAATGCCGTTGATGTAGGGCAGCGCGCTGGTGATAAGCACGCGTCTGGAAGAGCTCATGGCTTGCTTCTAGCCGCAAGACTCCGAAGATCAAACAGGCTGCCGAATCGCCTGCTCGCGAGGTGCGGATGCCACAGGACACAGCGCGCAAACCGAAACTCGGGCTGAACATCAAGGCCTATTTGTTCGCGGGCATTCTGGTGATTACGCCGCTCGCCGCCGTGTGGCTGGTATTCAATTTCCTGCTCGGCATTCTCTACGGCGCCGGCCGGCCACTGGCCACGCCGCTGGCGCGCGCCGCCGAACATCGCTGGCCGCAGCTTGCGCCATGGCTGCAGGAGCCGTGGATCCAGTGGCTGATCGCCGTGCTCGTTGCGTTGCTAGTGCTTTACGCCATCGGCGCCATCACCTCGCGCGTCATCGGCGCCAAGCTGCTTGCGTTGTTCGAGCGCATCGTCGAGCGCATTCCGCTGGTCGACACCATCTACAACGCCACCAAGAAGCTGGTGGACGTGCTGCGGCAGAAGCCGGAAAGCTCGCAGCGCGCGGTGCTGATGGATTTTCCGCGCGAAGGATTGAAGACCTTGGGCTTCGTGATGCGCACCTTCCCGGATTCGCAAACCGGCGAAGAACTGGCGGCGGTGTATGTGCCGACGGCGCTGAACCCAACGGCCGGCTTTCTCGAAATCGTGCCAGTGGCGAAGCTGACGGCCACCGACATTCCCACCGACCAGGCGATGACGATGATCATCTCCAGCGGCGCGGTGATGCCGGAGCGGTTTACATTGAGCCCGGCGGCGGCATCGCCATAAGCAGAGATCGGTTATGGACCAGAGCCAATGGGCCGCTTTCATCGAAGCGTGCGAACGGAACGCGGCAGAGCTGCGTGCCGAGTGCGCGCGCCTTGAGCGGCGTCAGAAACGGGAATGGCACGACGGCCCCTGGGCGTTGCAGTCTGAAATCGACACGCTGACGGCGGATATCGAGGCCCTGGAAGCGGCGCTCACCGAGTTTCGCGACAGGGCGACTTAGCGTCGGGCCAACCATGACTAAGCAATCGATTTTGGTGGAACGGGGCGGCAGCTGTCCGGGTTGTTGCTTTGGTCGGATTGAGCTCACTCGCTTCCGCTGTGCCGCCATTGCAGGCCGCCTGCGCACGACATAAGAGTGCGCAAAGCCGGCTTAGCTCAGTTGGTAGAGCACCTGATTTGTAATCAGGGGGTCGCGGGTTCGAATCCTGCAGCCGGCACCAGTTCGTCCATCACAACGCGCGCGTCCGGTCGTTTTGAAAGCAGCAAGGCACATCGTCGGGATTGGCCTCGCGGCTGGAGCGAGCATTGGGCTGGCCCACGCCGCCGCCGCTGACGCGCCGCCGCAAACCATCGAGATTCATTACCGCATGGCGGTTTGGGCGATTCCGTTCGGCCAGCTAGACTACACCGGCACCTTCGGCAGCGGACGCTACAGCGCTGCGATGCATTTCCGCACCAGCGGATTTCTCGGCTCGTTCTGGAAGTCGGCGATCGACAATTCCGCTTCCGGAATCATCGCGGCGAACGCGCTGCTTCCGTCAACCTATGTTTCGCAATCCGTCAGCCACAGCGGCCGGCGGCAATGGCTGCGCGTGGACTATCCGCGAAACGCCGCGCCAGTGATGCACGCCGAGCCGCCCTACGATGTTTCCAGGTTCCCGGTGACAGACAACCAGAAGCGCGGCGCGGTCGACCCCGTCACTGGGCTCAGCGCGCTCGTTGCCGGCCTGCAGACCGATGATCTCGCGCGGTGCGCCCGCCCACTTGCCATCTTCGATGGGCGGCGCCGCTACAACATCGTGTTCGCGCAGCGCGAAGCTGACGATGCTGGCGCCACTCCGCCCGCGTCGGGAACGCAGCGCTGCACGGTGCGCTATGAGCATATTGCGGGACTCAAGCAGGAGGTGGTCGACCTGTCGACCGATCCGCCGCCGATCTATGCCGACTTGATCAATCTTGCAGCCCCCGACGCGCCGCGCGGACATTATACGCTGGCGCGCAAAGCCTGGGCGGCGTTCTGGTGGGGCCAGGTCAGCGCCACAGTTACGGAGGTGAAGATCGACGGCCGCACCGTTCCGCTGCACGAGTGAGACAAGCTCGGTCTTACCGCTGCGCGAGAGCGCCCGTCAGTTGTGCAACCGAGGGTAAGTCGTTGGCGCGAGCGCTGTAGGGCTGTGGCTTGAATGCCCGCACGGCGTGCTCCGCGGCAGCCAGGCTGTCGGCGCTCAACTGCGTTTTCAGGATATCGACGCGCGCACCGGATTCCTGATCGCCCTGCGCGGCGGCGATCGCATACCATTTGTAGGCATCGAGCAGGCTCTCCGTCACACCGAGGCCGCGCTCGTACAGTACGCCAAGATTGAACTCCGAATTCATCAAACCCAAATCCGCCGCCTTGCTGAACCAGCGCGCAGCAGCCGAATAATCCTTCTGCGTGCCCATTCCTTGCGCATAAGCCACTCCAAGCGCGTGCATGGCTTTGCGGTTGCCCTGCGCGGCCGCTGCCTCGTACCAGCGCACGGCTTCCGCGGCATCGGCACCGACTCCGTCGCCGTGCTCGTAGAGAGTCCCCATCCAGTATTGCGCAAGCGGTTCGTGCTGATTGGCCGCCTGCCGGATCCACTGCGCCGCTTTCGGCTGGTCCGGCGGCGTGCCCTCGCCCCGCAGATATTGCAGGCCGAGGAGAAGCTGCGCCAGCGGATTGTCGCGTTGCGCGAGCGAGACGAGCCGAGCCCGCGGATCGGTGCGGGACGAAGTAGCCGGCTTCGCGCGAGCCATGGCAGGGCGGTTATGCAAAATCGCGGCGACATGAACAGGCACCTTCGCTACGGCAACGTCATGACCATGCGCGAAGCCAAGGTAGAACGCGACGAAGCCGCCGCCCAGAAACGCCAGCAGCGCCGCGCATGCGGCAGCAAGATAATGCTTGCGCGATACGCGGACCCGGCGGCGGGCAAAATTCCGCCAATTTTCAGCCTCGGATGCAACCGGTCTATCGATCTGAACCAGAGTCGCAGCGGCGTCGGCGGCGCGTTGCGCCGCTTCACGATAGGCACCGTCATCGGCTGCTTGCAATCCTGCTTGCACGCGCAGCGGGGGTTCGGGTTGCGGTTCGGGTGCAACGGTCTGCGGCTCGCCGCCGCGCATACCGAAGGCGGAGGTTTGCTCGCCGCGCCGCGCGGACTCCAGAATTTCGATTCGTGTCGCGGCATCGTTTACCGCAGCACGCATTTCAGCAGTCACACCACGCTGCCGGCGCTCTGTCTCCTCCAGGCGCTGGACGACGTCGTGCAACGTGTCATTCTGCTGGTGCTCGAACGCTTCCATGCGATCGAACAACGTCTTCATCCCGTGCTCCGACAGAGACACCGCGCGCGCGGCCGCCGCGTCGCTTTCCTTCAGGCGGTGCTCGTTGTCGATAAGTGCATGCTCGAAAACGCGCAGCCGCCGCTCGAGCCAGGCATCGACGCGTGGGCGATCGGCGGAACCCTGTTCGTGACCGGCCATCGCCGAATCGGACTCCTTTGCCGCTGAGGACTCCGACCACAGCGGCACGATGTTTTGCGTTTCTTCTTGTGTGTTTGCCGCCTGCTCTGCCAAGTCTGGCGCAACCTCGACGAGATCGAAAACTCTGGCAGACGGTGCGTTTTCAACCGGCACTGGCTCGTGGACCGCAGTCGGCAGGCTGCCGCGCATGAGCGACGCCATCGATCCCAAGTCTTCCGCCACGATGGCGAGCAGCAATTCGTCTTTGTTGCGGAAGTGCCCGAATACTGTGGATGGGCCGAAACCAGCTTCCGCCGCCACTGCCGACAACGACAATTCTCCGTTGCCGACGCGTGCCGCCAACGCGCGGCCTGCCTCGATTATCGAAGCGCGCGCCGCGTTCCGCCGAAAGTGGTGCGTGTTATCCTGCGCTGTTTCGTTGTTCATGCTGAGCTACCCAACTGCCGCCGCATTAGGCGCTGAAATGGGTTAAGGACCGCTTTCGCCCGATGCGTTAATGTTGTCGGAACCATGGCAAGGACCGTTCATTCTGTGTTCAGCCGGTCCCTTCGATGATGCGGCGAGCAATTCTCGGGAAAGGTATGAGATGCGGAGATCACAACGAATTCTCTTTGGTCTGCTGTTGGGCACGGCGCTTACTGCGCCGGCCATGGCGGCGGACGACGTACGAGCGCGCGTGCGGATAGGGCCGTCGGACCGTCCGCATGCTGTGGTGCATGTCGATCGTTCTCGCCGCGTGCCACCCGACGTGCGGGTGCGCGGTGTTCCCGGACGGGTGACCGTCCGCGTAAATCCGTTCCGTGCTCGTCTAGGCTGGCATGTCAACCGCTTCACGCCGCGCGAGCGCGCTGCATGGACGCACGGACGCTGGTGGCATGGACGTCGAAACGGCCGCAACGGCTGGTGGTGGTGGGCGAACGGCGGGTGGTTCTTCTACTCCGCGCCGGTTTATCCGTACCCGGATTATGTTTCGGAAACCTATTACGATGAGCCGAGCGGCGATTCCGGCGACTACTGGTACTACTGTCGCGACCCGCAAGGTTATTATCCATATGTCCGCACCTGCCGCGGCAATTGGGAGCCGGTACCGGCTCAGCCGGGCGGCGGATATGGCGGCGGCGATTACGGTCCTTCGGGTGGTGACCAGTATGGTCCAGGTGGTGGCGGCTATGGGCCTCAGGGCGGCCGCCAGTATGGTCCAGGCGGTGGCGGCTATGGTCCTCAGGGGGGCGGCATGGGGCCCGGCGATCAGGGCGATTACGGTCCGGACGAACAAGGTTCGCCTGACGATCAGGGTCCACCGGACGGATATGGTCCCGACGACCAGGGACCGCCCGACGACGGGCCGCCTCCTCGATCTTAGGAACGTGCACAACGCCGCTGAGCAATCAGCGGCGTTGTCGTTTCAGGCGGGTGTGGCAATGAGTGTGCCGCGCGGATGACGGTTTCGTTCCCACCGCGTCAGGCCAACGATGGCGGCAATGGTGGCGACGTACGCGATCAGCTGCGCGCCGTCGGGCGCCGACGTGTAGCCGATAAGCGTATGCAGCATCTTGCCGAGGATGCCGCGCCAGCCTTCGCCGCCGTCAGGCAGCAGCCACGACGTGTCCCACAGCGAGCGCATCAGCACGTTGAGATAACCGGCATTCTGCAGGAACAGCACGGCCTGCGCGGCCATGCCCGCCGCAAGCAGGGTGATGAGCCATGCGGTGGTGCGGAACAGCTTGCCCGCCGGAATTGCCAGCAGGCCGTAATACATCAGTGCGGACATCGCCGCACCGGCGAGCAGGCCAAGCGCACCACCGGCGAGCATCGACGCGCGGGTTGTGGTTTGCGCGATGCCGTAGAGGAACAGCACGACTTCGGAGCCTTCGCGCAGCACGGCAACACCGACAACAATGGCGAGCGCGGCCAGCGGGCGCTCGCCCGCGGAAACGGCGGCGCCGACACTTTTCATGTGCCGCGCCATCTCGCGGCCGTGCCCCGCCATCCAGACGTTGTGCCAGGTGAGCATGGCAACGGCGAGGAGCAGGACCGTGGCGTTGAAAATCTCCTGTCCCGATCCGGAAAACAAACTTGCAATGCGGCCGGCGAAGATCGCCACGACGCACGCACCCAGAATGCCGCCTGCGACACCCATGCCGACCCAGCGCCCGCGTTGCGCGATGCCCTTGCTGGCGGCCAGCACGATGCCGACGATCAGGCCAGCCTCGATCACCTCACGAAAAACAATAACGAGCGCAGCAAGCATGGCTAATCCGCGATCACGACTCCGCGCGCCGTGTCCGCATGATATTCGCCCATGAAGGGATAGCGGCCGGGCGCCAGCGGCCGGAGCCGCACACTGCCGCTTTCGTGACCGGGAACGACTTTCTCAACCTTCAGCGCCGCGGAGTCGAATTCTTCGGCAGCACCGTCCTGATTGGTGAGCGTGATGAGCGACGGCTGGTTGGCCGGTACGTGGATCTCGGCCGGCGTAAACCGGTGATCCTTCAAGCTCACGGGAATGCCGGCGCTTTCATTGCCGCAACCCGCCAAAACGACAAGCAGTGCGGCCGGAACGATGAGGGACAGGCGATAAAACATGGAGCCAACTCAACAAAGGCTGCCTATTATATTCGCGACTAATTCTCAATTTCAAGTCTCTTTGACCCAGATTTGTAGGTTTCGGCGCTCTGCCCAAGCGGTCCTCCTGTAGCCGCGATTAAGCCGACGGCAACGGAACCCGGGCAAAATCGCCAATTCGCCCGGTTGCGATGGATGGACGGGATCGGATCTGCGCTGAAGTCCCTGCTGATGATCATGCTGGCGATTTTCATCGGCGGCTATGTGGCGCGGCATGCTTTTTCAGAGGGCATCCATACGATTATCGCCGCGGAGCCGGCCACGCCGAAGTTCGAGAGCGCGCCGGTGACGACCCTCGGCAGTTGCCAGCTGGATTCCCACCTTCAATATTCGAACCCGCTGCGCTGCCGGATGGAGATGCGCAACGCGCCTGCCTTCGCCGCCCACGTCGCACCCCTCGAGACGATGACGAAGGCGCAGTCGGAAACCGCGAGTGGCTGGCTGATGCTTGCGATGTTCGCCGTGCCGCTTTCACTGGGCCTTGCCGGACTTTTGGGCTTTCTGCTTTTCCGCGCCGCCCTAACCGAGTGACCTGCATCCGCAACAGCGTGTCTATTCGGTTACTTGTATCCCCTGCCCGAAAACCTTGCTACAATTTGCGCTATTGAGGCTTTGGCCGGGGGAATACAATGAAGATACTGCCGCAATTCGGTTGCGCCGCGCTCTTTTGCACATCCTTGATGCTGTCGGCCGGGATTGCCGCCGCCTCCAGTGAAAGCGTGCTGTACAGCTTTCCACAAAACGCCGAGCCGTTCGGCCGGCTGCTGAACAACAAATCCGGCGTCATGTACGGCACCGCCTATTACGGTGAAACCGGCGGCGGCTCCGTCTACCAGCTCCAGCAGAAGCGCGGTTCCTGGACGGTGCACGAGATCGTGCAATTCGGCAGCGGCACCAATGACGGGCGGCATCCCTATGCCGGCGTCATTGGAGACTCCAATATCACCGCTCTGTACGGAACCACAACGGGCGGCGGCACCAGCAAGAACGGCACAGTTTTTTCAGCCACCCACGCCGGCGGCAGCTGGACAAAAATGATCCTTCACAACTTTACCGGATCCGACGGCGCCACGCCCTACGCCATGCTACTCAGGAACAAGGCGACCGGTGTGCTCTATGGCACAACGCTGAAAGGCGGATCACAGGGTTGCGGTGTCGCGTTCCAGATCGATCCAGATGGAAGCCACTACTCCATAACCCACGCGTTCCAGGGGGGCAGCGACGGCTGCAATCCTCAAACGCAGCTGCGCGCCGGAGCGACAGTCGGGACGTTCATTGGCAGCACCGACTTCGGTGGCAGTTCGGACAGCGGCACCATGTTCCTCCTCAAGGAAAAGGGCGGCGTGTGGACCGAAAAACTCCTGCACGCCTTTAACGGCAGCGACGGCGCCTATCCGGTGGACTTCGCGGTCGCCAGCGATGGGATAGTCTATGGGGTCGCCACCAGCGGGGGCACGCACAATGCGGGCGTCGCGTTCCGCATCACGAATGTCAACCGCCGCCCGAATTACAGCGTCATCTACAACTTCGCCGGCGGGAGCGATGGCAACTCGCCGATCGGAATTCAGCTCGACGAGGCGACTGGCACGTGTTACGGGACCACCACCTACGGCGGGACTTCGGGTCTGGGAACGCTCTTCAGCCTGACGGCGGTCGGCAATCAATTCACCGAGTCCGTGCTTCACAGTTTCACGGCCGGAAGCGACGGATCGCATCCCGCATCCCGTCCCATCATCAATCCGACCACGGGGCAGCTCTTCGGCACGACGCTCAGCGGCGGGCAGGACAACAATGGCGTCATCTATGCCGTGACGCCGTAGCCGGCGCTGGGAACCGGAGATATGGTGATGAAGGCCGCCGAAGTTCTGTGCGCAACGTGCGCCGTTTTTCTTGCAGGTGTTTCAGCACAGCCAGCGGCGGCATCGAGCGCGACTGTGCTTTACAGCTTCCCTTACAATTACGGCGCACTGGGCCGCCTGTTGCAGCTCGACGCGGGCACCATTTACGGCACGTCTCTGTACGGGAAATCCGGCTATGGCGCGGTGTACCAGCTGAAGCAGAAGCGCGGCCAATGGAATGCCAAGGAAATCACCAGTTTCTCGGCCGGCAAGGGCGGCAGGACTCCGTATGCCGGGGTCATCCGTGATCCCAGCACTGGCGCGTTGTTCGGTACGACGGTGAACGGCGGCGCCAAATACGGCACCGTCTATGCGCTGCGCTTCGCCAACAGGGCGTGGAGCAAAACCATCCTCCACAACTTCAACCAGTCGGACGGCGCTTTCCCCTACGGCATGCTGTTGCGGGACAAAGTCACCGGCACACTGTTCGGCACCACATATCAGGGCGGCAGCGCGGGCTGCGGCACGGCCTTTCAGCTCGATGAGCAGGGCGCCACCTTCAACGTGCTGTATAGTTTCCACGGTGGCGCCGATGGTTGCAGGGCGGAAACCCAGCTACGCGCCGGACCGAATGCGGGAACCCTGGTTGGCAGCACCGATTTCGGCGGCAGCGCGGATATGGGAACGTGTTTCTGCTCGCCGAAACCGGCGGCGTCTGGAATGAATCCGTGCAGCACGCCTTCACCGGCGACGACGGCTGCTATCCTCTCGATCTCGCCGTCAGCGGCGACGGCACGGTTTATGGCGTGACGAGCTCGTGCGGGATCTACGGTTACGGCACGGTTTTCCAAATCCGCAACGTGGGCGGCCGGCCCAAATTCAGCACCCTCTATAACTTTACCGGCGGCACCGACGGCAATTCTCCCGTAGGGATTCAACGCGACGATCCGGACGGCATCCTCTACGGCGCCACGCGCTACGGCGGCGCCTCCGGTCAGGGCGTGGTCTTTTCGCTTCACCCCAACAGCGGTGGTCAGTGGACGGAAACCGTACTGCACAGCTTCGCAGGTGGGACAGACGGATCGCATCCTGTATCGCGCCCCATCCTCGATCAAAGCACCGGTCATGTCCTCGGCACCACGCTCGACGGCGGGCAGGACAACAATGGCGTCATCTATGGCGTGACACCGTAGGTGCAAAACCCGATGCGCGGCGGCGGCGCTACTTCAGCCTGTCTCTGCCTTTCAGCGTGAACATCAGATCGTCGGGCAGGCCGAAGCACTGTTCGAGCGTTCCCCAGTTGTTGCACAGGCCCCAGCCGCCATTGGGATTCTGCCAGACCGCTTCGTTGCCGACGATCGGCATGCGCGCCTCCCACAGCCACTGGCCGGTCGACTGGTTCGCCACCACGGCAAGCCAGTAGGTGCCGCTGCGAAGCATGATCTTGCACACCTTCGGAATGCGGATCGCGAACGAACCGCCGTTGTCGGTGCCGTGCAGTCCATCGCAGTCCGCGACGACGTTTCCCGGTACGCCATTGTGGTCGGCGTAGATGGTGATGTGCTGGGACACTGCCGCGCCTTCGGTGTAGCCGCCGCTGACGTCCACTTCCTTCACCCGCCAGCGGTGGCCGGCGGGAACGACGAAATCGTCGGCCGCCTGGTCGTCATAGGAATCGAGATCGCTGCCGAAATTCTGCGACGAAATGGCGGCCCCGGAATCTCCGGTGTTCTGGTCGTAGAGCACCACGCTGCCCGGCGCGCCGGACACCACGCGCTGCGCAAAGCGGCCCGACACCGAGGCGACCGGATGCTTGCCGGCCGCTATAGTCGGCCCAGCAGAAGCTGCGAGCGCGGTGGCACACAGCAGAATGCCGATGATTTTCACGGATCCCCTCCCCTTCCCCGATGATCGCCAGCTTGCGCGTGAAAACCGGACGACGCAAACGGCATCGCGTTCATCACAGCCAGTAACGCCGTTCATCGCGGCGGGTTGGCGAGCAGATACGGATAGCCGTTGTTGATGTTGGGCGACTGCGCCCACACCTTCGGATCGAATCCGGCCGGCAGTCCGGACTTGAGCTGCACGTCGGTCAGACCCGTGATGCCAGGATCGTTGTCGATGTTGCCTGCGCCCCGGGCGGGATCGCTCACATTGCTGGTATCGAGGTCCCAATATGTGTCGGTATTGTTCGACACCGCATCCCAACCGATTAGGCCCCCCTCGCTCCCCGGATAACCGCCCACGAAGCCGGTGGAATAAGAGGTACTGATGCTACCGTGTGTCTCTTCTACCAGGCCGCCCGTGTGATCGTCCGTCCGGTTCTTGTCCACGGAGCCTATAGAGTAGGAGTCGCGGACCTGCCCTTCATTGAAGGAAA
This sequence comes from Alphaproteobacteria bacterium, assembly GCA_045810735.1. Taxonomy (GTDB): domain Bacteria; phylum Pseudomonadota; class Alphaproteobacteria; order Micropepsales; family Micropepsaceae; genus Rhizomicrobium. Next base: position 39,531 of record JBJMVL010000021.1, read on the forward strand.
CGAGCCCTCCCGCGTTGGAGCCGCCATTCGAAATGCCGCCGGTTGCGAAAGACTGGCTTATTGTTCCACCGTTCCAGCCGACCAGACCGCCGAGCCCGCCGCGTTGCCCTCCATGAACCGCGGCCGCCGATGCGCTCGCGGTCACTGTTCCAACATTGGTGCTAACCAGGCCGCCGCCAGCTCGTCCCTTGACCATGCCAGAGACGAAACAGTGGCTGACTGTGCCGTAGTTATTCTCAACCAGCCCAGCCACATAACCTTTTTGATCACCGAGGACGGTTTCATCCACCAGCGCAAGATCGCGGATGACGCCGTTGTTTTGTCTGAACGCTGCGGCGGGCGGCGTGGATCGCCGGCCACGATGCGCGCCATTGCTGTGAACATCGATCGAAAGATTGGCGATCTTGTTCCCTAGCCCCTCAACCACGCCGTCGAGCACATCGATGGGTACTGCTCGGTACGTTCCATCGTCCTTCGCGTCGTAATCGGAAGCGAGCGCGTACCAACCGTTCGGCTTCTACGCGATGGCTTCGATCAATCCGCGAAACGTATTCGTCAGCGCATAGGCTTTGCCGTTTATGGCAAGGCTGCTCTGCAAATCCCAGAAAGCGATCTTGCCTTTCTCGCGAAACAGCAGATCGCCGTTCTTGCCGCCGTCATTGGTTGTGATTGTCAGCCCGCCCGTGCCGGTAACGGTCACCGCTCGATTGACGACAACCGAGTCTTTTGCGTCGAGCGTGAGGCGGCTCGTGGTCGCCCAGGTGAGCGGCTGATCGATAGCGATGTCTTTCGCGAGCGCGCCGGTTTTCACCGCCACGTCGCCGCTCGCCAGCATGATCTGAAGATCGCCGACGTTCAGCACTGCTTTCGGCGCGGTGGCCGTGCAGACGCCGGCGCTGCAACTCATGCTCTGCGTCGGCTTGTTGGAGATCGAGAGATCAGCCTGTGCGGCGTTGGCCAGCGTGAGAAGTGCTGCGCCTGCTAATAGTGAAACCTTCCCCATGATACTCTCCTCTACCGCGGCGGGTTGGCGAGCAGATACGGATAGCCGTTGTTGGTGTTCGGTGACTGTGCCCACACCTTCGGATCGAACCCATCCGGCAATCCGGACTTAAGCTGCACGTCTGTCAGCCCTGTGATGCCTGGATCATCGAGAATGTTTCCAGCGCCTTTATGCGGATCATTGATTCCGCTAGCATCGAGGTTCCAATAATCCAATTGAAAAGAACTGCGACCATCTTCCCCGATAAAGCCACCTATCTCGCCGTCATGTCGGCCCGTTACCGTTCCTGTGGAATACGTCTGGCTGAAATAACCAGTGGCCTTGCCGATCAGCCCACCCGCGGTGGAACTGTCTGCGCCGCCTACCGCGCCGGTAGCGTAGGAGTTTGTGACTGAAGCGTCAGTCCAGCCCATGAGACCTCCGACACTGCCGCTTCCCGAGATGTTGCCGGTAGCAAAGGACTGATCGACAAAGAAGCTGCCGCCCGGTAATCCGGTCACTCCTACTAGCCCTCCTGCGGCAGCCCAGCCCGAGACATCGCCGGTTGCATAAGACAGCGTAATCACTCCGCCCGACTGAAGCATCGAGCCTACAAGCCCGCCGACAAACGCTCCGCCGGTGACTGGGCCGGAAGCGTGGGATCGATCTATCGAACCCTCATTTCGGCCGACCAATCCCCCGCTATTGGAATACTTCCCGCCCGACACCGCTACCGCCGCGGACGAATTGCTGATGAGCGCTGAGATGTTATGGCCAACCAGACCTCCGACAACGCCCTTCTTCTTCACGCCCACCGTTCCGGTCGCGAAACACCGGATAACATAGCCAAAGTTTCTCCCTACCAGGCCGCCGACTTCTGAGAAGCGTCCTCCGCTTGCCGTGACCGCTACGTGACTGAGTCCGATATCCCGGATCGTTCCAATACTGCCGTAAAACAGGCCCGTGATGGCAGATTGATGATCGTCAACAATCGACAGATTGGACACCACATTGCCAAGCCCCTCGAATATTCCGTTAAAACCTTGGGAGACCGGCGACCTTGAATAGCTCCCGTCGTGGGCTGCATCGTAGTTTCTTGCAAACGCATAGAGGCCCGCCGAATTCGCTTTGACGGCCTTTGCAAGCTGACGAACTGTTTTCAGAAGTGTGTAGCTGTTGCCGTCGATGACGAGACTGCTGGCCAGATCCCAGAACTGCACGCTGCCGTGTTCCGGCACTATGATGAACTCGCCGTGCTTGCCGCCGTCGTTGGTGATGATGGTGAGCGCGCCGGCGCCGGGGATGGTCACCTTTTTTTTCACAACGACTGACTGCTGCGCGTCGAGCGTCAGGCGGCTGATGTTGGCCCAGGTGAGCGGCTGGTCGAGGTCAATGTCTTTCGCCAGCGTGCCGGTCCTCACCGCCACGTCGCCGCTCGCCAGCATCGTCTGAAGATCGCCGACGTTTAGCACTGCCTTATTCGCGGTGGCTGTGCACACGCCAGCGTTGCAGCTCATGTTCTGCGTCGGCTTATTGGAAATGGAGATATCCGCGTGTGCCGCCTGCGCCGCGAGCACGGCGAACCACACGGCTGACATCAGGAGGAGAGATTGTTTCTTCTCGCTGTCCTATTGCGGCGGGTTGGCGAGCAGATACGGATAGCCGTGGTTGATGTGTGGCGACTGCCCCCAGATCTTCGGATCGAAGCCGTCGGGCAGTCGAGATTTCAGGTCCTTGTCCTTAAGCCCGGTCACGCCGGGGCAGTTGGGGGGGTGAACTCCGCAGCCTTGCGAAGGATCGGATATGCCGCTGGTATTCAGGTCCCAGTAATCCGAAGATTCAACGGCGTCTTTGTCGCTCCAATCAACAAAGCCGCCATGATAACGACCGCTTACGGCACCCGTTGAATAGCTGCTCCGAACGTACGAATAGTTCGCTGCCGCGAAACCTCCGACCTCGGTCCCGCTAACCGCACCAAGGCTGTAGGAATTGTTGATCTGTCCGTACGTGCGCTCAGCCAGGCCGCCGGCAGCATCGCCCGTAACGGCAACGTCTGCGTAGGATTGAGAGATTGCTCCAAGGTTGTCTCCAGCCAGACCGCCGCCGCTGCTCGAGACCGTGCCGATCGCCGCCGACCGGATGATGGAGCCGGAATGGTAATTAAGCCCGACGAGGCCGCCAGTGGAACCATTGTGGCCACCGCTGCCGACACTGATGCCAGTGGCCGCGGAATCGCGCAGCATGCCGATGTTAAAGCCAACGATACTACCAATATACGATTGGTCACCGCTCCCGGAAACCTTGCCGGATACAATCACGCGCGCGATAGTACCTTCATTCGTTCCTGCAATGGCGCCCATGTGCGTCTGCCCGGTGGCGGCTATGACATTGACGTGACGGAGCGTGAGGTCGCGGACCAGGCTGCCGGCAAGCAGGTAAGGGAAGAGCCCGGTGTAATGGCCGTGAGATCCCAACCTGACAGAGCCCTGCAGACTCAAATTGTTGATGAGGTGACCAAGACCTTCGAACGAACCGGAGAACTGCACTCTGACAGGCGTTTTTTTGCTTCCATCCGCCGCCGCGTCATAATCGTTGGCCAGCGCGTAAGCACCTGCCGGGTTGTTCGCGATAGCTGCCCCGAGCGTCTTGACGTCACCAACCAGTCTGTACCCGACGTCGTTGATGATGAGGCTGCTGTCGAGGTCCCAGAAATCCACTTTGCCTTTCCGCTCGAACCTCAAATCGCTTTCGGGATTGCCCTTGCCGTAACTCAGTTTCAGGGCACCGGTACCGGCGACGGTGACCGGTGCTTTGACCCTAATATTTTTCTGCGCGCTGAGGATAAGGCGGCTGGCGCTGGTCCAACTGAAACCATCCGCGATAGTGATGGCTGCTGCGGTACCGTCGCCGTCGCCGGTCTGCACCGTCAGGTCTCCGTTGCTTAACATGTTCGTCAGATCGTCGATGTTCAATACCGCGTTCCGCGCGGTCGGCACGCACACGCCGGCATTGCAGCTCATGTTCTGCGTCGGTTTGCTGGAGATCGAGATGTCGGCGTGCGCGGCCTGTGCCGCGAGCAATACCCACGTCACAACTGTCAGATGAAATAGCCTGCCGCTCATCGCCTTCCCCACTGAAGATCCGAGACTAGGACTCTCGCGCGCGCCGGCCAAACGTCCAATGGCGGCAGGGACGAACGGGTTTAAGGCGCCGCCACTTTACCTTTCGACGATCCCGTCTGCGGCGCGGACTCCGCGCCTTTCCTTGGGGAAATTGCTGAAATACGGCCGGGCGGAGGAAAATATATGAGACAATCTGGATTTTTATGTTGCACCGGGGTTGTTAGTGCGTTATATTTACAACGAACATATCGAGGAAGTGCCATGAACAGGCACGAGGAAGAATGGACCAAGGCCTTCGAAGGCCAAGACGAACGCGGGATTTTGGCCGTGCGGCTCCCTCCCAACCTGTCCGACGCCCAATGCTTCCGTTTCCGGTCGCTACAGGAAGAGGCTGCCAGGAGGGCGCGCCGCGCCAAAGAACAGGCGCTGCTGCAGAAGGCGATGGACGAGGTGGGCGTGGCGGCCAGGCTGAACCCCATCAGCGAGACGGCGCCGGCCAGCGAATTGGCCGAGGCCGACCCAATCCCGAGCCGTCAGATCGCGCCGGCGGAGCCGCGGATTCCGTTCCAGATCCCGGACGCCCGAACCGATGTTCTGCTGGACAAGCAGATCGCGTCCTGCGCCGGCATCATCGAGCACCTGGCGCACTACATCGGGCGCTATGACTCGGCGGTGGAGACCTGCAACAAGTTCATGGATCGGATCGGTTTGATGATGCGTGCCTCTGCAGAAGCCGCGATCGCGGCGGGCCGCCTGCGCGGCATGGCGCCCGAGGGGCGGCGGCGCCAATGAGGGCGTATCGGCGAAATCCTTGCGACCTTGCTTCAAGAGTCAAGATATTGCGTATGAACGAGGTTTGGCATCCACGGATGGGGGCACCGCTGGGCAATCGCAACCGCCTCCGGCACGGCGACCAGAGCAACACCATGAAGGCACTTTACCGCCTCATGGCGCAGTGGCGCCGCGAAACCCAGGCCCTCCTGGCGCGGGCGGTGTCTGAGTTGGCAGCAGAGGCAAGCCCGAATACGCTGCTCGTAGGCCGCAAAAATATTCACAGGTCCACTGCAGGGCAGTCTTGTATAGTGTGAACTCCGCGCTAGATTGATCTTCGTAATAGCAGGGAGACGGAAGAAAGGCGCGTCGTGGCAGCAGAAACCCCATATACGCGCAAATTCCGGAAAGAACTGATGGCCGGACTGTCCTCGCTCGTCCTTCTGGCCGTGCTCGCCCGCGCGGGCCGGGAGATGTATGGTTACGAAATCGCCAAGGCCGTGAAGGCGGAAGGCGAAGGCGGGCTGATCTTCAAGCAGGGGGCGATCTACCCCGTCCTGCGGTCGCTGAACCAGCTGGGGCTGCTGGACAGCCGGGTCGAGGCCTCCGCCTTCGGGCCGCCGCGGCGCTACTACAACATCACCGATGAAGGCCGGCGGGCGCTGTTCGAATGGCAGGGCGCCTGGAAGGACATGCGGGAATTCGTCGACGACGCGCTCGCCGCGCAAGGAGCGGTCTATGAAGCAAGACCGACCGCCTGACACGGTCCGCGCCTACCTCGCGGCCCTCCAGCGCTCGATGAAGGCACAAGGGTGCAAGCCCGGCCTCATCTCCGACGCGCTGGCCGACTGCGAGGAGCACCTGAACAACGAGATCGCCATGAATCCGGGGCGCAGCGAAGCCGACGTGCTCGCCTCGGTGGTTGAAACCTACGGAACGCCGGAGGAAATTGCAGAGGAGTACAAATCAATGGAAGCCGCCATATCCGGGCCATTCCCCAAGAGCGACGAAACCTTGCCCGCCCGGCGCTTCGGTTTCTTCAACGTGGTGCGAGATCCGCGCGCCTACGGCGCTCTCATGTACATGCTGCTGTCGCTGGTAACGGGCGTTTTCTATTTCACCGTCGTCGTCACCGGCATGGCGCTGAGCATCGGTCTGTTCGTGCTGATCATCGGCGTGCCGTTTGCCGTGCTGTTCATTGGCGTTTGCCGCGTGCTCGGGCACGTGGAAGGCCGCATCATCGAAGGCCTGCTGGCGGTCCGCATGCCGCGCCGCCTGCCGCCGCCGACGCCGGCCGACGAAACCATCTGGACGCAGATCAAGGAAGCGCTGATCGATACCCGCACCTGGTCGACGATGTTCTATCTCGCGCTCATGTTGCCCCTCGGCGTCGCGTATTTTGTTATCGCCGTTGTGGGCATTTCGCTGTCGTTCGGCCTCACCTTCGGCTCGATCTGGAGCCTGATCACCGGCCGCTCCGACATCCAGATCAGCGACCTGCCGTGGCTCGAGCATCTGTTCCACACCGCGCCGGGGCTGATCCTGTCGGCGATCGTCGGCATCTTCCTGTTCTTCGTGGTGCTGCACATTGCTCGCGGCATCGGCTGGCTGCACGGCCGCATCGCCGAGCTGCTCCTCGTCCGGCTGTAAAACTCTCCCTATCCCTTAACCAACCGCGCCGCCCGCCGAAGGCGGCGCAGTCCTTTTCCACAGCCAATTTTCGCCACGCTGAGCCAGCACCAATCGAATTGTTCCGGCGCCTTCCGAATCGGTGAAAGCTGAGCAGTAACGCGGCGTTAACCGTTGCCGCGGCTCAATGTGGCGAGAATACGTCGCGCCCTCTCCGGGCGGACAGTGGGGCTGGGAGGGGCACTCCTGCCGGCAGGAAGGGACAGGAGCGGGCGTGCAGCGTAGAGATGTTTTTGGGCTTGCGGATGCGGTCAGCCGCTTTCGCCACTCCACCGATGCCGCCAGCCAGGTGCTTGCCAGCAGCGATGGCCGCTGGGCTCTGGTCTCCACCTCAGTCACTGCGCTGATCGCCGGTTCTATCGCCTGGCTCGCGGCGGGACTGATGCCGGATTCCAACCGCTACGCCAGCGGACACGAACGCAGGTTGATGCCCTATGAGCTGTTCCTGAAGCTCGCGGGCCGCACCCATTTCGACCGAGTGAACTTTGCCGGCCTCGGCCCGGCTCCGCCTGCAGGACAGTCTAGCATGACGGCGGGAAGTTCAGCCGCATCGCTCGACTCGGTGCTGGCCGATGAATGCTCAGGCCGGGACGACAACTCCGGCACCGACACGCGCACGATTACGCTGGATCGAGGCGACACGCTGGTAGGCGCGCTGACCGATGCCGGCGTATCGCAGGAAGATGCGAACGCCGCAATTCTTGCGCTCGCTCGCGTCTATGATCCAAAAGCCGTGCGCGCGGGCGAAACCTTCGATATCTCGTTCACCACTGTTCCGGAACAGCCGGTCGCGCAGATCATCTACACGCCACCGCAGCAGTCGGCCGATGCTATGACCGACGGTGACGCGTCGATAAGCGGCGCGCTGGAAAGCGTGCCGGAAACACCTGTCGGCAAGCTCCTGTCGCTCAGTTATTCGCCCACCGTCGATCACGAGATCACCATTTCGCGCGGCGCCCACGGCGCCTTCGCAACGCAGGATGTGCACAAAACACTGCAGGCGCGATTCCACCGCGCCGGCGCCACGATCGATTCCAGCCTTTATCTTGCCGCCATGCAGGCAGGGATTCCGGCCGACGTCGTCGTGAAAATGATTCACATGTTCTCATACGAAGTGGACTTTCAGCGGGATCTGAAGCCCGGGAACTCGTTCGAGGTCCTCTACAACTATTACTACACGCCGGACGGCCAGCCCGCGAAGGAAGGCGACATCCAATACGCGGCCATGAACGTCGGCGGCCGCACCTTGGCGCTTTATCGCTATCAGGCGAAAGGCGACGGCGCAGACTACTTCGACAATCGCGGGCAGAGCGCACGAAGCATGCTGATGAAAACGCCGGTAGACGGGGCGCGCATCACGTCAGGCTTCGGCATGCGTTTCCATCCGGTGCTGGGCTATAGCCGAATGCACAAGGGCGTGGATTTCGGCGTGCCGATCGGAACTCCGGTGATGGCGGCGGGCTCCGGGATGGTGCAGCAGGAAGGACGGCTGGGTGGCTACGGCAACTTCATGCTCGTGAACCACCAGAATGGTTATTCGACTGCCTATGGCCACCTTTCCCGCTTTGCGCCAGGCATTCATGCCGGTTCACGGGTGCGTCAGGGACAGGTGATCGCCTATAGTGGCAACAGTGGGATGTCGACGGGACCGCATCTGCACTATGAAATTCGAATTCACGACTCACAGGTCAATCCCGCTGCGGTAAAAATTGCAACCGGACGCCGGCTCTTCGGCCGCGACTTGCGCGATTTCCTGGTTGAGCGGCTGCATGTCGATACGGAACTTGCTTCCCTACCGCTCGAAAGCAAGGTGGCCGAGAATGGCGGCGAATTGCGCGCGATGCGCGACTGATCAGCCGGGTTTCCGCGAATTGACGAACAGCTTGTTGCGGCTGTGCTGCGCCGGCGCAAACGCCCGTTCGACCAGACCGTGCGCCGACAGAATATCGCGGATACGCGTATTCTCGCCGGTCGCCTCGCCATAGGCGGTCATCTCGATCCAGACCGTGCGCACGTTGTCCAGCAGCATGCCCATACCTTCCAACACCTGTGCTTCATGGCCGTCGACATCAACTTTTAGGTGCTGTGGCGGCCGAACGCCGAATTGCGCAACCAACATGTCGCCGCGGCCCGCCGGGACCAGTTGGACGGCTTCTGCATCAAACGCTCCGCGCACGTTCTCCGGCTTCACCAATGCATGCATAGAACTGCCAGATTCCACGCTGGAAAGATGCATTGGGAAAATCCCAGTCGTGTCTGAAAGGGCCAGGTGCAGCGGTACGATTCGCTCGGAAAAGCCGTTCAACGTCGCGTTGCGGGCGAGAATTGCGAATGTGGATGCCATGGGCTCGAAACACGTGACCGAGACTTCATCCCTCAAGCAGGCGTAAAGCCCGTAAACGCCGATGTTTGCACCGACGTCCCAGAGATGTTCGCCTTTGCCGAGGTACTGATCCAACCAAGCCAGCGTATCAGGCTCCTGCCGCAAGGCGGCCGACGCGCGCTTCGCGCCGATCTCGCTGAGACACCAGAAACGCAGGTCTCCCCGGGCGGTGGCAACCGTCACGACCGGAGCAAGCGATGCAGCAGCATGACCGGCGGCGCGAACGCCAATGCGCGAACCAAACAGCCGCGTGACGCCACGGCCTACCATGGCAACACCGCCGCCCAGAATTCTCGCGAAGGATGGGCGGCGGCGCATCGGTGACCTCTACAAAGCAGCGCAAGCTATTTGCAGATCGTCCTAATGCAAAGCGTGGCTGGGGGGCTGCTCGGCCATCATATCGGTGTCACCCAGCGCGAATTCCATGCCGTTGATGGTGAGGCCACGCTTGCTAGCAGAGACTTCCACCGTGCTGCCGTCCGTGATCTTGCCTTCGAGTAGCAGCTCCGCAAGAGGATCCTGCAGCCGGCGCTGGATCACGCGCTTCAGCGGCCTTGCGCCATACACCGGATCATAGCCGGCCTGCGCCAGCCATTCGCGCGCTTTGTTATCGAGCGCGATCTCGATCTTCCGATCCGCCAGCAGCTTCTGCAGGCGGCCGATCTGGATGTCGACAATCCGATCCATGTCGCTGCGCGACAACCGGTGGAAAAGGATGATTTCATCCAGCCGGTTCAGGAACTCGGGCCGGAAATGCGTCCGCACCGCGCCCATCACCTGGGCCCGCTGCTGTGGCGACTCCGCGCCCTCACCAACCGACAGGAATTCCGTGCCGAGGTTCGACGTGAGGATGATCACCGTATTGCGGAAATCGACCGTACGGCCCTGCCCATCTGTGAGGCGGCCGTCATCTAGCACCTGCAGCAGGACATTGAAGACGTCGTGGTGCGCCTTCTCGACTTCGTCGAACAGGATCACCTGATACGGCCGGCGCCGCACCGCTTCTGTGAGAGCGCCGCCCTCCTCGTAGCCGACATAGCCCGGGGGGGCGCCGATGAGCCGCGCCACGGAATGCTTCTCCATGAACTCGCTCATGTCGATGCGCACCATGGCGGTGTCGTCGTCGAACAGGAATTCGGCGAGTGCCTTGGTCAACTCGGTCTTGCCCACGCCCGTTGGACCCAAGAACAGGAACGAACCGATGGGCCGATTCGGGTCCTGCAATCCGGCGCGCGCGCGGCGCACCGCGTTGGAGACCGCGCGCACGGCTTCGTTCTGACCGACGACGCGCCTTTCCAGCGATTTCTCCATGTGGAGCAGTTTGGCACGCTCGCCTTCCAGCATCTTGTCTACGGGAATGCCGGTCCAGCGCGATACCACCTGCGCAATGTTTTCCGGCGTCACCGCCTCGTTCACCAGCGCTGTGCCTTCTTTCTCCTCGATGGACTTTAGCTTCTTCTCGAGGTCCGGGATCACGCCATAGGTCAGCTCGCCAGCGCGGGAAAAATTGCCGCGCCGCTGCGCGACCTCGACTTCCTGTCGGGCCGCATCCAGCTTCTCTTTGAGAGATTGCGTGTCCTGCACGGACTTCTTCTCTTCCTGCCAGCGGGCTGTCAGGGAAGCCGATTGTTCTTCCAGATCTGCCAATTCGCCTTCCAGCGTGTGCAGGCGGTCTCGTGAGGCCTTGTCGCCTTCCTTGCGCAGCGCCTCGCGCTCGATCTTGAGTTGGATGATGCGACGGTCCAATTCGTCCAGTTCTTCTGGTTTGGAGTCGATCTGCATCCGCAGCCGCGAGGCCGCCTCGTCCATCAGATCGATGGCCTTGTCCGGCAGAAAACGGTCGGTGATATAGCGATTGGAAAGCTGTGCTGCTGCGACAATAGCGGAATCGGTGATCCGCACACCGTGATGCACTTCGTATTTCTCTTTCAGGCCGCGGAGGATCGAGATGGTATCCTCCACCGTGGGCTGTGCCACGAACACCGGCTGAAACCGCCGCGCCAGCGCCGCATCCTTCTCCACGTGCTTGCGATATTCGTCGAGCGTGGTAGCTCCGATGCAATGCAGTTCGCCGCGCGCCAGGGCGGGTTTGAGCAGGTTGGAGGCGTCCATCGCCCCTTCCGCTTTGCCTGCGCCGACCAGCGTATGCATCTCGTCGATGAACAGGATGATCTTGCCCTGCGCGGCAACGACTTCCGAAAGCACAGCTTTCAACCGCTCTTCGAATTCGCCGCGGAATTTCGCGCCGGCAATCAGCGCGCCCATGTCGAGCGCCATCAGTCGCTTGTCGCGCAAGGATTCAGGCACATCGCCGTTGACGATGCGCAGCGCAAGGCCCTCGGCAATCGCGGTCTTGCCCACGCCGGGCTCGCCGATCAACACGGGGTTGTTCTTGGTGCGTCGCGACAGCACCTGAATCGTGCGGCGGATCTCCTCATCGCGCCCGATCACGGGATCAAGCTTGCCAGAGCGCGCCAATTCGGTGAGATCGCGGGCGTATTTCTTCAGCGCGTCATATTGGTTCTCCGCTGTCGCGGAATCCGCAACGCGGCCCTGCCGCAGATCGGCAATGGCCTTGTTTAGCCCCTGCGGCGTGACGCCAGCATCCTTCAATACCCGCGCGGCTTCGGTCCCCTGCGCCATGGCGAGCGCCAGCAGCAGGTATTCCGCGGTGACGTAAGAATCGCCGGCCTTTTTTGCCGCCTGTTCGGCGGTGTCCAACAAGCGGGCGGTTTCCGGGGCGAGGTAAACCTGCCCGCCGCCGCCCTGGACCTGCGGCACCTTGGTGAGCGCCATCTCGTTTTCGCTGCGCACCTGATCGGGCCGGCCGCTGGCGGCACGAATAAGGCGAGCGGCTAGCCCCTCCTCGTCATCGAGGAGCACCTTGAGCAGATGCTGGGGCAACAGTTGCTGATTGTTGGAGCGAAGGGCGAGGCCCTGTGCAGACTGAATGAAGCCGCGTGCCCGCTCGGTGAATTTCTCGATATCCATGTCAGACCTCTCAAGCCCGCATGACTCAAACCTCCGAAGACAGTTCGATGTTGCGTCCCTTGGATTTAGGCGCAGCCCCACAATGGGGCGCCACACCGGTCTATATGTGTGGTTTGAATTGCTGCGGCACAAGGGCGAACCCGCGCCGGAATCCTGCTATTCCGCGACGCTGGCCTGCTCCGCATCCGGGTCAGCACCACCGCTCTCGGCCAGCGAGAAAGAGGGCTCGCTGGTCACGGGCTGAGTGTCGTCACCATTCATTCGACCGTTACCGTTGTAGTGCGGCTGCGGCCCGCGCTGCTGCTGATACTGTTGCTGCTGCTGCGTCGCGGCCAAGATGCGATAATAGTGCTCGGCGTGCTGGAGATAATTCTCCGCGGATACGCGATCGCCCTGGGCGTTCGCATCGCGGGCCAGCTGCAAATATTTCTCGTAAACGTGGGAGGCGGAACCCCGGATTTTCACCTCCGGCCCACTCGAATCGAACGTTCGGTTGGGGTTGTGATGCTGGCCACCGCCGCCATGGTTGTTTTGCGGCCTACGGCCGCGCTGCCGTGAACGTGTCACTGATGATCCTTGTAATTCGGACGCACCCCGCGACGGCCCATGGGAATTCCCATGATCTAAGGGACCGTCGCGCCTTGAGGCGCGTCATCCTGGTTACATACCGTTGAGCTCGTCTTCCACTATCGGGGACCGGCGTTTGCCGCCTCGGCCGCCCCTCGCGACCGGACCGAAGCCTTGCTTCGGCGGGGGTCCCACTCCCCTTAACCTGGAACGTAGCGACTTCCTGCCCAGTTTCCAACTGTTTTTTCCGCGAGCGTTACCGGGAGCTTAGACCTGCCGGACGACGGCACAGCGCGGCGTTCCAGCCAAATCCGGCGCGGATTCCCCAATCCCCAAGCCGACTGCCCCCACGATCACTTCCACCATGTGGGCCTGGCCGGCACCCATTTCCAGCAGGGCGACTCCCTTTGGCTTAAGGCAGCGCTTCAGCACCGGCGCGAGCGCCCTGTAAGCAGCGAGCCCATCCGGCCCGCCGTCCAGTGCCAACTCGGGCTCGTAATCACGGATATCCGGAGCCAGCCCTGCCAAATCTCCGCTTGGAATGTAGGGCGGATTAGAGACGATCACATCGAAACCGTCTTCCGCCAAGTCCCAAGCCCCCTCGACTAATGTGCAGCGGCTTTCCAGCCTATGCCGGGACCGATTTCTCCGGGCCCATTGCAGCGCAGCTTCTGAGCTGTCGATCCCCACGCCTGTGGCATTGGAGAATTCCTTCAATAGAGCGATGAGCAGGCATCCTGTCCCCGTGCCCAAATCGAGAATTCGATTGTCGCCCTTCCGGTCCGGTACCTCGCGCAAGGCCTGCTCGACCAAGGTCTCTGTCTCAGGTCTCGGAATCAGGGCGCCCGACCCAACCTCGAAATCTAGGCTCCAGAATTCTTTGTGCCCGGTTATGTAAGCGAGTGGCTCATGTGCGAGGCGGCGCTGGAGGAGTTGGCTGAAGAGAGAGTCCTCTCTCATCCTTGGGAGTAGAGGGTTAGAGTGAGGGGGAATGTGGGCAAGCTGCTGAAGTTGGTCCCCCTCACCCCAGCCCTCCCCTCCGGTGGAGCAGAGGGAGAGTTTTTGTGCATGTTCCGACAGAATGCGGGCTTCGGCGCGGGCGGATTCGATGCCGGCAGCGCGGAGGCGCTCGGCGGCTTCACGAAGGAGATCGTTCACGCGATCTCTTCGGCCGACAAAGCGGCGAGGCGGGTTGCGTGGTCTTCGGCGACCAGCGCGTCGATAATCTCGCCGAGTTCGTCACCGGCAACAATACGGTCGAGTTTGTAGAGTGTAAGATTGATCCGGTGATCCGTCACCCGCCCCTGCGGAAAATTGTAGGTGCGGATCCGCTCGGAGCGATCCCCGCTTCCCACCATGCTTTTGCGTTCGGACGCCCGAGCGCTGTCAACCCGCTCGCGTTCCATGTCGTACAGCTTGGCCTTGAGCAGCTTCATCGCTTGCGCTTTGTTTTTGTGCTGCGACTTCTCCGTCTGTTGCGCCACGAAGATGCCGGTTGGGAGGTGGGTGATGCGCACCGCGCTTTCGGTTTTGTTGACGTGCTGGCCACCGGCGCCGCTTGCGCGAAACACGTCGATGCGCAAATCCTTCTCGTCGATGTTTACATCCACATCCTCGGCCTCTGGCAGGACGGCTACCGTGGCGGCAGAAGTGTGGATGCGTCCGCCGGCTTCGGTAACCGGGACACGCTGCACGCGGTGTACGCCGCTTTCGAATTTCAGTTTCGCGTAAGCACCCCTCCCCTGCACATCCAGCACCGCTTCCTTCACGCCGCCAAGATCGCTCTCGCTGACCGACATCAATTCCGTTTTCCAGCCCTGTACCTGGGCATAGCGTTGATACATGTGCAGGAGATCGTCCGCGAACAGCGCCGCCTCATCACCCCCTGTGCCCGCCCGGACTTCAATGATGGCCGAGGAAGAGTCCGCGGCGTCCTTCGGCAGAAGTCGCAGCTGCAGTTCGTGCTCCAACTCCGCGATGCGCTCCCTAAGTGTGGCGCGCTCCTCTTCCGCCATGCTCCGCAATTCCGGATCGGCCGAAGAGTCCGTGGCCAGTCCTTCTGCGCCCTGTTGCTCCCGCAGGGTCGCCCGGTATGCCTCGACGGCCTGCACTATCGGCGCAAGCTCGGCATGCTCCTTGGACAGTTTCGCGTATTCGCCGCCGGCGGTTCCGGAGGCAAGCTGCGCCTCAAGCGCTGCGTAGCGGTCGACCAACCGTGATAATTTGGCTTCCGGAATCATGAAAGAAATTTGGCGGCGCTAGAGCGCCGGCTCAAGGGCAACGGAGGCGGCACGACCTTCGATCTCCGCTGCGCGCTTTTCGCACAGGTCGACCACATGATCGAGAAGCTTGGTGTTGTCGAGCTTGTAGGCAGGTTTCCCATCCAAATACACCATGCCGTTGCCGGCACCTGCGCCACCCCCTGTGAAACCGAGATCGGTTTCGCGAGCCTCGCCCGGGCCGTTCACCACGCAACCAATGATCGACAGTGTCATTGGCGTGGTGATGTGCTTGAGCCTGTCCTCCAGCACCCGTACCGTATCAATGACATTGAACCCCTGACGGGCGCAGGATGGGCATGAGACGATGTTCACGCCACGGTGCCTAAGGTTCAGCGATTTCAGAATATCGAAACCGACGCGAACTTCTTCCACGGGATCGGCCGAGAGCGACACGCGGATGGTGTCACCAATACCAGACCAAAGCAGCATCCCCATGCCGATGGAGGACTTCACGCTTCCGGAAATCATGCCGCCGGCTTCGGTGATGCCGACGTGCAGCGGGTAGTCGCAGGCTTCGGCGAGACCCTGATAGGCCGCCACCGCCAAGAACACATCCGACGCTTTGCAGCTGATCTTGAACTCAAAGAAATCGTTGTCCTCCAGAATTTTCGCGTGGTTCAGCGCGCTTTCCACCATCGCTTCCGGGCAAGGCTCCCCATAGCGCTCAAGCAGTTCCTTCTCCAGCGAACCGGCGTTCACACCGATGCGCATGGAAACGGCATGA
>JBJMVL010000022.1:0-11388 GCA_045810735.1 Alphaproteobacteria bacterium
AGCCACTTGTTCAGCGGAACCTTGCTGCGCTCATAGAGCGTCCCGACCGTCACGGTGAACGGCTCGCGACAGGCGTTGCACTGATAGAGGCCGGGGCGGGTCGTCTTGCCCTGCATCAGGGTTGCTTCGTCAACAACGCCGCAATGCGGGCAAACGGGACCATGCCCCCAGAGTTCGGACTCCAGCCACACGCGGGCTTTATCGGCATCGTGGAAAATCGGGTTCGAAAGAATGTTGCTCTTGGCCATGGCCATCTCCTAGACCTGAAATCTAGGGATTGCGCCTTACTATGTCAAGGTGATAATTCCCCTATATAGGCAGTAGGAGGATGCCATCGTGCCGACGAGGACTGTGCTTCTGATCATTGGCGGCGGCATTGCCGCCTACAAGTCACTGGAGTTGATCCGGGGGCTTAAGGAGCGTGGAGTTGCGGTTCGCGCAATTCTTACAACCGCAGGCGCGCAATTCGTGACGCCGTTGTCCGTTTCGGCGCTCACGGGCGAAAGGGCCTTCCTGGATCTTTTCAGCCTAACCGATGAATCCGAGATGGGACACATTCAATTGTCCCGCTCCGCCGATCTGGTTGTGGTCGCGCCGGCGACCGCGGACTTGATCGCCAAGCTTGCTAACGGCCATGCAAACGATCTTGCATCGACGGCCTTACTGGCGACGGACAAGCCCGTATTGATCGCACCAGCGATGAATGTCCGGATGTGGAATCACGCTGCGACACAACGCAATGTCGCCGTTTTGAGAAAGGACGGCGTGCTGTTTGTGGGGCCGACTGAAGGTGAGATGGCGTGCGGTGAATTCGGTCCAGGCCGCATGGCCGAGCCGGACGAGATCGGCGCCGCCATAGAAGCAGCGTTGGAAAGTACGTCCGTCGGGCCACTCGCAGGTGTAAGTGCGCTGGTTACTGCAGGACCCACACAGGAGCCGCTCGATCCTGTGCGCTTTATCGCAAATCGCTCATCCGGGAAGCAGGGTTACGCTATTGCCGCCGCGCTGACCGACTCCGGTGCGGAGACAACGCTGGTTTCCGGTCCAGTGGAAATCGCAGCGCCACCGCGCGTGAAATTGATCAAAGTGCAAACTGCGTCCGAAATGTTGGCTGCCTGCGAATCCACGCTTCCCGTTGACGTAGCGATTTTTACTGCCGCCGTTTCGGATTGGCGGCCGGACAAGATCTTCAACAGCAAGATCAAGAAGCGCGAGGGGGGCAGCGTTCCCGACATTCGCCTTGTCGCAAATCCTGATATTCTTTCCAGCATTGCGAGCGGTCCGAGCCGCCCCGCGTTGGTCATCGGCTTTGCGGCAGAAACCGAAAATATCGTCTCCCATGCTCAGGCCAAACGTGCGAAGAAAAACTGCGACTGGGTATTGGCGAATGATGTTTCGCCCTCCACAGGTATCATGGGCGGCGATACCAACACCGTGCATTTGATCACGGCATCAGGCGTCGAAGATTGGCCGCAGATGAGCAAGGCAGAGATCGGACGCAGACTCGCCGGGCGGATTGCTCGCGCTCTGGGAAAAGCCGCGTGAAGCTTTGCGTCCAGCGGCTCGCGCATGCCAGCGAGCTGCCGCTGCCCGCCTATGCGACGTCGGGATCAGCAGGGCTGGACCTGCTTGCCGCGATAAGCGCGGACATCCAGCTGAATCCGGGCGCCCGCGTCGCCGTGTCGACAGGTATCGCTATCGCGCTGCCGGAAGGATATGAAGCGCAAATCCGGCCGCGCTCTGGGCTGGCGCTGAACCACGGTATCACCTTGCTCAATGCGCCCGGCACGGTCGACAGCGACTATCGCGGCGAAATCAAAGTGATCGTGATCAATCTGGGCCAAGCGGAATTTCGCATTACGCGCGGCATGAAAATCGCGCAGATGATTGTTGCGCGCCACGAGGAAATTGAATTCATCGAGACAGACGATCTGCCGTCCACCAACCGCGCATCCGGCGGCTTCGGTTCAACAGGTCACTGATACGGAGAGAGACATGGCGAATGAGCACCGGCCTGGCCGCGGACGCATTTACAATAGCATCACGGAAACCATCGGAGACACCCCGCTCGTGCGGCTGAACAGAATGGCGAGGGATGCAGGCGTTAAGGCGGACATTCTCCTGAAGCTCGAGTTCTTCAATCCCATTGCCAGTGTCAAGGACCGCATCGGCGTTGCAATGATCGAGGCGATGGAGGCAAAGGGCCTGATCTCTCCGGACAAGAACGTGCTCGTGGAGCCCACGAGTGGCAATACCGGGATCGCGCTGGCGTTTGTTGCGGCAGCCAAAGGGTATCGCCTCATTGTGACCATGCCTGAATCTGTTTCCATCGAACGTCGGAAAATGCTCTTGCTGATGGGCGCCGAACTGGTGCTCACGGAAGCCGCCAAGGGCATGCGCGGTGCAATTGCCCGCGCGCACGAGGTATTGGAATCCACCCCGGGCGCGGTGATGCCACAGCAGTTCGAAAACCCTGCGAACCCAGAGATCCATCGCCGCACAACAGCGGAAGAAATCTGGCGGGACACCGATGGAAAAGTGGACGTGGTAATTTCCGGCGTGGGCACGGGTGGAACGATAACCGGTGTCGGTGAGGTGCTGAAGGCGCGGAAGCCCAGCGTGCGGATGATCGCATTAGAGCCGCAGGACTCGGCGGTGTTGTCCGGCGGCCAACCCGGTCCGCATCCCATTCAGGGGATTGGCGCTGGTTTCGTCCCAGCCATTCTCGATCGCGACGTGATCGACGAAGTCATCACCATTCCAAGTCAAGCGGCATTTGAAACGGCCCGTAAAGTGGCGCGGCTAGAAGGCATTCCCGTCGGCATCTCGTCCGGCGCGGCGGTGGCCGGCGCGCTGCAGGTCGGCGCGCGACCGGAAATGGAAGGCAAGCTGATCGTCACCATTATCCCTTCCTTCGCCGAACGTTACCTATCCACAGCGCTCTTCGAAGGCATTGCCTAATTCTACATCGCACTTTCTGGAATGGCCGCATTTTTATCAGGAGAAATGGACGATGAAACTCTACTATGCGCCCGGCGCCTGTTCGCTGGCGGCCCATATTGTTGGCAAAGAGGCAGGCCTCGGGCTGCAACTGGAAAAGGTCGATCTGAAAACGCACAAGACCGAGGACGGCGCGGATTATTATGCCGTCAATCCGAAAGGCTACGTGCCCGCCCTGCAGCTGGACACGGGCGCCACCCTCACGGAAAACATCGCGATACTGAATTACCTTGCGGATCGCGCGGGAGAAAAGCTGCACACCCCTCAAGCCGGGAGTCTGGAGCGCTATCGTCTCGAGGAGTGGCTTGGTTTCATCACCACGGAGCTGCACAAATCTTTTACGCCGCTGTTCCTGGGAGCGGGTGAAGAGGAAAAGCGCAAGGCCAAAGAGAAGATCCTGCACCGGCTGGAACACGTGGAGCAGCTACTGACCGGTTCGTTTCTGACGGGCGATGTCATCGGTGTGGCGGATGCTTACCTCTTTGTCATCCTCAACTGGGCGGAGAAAATGCACTTCGATGTCGGCAATTTTCCCCGACTGGCTGCATGGTTCGGCCGCATGAAGCAACGGCCATCGGTGCAGCAGGCCATGCGCGAAGAAGGTCTGCCCCTCGCGGCATGACGCTAGCGGTTCCGGCTGAGGTACCAGAACCGCCAGCACATGCTCGCCGCAGCGACGAGCAGCCCGAACGCCAGCCCAATCCAGATACCAAGGCCTTTCATGTGGAACGGGAAGGCGAGGATCAGTCCAACCGGTGCGCCGGCCAGCCAGTAGCTGGCGCCCGCAATCCACATCGGTGCCCGCGCATCCTTGAGACCGCGCAAAGAGAGCGCGGCAATCACCTGGATGCCGTCCACGATCTGGAACGCCGCCGCCACGTGCAGGAACACGACCGCCAGCGCAATCGCCTCGCGCGCGGACGGTGAGTCCGTCAGCCACAGCGATGCGATAGGGCCGGGCCAGGTCCACAACACCACGGCCATGACGCTCATGAAGGCGGCGCCGATGACAATCGCACTGTAGCCGGCACGGCGTACTGCCTCGTAGTCACGCGCGCCCGCTGCAAGACCTACGCGCACCGTCGCAGCCATGGCCACGCCGAGCGGCACCATGAAGGTGAACGACGGGATAAGCAGCGAGATCTGATGCGCAGCCACGCTCGCCGTGCCGAACGTCCCCATGATCAGGGTCGCGCAGTTGAACAGCATTGCCTCGAAGATTGTGGTGAGCCCGATAGGAAAACCGAGCCGGAATACTTCGGCGAGCTTCTCCCAATGCGGCCGCTGGAATCGGCGCAGAATGCGGTACTTCCGCAGCGCCGGCGTGAGCCGGACCACAAGGAGCATCGTCAAGAAGGCGAACGCAAAGGAGCACGCACTCGCGATACCGGAACCGGTTAGCCCAAGGCGCGGGAATCCGAAATGCCCGAAGATCAGCGAATAGTCGGCCATCGCATTGAACAGGATGGAAACAGCCATCACGATCAATGGCGCAGTTGGCCGGCTGAGCGCAGTCGAGTAATTGCGCAGCACCTGATAGCCGAGCGTGAACGGCAGGCCGAACGCCAGCGCGCCCACGAAGTACCCTGCGCCTTCCGCAAGCTCCGGCTGCTGGCCGAAGAAGATCAGCAGCGGTTTCGCGAACTGCAGCAGCACGAACAACGGCAGCGAAACGATGAGCACCGACCACAGGCCCATGCGCGCCACCGCGCGCACGTCGGCGCGGTCGTTCGGCGAGGCACCGAGGATGTGCGCCACCATCGGCGACACGGCGGACGCCGGGCCAAAACCCAGCAGCCAGGCGAAGAAGAAGATAGTGTTGCCCAACGTCGCCGAAGCAAGCGCCTTGGTGCTGTAGTGGCCCAGCATGAACATGTCGGTGCCCATGATGGTCATCTGCGCCAGCTGTGTGAGCGCGAGCGGGCCAGCGAGCTTCAACAGCTCGCGCGCTTCTGCAAACCACGCATCGAGGCCGTGGCCGGAAACGCGGCGGCCCGCATGGACGATGTCGAATTCGGCAATGTCAGTCATGATACGTGCTTTGCTTTTAATGCCCGA
This sequence comes from Alphaproteobacteria bacterium, assembly GCA_045810735.1. GTDB lineage: Bacteria > Pseudomonadota > Alphaproteobacteria > Micropepsales > Micropepsaceae > Rhizomicrobium. The sequence goes on from JBJMVL010000022.1 coordinate 5,059, forward strand.
ACCCAAAGCACGCGAGGAGCAGGCACAAAAATCCCCTCCGAAGCTTTGCCGGGCTCGGGAGGGGTGAAACCGTTGAACGGATTAGACGAATCTAATGCGCGTTCACCTCGCGAGCCGGTGCGGCCGGCGTTACGCCAGAAGGCGCGAACCGGGCGACTGTGATGAGGATGCCAATGCAGTTCATCAGGAAGTGACTCACTGGTGGTTGACGATGCACGACAGCTAGGCTCGCGCGCAGTCCAAGTCAACACGCGCGCCATGCACGCGTTCCATTCTCAGGCCGCGTGGCGCAACCGCAACAGAGGGCTGTCACCTGAATTACCTACCTCAATAACCTGAATGGATTGGTGGATTGTTTCGCGAGACAGTACCAAGCGGTAGCGGCGATATGCAGCGCCGCGTAGTATCGGTCGTCGGCGCCGTCCCCCGTCTTCAGTCCATCCTTCGAAGCCGCATCGACGCCGCGGCCGTTTGCGTTCGGCGCACTTATTTGTCCGGTTTCGATGTCTGACAGCAGTATGGCGCCGGCCTTTGAATCCTGGCCGAGATTGCGGGCGGCGAGCGCGGCCGCCGCGTGCGCCGTCCCTTCAAACCACACACCGGCGCGGTCGTTCGCGGCGAAACTCAGGCCGTGGAACGAACCGCTCGTGGCCGACAGATTCACAAGCGCCCAATCGATCGAACCCTGGTAGCGCGCGAGATGCATACTGAGAAAACTCCAAGTCTGTACGTCCTCGGGAATGGGATCGAGCTTGTTGACGCGCTCCCCATCGAGTCCGGTGCCGATCCAGAAAAAGCCCTGCTTCGTATCCCACATCGCCGCAATCATTCGTTGTGCGTGATCGGCGCGGCTACGCCAGGCCGCATCGTTTGTAAGGCGCGCCAAGATCGTGAACAGCGCATACACATCGATATTGTGCTCGGCGGATTTGTACCGGACTTTCGCGCCGTTTGCCTCGAACCCGCCCGTGTAACCTTCTATGCCGCGAGCGTCGTAAAAGTTCTGCTGCATAAAATTTCCGAGTGCCAGCGCCGCATTCAGATATTTCGGATCGCCGGTCGCGCGGTAGAGTTGCGCGAACGCCATTCCGGTCCATGCGACATTGCCGGTGTGGCTTGCCCCGTTGGCGACATTCGGCGTGCCGCTCACGCCAATGAGAGCCTTCGCATGATACGCATCGCGCACTCGGCCATCGTGGGCAGGATCGTGCGCTTGTGCGTACAAGAGGCTATCGCCCAGCACACGGGCGCGCGCGACGTCGTCCGAAGTCCCGCGCGCCAACAGAGCGACGATCATCACATCGTTATCGTACGTGTAACTGATGTCCCCGTTGGTGAATGTAGCGGTCGGCACGTAGCTCTGCACCAGCCGCAGCGTGACGCTCTGGTGATACCTGTCCATTTCATTGTAGAGAAAGGCGTATGCCTTCGCGAGCGGATCGCGCGGCTGCGGCTCGGCCGGCACATCTGCGTTGGACAGCAACAGCAGCAGCACCGTTGCCAGCCCTGCTATCGGACGCAGCATCGATTGGATCGGCCTTGTTCTACTGCCGCCATTGCGCAGCGGCGACTGTACTCCTGGCGTGAGGCCAACACTGCCCAGAGCCACCCAATGGGTTTCCGCAATTCCGTGACACCATGTACTATTCCCTAGCAGTCAAGCAGCCGAGCGAGGACTACGTATCACATTCCCGAACCCGCACAGCCTACGCTGACATTGCGCCCTGGCCTACCAGATAGCGGGATTTCCAGGTTTCGGCATGGTGCCCAAACATGGCGCTGCAAGCGCGCAATTCATCGGCGAAGTGATCTACGATGATGCCTCTGACCCTGTCATTCATTTCAAGTTTTCTATAGCGCGCTTTCCGGTTGAGACTTGGGGCAATGTCGCCACTGGGCCCATCCGGATCCCCACCTAGGAAGGAAATGATCTGCCTTCTTGCTCCGCCGGGATCAGTGACGATGTCATCAAAAAAGAAGTGGCGCAGCATGATATTGGGAGCAGCTCGTTTCCAGCGTGTTACAATCTCGGAGGGATAAGAAAACCTGTTGATGTCTTCGGAGCTGTCGAGAAATGAGTGGAACATTGACTCGTTTTCCAAGATGGCGAGCTTAAACGTGCCCCGTCTATGCTTCATGCTAATCTGCGACCATACCCGTTCCACCGGATCGCGGATGAGAACAATCACACGCATCTTGGGGAAGTCCGCCGCAATGTGAGCGATCGTTTCCTCATCGAGGTTGCTGTAGCCCGGCGTGATGTCACCTGAAATTCGCCCGCCCGCAAATCGAAACAGCGCTGCATAGTGCTGAAAATTGCGTGCCATCCCAACATGACTGTCCAGCAGCTGTAGAAAAGCGAGATCGTGGGCATCGATAGGTCGTAAATCCGCGACCCTCTTTCCGAGCCGCTCAGGACTATCGATTATCCTCAACAGATCGCGCGCTTCGGATTGTTGGGTGATTGCATGATGCAAATAGTATGTGCCTTTGATGAGAGGCAGCCAAAAGTCAGTGTGGAGCTTTAGCTGATCGAAGAGCCATGCAGTTCCTGCTTTCTGCATTCCAACGCAGATGAAATCAGGACCGTCCATTCGACATTGCTCGCGCAAGACAAGCAAAGGCTAACAAATGCGGCCGGGAATGTCTCCAAAGTCATCTGATATCAACAATCCCGCCCCGTACGATCACGGCCGCGCGGCATTGACGCGGCGGGCGATGGCGTTCGACGGCTCGGCGTTCAGGCCTGCCTGCGTGATCAGCACGCGATAGGCGGCGCCATCGGCCAGCGGCATGAACACGGCGGACCCGAAGCGGCGATCCTCGGTGTATGCGTGATGGATCAACCAGACGAGCCACGCCTTGGGCAGCCAGCGGTTCAGCGGCGGCGTCGGTCCCTTCAGGTCGCACGCGGTGATCGGCTTGCCGTTGCCGCGCGCCGCGGTGAAATAGCGATTCGAAATCTGGTCCAGGACATAGGTGGTATCGAGGCCCAGCACGTTGGCCCACGGCCTCCATTTCTGCACGCGCGCGCCGATATCCCACTCGTCGCCCGCGAGCAAGCAATCCTGCGAGAGCTTGGGGCCGTCAAGCCGGGTCACCCGCGCCCGGTAGAGGCTCTTCGCCGGATCGACCGCTACAATCCACACATCCGCCACCGGGCCTTCATGGGTCAGCCGCGCGAACACTTGGGCGTTGAAGCCCAGCAGTGCGGCGGCCACGCCAAGAATGGCGAGCGGAGCGCCGACAATCATGTGTGTGGTGCCCCGCGCCGGACGGCCTCTGCGGTAATGGGCCAGCGCCGTCAGGAGCAGCGCAAGCCCGAAGAGCGCGATCAGGGCCGGAGCGACGATCCATCCAAGCACCGATAGCATGTCCGTTTCTCTTCGCCGCGCCCCATCCCTGTTAACGCCGAACCGCGATAAATCGCGACGGCACATTTCTGCAGGGATAGGTCCGGAAGCCCGCTACAAAGCGGAGATTTGGCCGGAACGAACCTCATAATCTTGCGTTTTGAGAAGGCCACGCCGGAGCCATTTCTGCTTCGGATCATTTGTTGAGAATATGGGATGCAGAGCAGCTTGCACGGCCCGGCCATGTCCGTTCGGGTCGGCATCGCCGGTGTCGGGAACTGTGCCTCATCCTTCGTGCAGGGGATCACCTATTACAGCGACGCGCTGGAGAACGAGCCCGCTGCCGGCTTGATGCACACGGAGCTTGGCGGTTATCGCCCGAGTGACATCGCGATATCGGCGGCTTTCGACATCAACGCCGCCAAAGTGGGCCGCGATGTTGGCGAGGCTATTTTTGCGGAGCCTAACAACACCGCGCGCTTTGCCAAGGTCGCCAAGACTGGTGTTGTCGTGCACCGCGGGCCGACGCTGGACGGGTTGGGCAAGTACCTGCGCGATGAAATCGATGAATCGGATGCGCCGGAAGCCGACGTAACGCAGGTGTTGCGCGATACGCGGACGGACGTTCTGGTCTCCTACCTGCCTGTGGGGTCGCAATGCGCCACGGAATTCTATGCCGAGCGGGCGCTGGAAGCGGGTTGCGCCTTTGTGAACTGCATTCCGGTGTTCATTGCCTCCAACGACAAATGGCGGTCGCGGTTCGCAGAACGTGGCCTTCCACTTGTGGGCGACGACATCAAGAGCCAGGTCGGCGCGACCATCGTGCACCGCGTGCTCACGAATCTGTTTCGCGAACGCGGCATTCGTGTCGACCGAACCTATCAGCTGAACTTCGGCGGCAATTCCGATTTCCTCAACATGCTGGAACGCGAGCGGCTGCAATCGAAAAAGATTTCCAAAACCCGCGCGGTGAACAGCCAGCTCGACATCCCGCTGTCGTCAGAAAACATCCATATCGGGCCGAGCGATCACATCCCGTGGCTTGCGGACCGGAAGAACGCCTACATCCGGCTGGAGGGCACGGCATTCGGCGGCGTGCCGCTCAGTCTCGAGTTGAAGCTCGAAGTGTGGGACTCACCAAATTCGGCCGGCGTGGTGATCGATGCCGTGCGTTGCGCCAAGCTGGCGCTGGATCGCCATATCGGCGGCGCGCTGATCGGGCCTTCCAGCTACTTCATGAAGTCCCCGCCGCAGCAATTCACGGACGACGAAGCGCGCCAGCGCACGCTGGACTTCATCGACGGCCGCAGCCGGACGGAACACTGACGATGTGCAGGATACTCCTCATCCGGCACGCCGATCACCCCCTTGCCACGACAACGCTGGTCGGGCGGGACGACCACACGGTTCACCTCTCCGATGTTGGACGCCAGCAGGCCACGCAGCTTGCACAAGCGTTGGCGGACGAGCCGATCGATTGCCTGCAATCCAGCCCGCGGCTGCGCTGCATCGAAACGGCCGAAGCGCTCGCCACAGAGTTTGATCTGCCGGTTCTGGTTGAAACGTCTCTGGACGAGATCGATTTCGGTGCCTGGGCGGGCAAGAAGTTCGCCTACCTGCAGAACGATCCCAAATGGCACCGGTGGAATGTGCATCGTGCCCGCACACGGCCACCCGGCGGTGAATCGATTGCGGAGGCGAGCAGCCGGATTCTGCGGCACATCGAGTCGATAAATCGGCGATACCCGTCGCGCACCGTTGCGATGGTCACGCATGCGGAGATCATTCGTGCCGTGCGCCTGCATCGTGCGGCCCTGACCGCGGATGCCTGGCAAAGCATCGACGTCCCGCTCGCCAGCATCACCACGCTGGATCTGCCGCCGGCCCGTTTTCCGGAAGCCGCACTGGAGGCCGTCGCGTCATGAAGCTGGTCGTGTTCGGGCTGACGATCAGTTCTTCCTGGGGCAACGGCCATGCAACGCTCTGGCGCGGGCTTTGCCACGCGCTGGCTGCACAGGGTCATCACGTCACCTTCTTCGAAAAGGACGTGAGCTATTACGCCGGCGCCCGCGACTATTGGGAAATCCCTGGTGGCCGCCTCGTACTCTACCAGGATTGGCAGGACGTGTTTCAGTTGGCGCAACAGGAACTGCAAAGCGCCGACGCCGCCATCGTCACTTCCTATTGTCCGGATGCGCTCAGCTGGAAAGAGCTGGTGCTGGAATCGCCCGCGCTGCACGTGTTCTACGATCTGGATACCCCCGTCACGCTTGGCCGCCTCATGCGCGGTGAAGATGTTCCTTACATCGGCGCCGGCGGATTGGGAGACTTCGAGCTCGTCCTGAGTTTTACCGGCGGACGGGCACTTGGCCTGTTGCGCGACGAGTTGGGGGCGCGGCGCGTGCAGCCGCTCTACGGACATGCGGATCCGGATGTGCACCGGCGCGTGCAGACGAACGCGACATACAGAAGCGATCTTTCCTACCTTGGCACCTACGCCGCAGACCGGCAGCGGGCCCTGGAAATGCTTTTTGTCGAACCGGCGCGCGCCCGCCCGCAGTTGCGCTTCGTTGTCGGGGGCGCCCAGTATCCACAGGACTTCCCCTGGAGCGACAACATCTATTTCGTGCGGCACCTGCCACCCAGCGAGCACCCTGCCTTCTTCTCATCGTCGCGTCTGACGCTGAACATCACGCGCCAGGACATGGCGGCGATGGGCTGGTGTCCGTCCGGGCGGTTGTTCGAGGCAGCGCTGTGCGGCACTCCGGTCTTGTCGGATTCATGGGACGGGTTTGATGCGTTCTTCGAGCCCGGCAAGGAAATCATAACTGCCAGCAACAGCCATGACACAATCGCGGCACTCGATCGCAGCGATGCCGAACTGGAACACGTCGCGGCGCGGGCGCGAGAGCGCGTTTTGTCGGAGCACACCTCTGCTCACCGCGCGCACGAACTCGTTTCGCTGCTCGACGGCAAT
>JBJMVL010000023.1:0-24725 GCA_045810735.1 Alphaproteobacteria bacterium
ATGCCAGTCAGCTGCTGCTCGATGACCTGAGTCACAGAATTTTGCACTGTTTCGGCAGACGCGCCGGGAAACGTTGCGCTGATGTTGACCGCCGGCGGCGCGATATTGGGATATTGTTCGATCGGAAGCGCGGTGATCGACAAGGCGCCCGCGATCATGATGACGATCGCGATTACCCAAGCAAAAACCGGCCGGTTGATGAAAAAACGTGACATCGTCGCTCAGGGAGGCGTTTGGATTCGATCAGACCGAATGGCTGCAGGTACGGCGCGCACCGGAATGCCCGGCCGGAGATTTTGAGTTCCTTCGACGATCAGCCGGTCGCCCTCCTTAAGGCCCGACGTTACTAGCCAGTCATTTTCCACTGAGCGGGAGACCTGCAGCGTCCGCAATTCAGCCGTGTTGTTCTTGCCGACGACCCATGCCGTTGGTTCACCTCTGGTATCGCGGATGATTCCCTGCTGCGGTGCGAGAATGGCATTTGGAACAATGCCTTCGCCAATGATGGCGCGCACATACATTCCCGGCAAAAGAATACGATGTGGATTGGGGAATATCGCTCGCAGCGTCACCGATCCGGTGCTTGTGTCGACAGTGACGTCTGCGAATTGCAGCTTGCCGGTGAGTGGATATTTCGATCCGTCCTCGAGCCACAAGCCGACGTGGGTGACAGCCGGGGTGTCTTTGTCGAGTTCGCCCTTCGCAACTGCCTGACGGAGGGCCAGCGTCTGCGTGCTCGATTGGGGTATATTTACGTAAATTGGGTCGAGCATCTGTATCGTCGTGAGGTCTGCGGCTTGGCCTGAAGTCACCAGTGCTCCTTCGGTGACGGTCGAGAGACCAATACGGCCGGAAATCGGTGCGGTTATCCGCGTGTAGCCGAGATTGATGCGCGCCGACTGCACATTGGCCGCGGCCTGCTTGTAGGCAGCGACCGCATCGTCATAGTCCTGCGGTGCGACGGCGTTTGCCTTGAGAAGCTGGCCGAACCGCTGCGCCTTGGTTCTGCTGCTGGTGAGGGCCGCGCTCGCGTTGTTGTAGGCCGCCTGATAGGGTGCCGGATCGACCTGCTAGAGCGGTTGGCCCGCCTTGACCTGACTGCCTTCGGTGAAGAGACGCTTGAGAACAATACCGTTTACCTGCGGGCGGACTTCTGAAATCCGATATGGCGCTGTGCGTCCAGGAAGCTCGACGGTCAGCGTGGCAGGCCTCGCATGAAGGACCACTACCCCCACTTCCGACGGCGGCATCTGAGGCGGGGAACTCCCTCGGCCACAGCCGACTGTAAGGAACAAAATTGCCGAGCAAATGGCGGACCGTGCTCGCGGAACGCGCGTCCGAAGAATCAAAGCCTTAGTCCCGGGTGAGCGTGGAATCGCTGGCGATAGGTAGGGGCGAATTCCGATTCAAACAACCGGTCTGCCAGTACTATGACAGCCTGTCGCGGCAGTAATGGCGCCCTTGAAACCCCTAGAGTTTCAGCCCATTTCCCTCGTTGACTGGGCTACGGCAATTCCTATAATCCGCGCCCTTGCGCCAACTCCATCCCGTCATCTGGCGGTCTCAGGCCCAATTTTGGCCCAGGTCATGGATTTCGCGCGGCTTGAAACGGTAATCTATTCAGTGGTTTAGCACCACAAGGAGCAGCAAACGTGGCGCGCATTGCCGGCGTGAATATTCCAACCCAGAAGCGGGTCGAGATCGGCCTGCGCTACATCCATGGCATTGGTGCCTCCAAGGCTAAGGAGATTTGCGACAAGATCGGCATCGAGGAGAACCGCCGCGTGGGCGACCTTACCGACGCTGAGGTGATCCAGATCCGCGAAGCCATCGACCGCGATTATCTGGTGGAAGGCGATCTCCGGCGCGATGTGGCGATGAACATCAAGCGGCTGATGGATCTCGGTTGCTACCGGGGCTTGCGGCACCGCCGCGGCCTTCCCGTCCGTGGCCAGCGCACCCACACAAACGCGCGCACCCGCAAAGGTCCCGCAAAGGCAATCGCCGGCAAGAAGAAGGTGACGAAGTAAATGGCTGCCGAGAAGAAGGGCGGGCGTCCGCGCAAGAAGGAAAAGAAGAACGTGGTGCAGGGCGTGGCCCATGTGGCCGCGACCTTCAACAACACGATCATCACGATCACGGACATGGCGGGAAACGCGATTTCGTGGTCCAGCGCCGGGACGATGGGCTTCAAAGGTTCGCGCAAGTCGACGCCCTATGCAGCGCAGGTTGCCGCTGAAGATGCTGCGAAAAAGGCGGTCGAGCACGGCATGCGCACTTTGGATGTGGAAGTGAGTGGGCCGGGTTCGGGTCGCGAATCCGCATTGCGTGCGCTGCAGGCGGTGGGGTTAACCGTCACCTCAATCCGTGATGTGACCCCCATTCCTCACAATGGCTGCCGTCCGCCAAAGCGGCGGCGCGTGTAAGGAGCGTCGGCCCCGAAAGGTGGAAAGCGGTTCTCCGAAGGCCGCACGACCGGCAAAGAGAGTTCGTTACTAGAGTTCGGACCTAGCAACCCGTCGACGAATTGGGCGTGATCCGACACGTCCGGGAACGATGAGGAAGAGATGATTTTTCAGAAGAACTGGCAGGAAATGATCAAGCCGCAAAAGTTGCGGGTGGATGGCGGGCATGATGCCGGCCGCTCCGCCACGCTGGTTGCGGAACCGCTGGAGCGAGGCTTCGGCCTTACGCTCGGCAATGCGCTAAGGCGCGTGCTGCTGTCGTCCTTACAAGGCGCGGCGGTGACCGCGATCCACATCGAGGGCGTGCTGCACGAATTCTCGTCTATCCAGGGCGTGCGTGAGGACGTGACCGACATCGTGCTCAACGTGAAGCAGATCGCGCTGCGCATGCATGCGGAAGGGCCAAAACGGCTCACCTTGCGCGCGACTGGCCCCGGCGAAATGAAAGCCGGGATGATCACGCAGATTGCTGATGTGGAAATCCTCAATCCCGAGCTCGTCATCTGTACCCTCGACGAGAAGGTGGATTTCCGCATGGAGCTGACCGTTGCCAACGGCAAAGGATATGTACCGGCCGACCGCAACCGCCCGGAGGATGCGCCGATCGGACTCATACCGGTCGACTCGCTGTTCTCGCCGGTGAAGAAGGTGTCGTACCGGGTCGAAAACACCCGTTCGGGGGAATCGCTCGACTATGACAAGCTCACCGTAAATGTCGAAACCAACGGGGCGGTGACGCCGGATAATGCGGTAGCCTATGCGGCCCGCATCCTGCAGGACCAGCTCCAGGTCTTCATCAACTTCGAAGAGCCTCGGGAGCGCGTGCTGGAGGAATCCAAGCCGGATCTCGCCTTCAACCCGGTGCTGCTCAAGAAGGTGGACGAGCTGGAGCTGTCAGTGCGTTCCGCCAACTGCCTCAAGAACGACAACATCGTCTACATCGGCGACCTGATCCAGAAGACGGAAGCCGAGATGCTTCGCACGCCGAACTTCGGCCGCAAGTCGCTGAACGAGATCAAGGCGGTGCTGGCGGAGATGGGACTGCATCTCGGCATGGAAGTGCCGGGATGGCCGCCCGAGAACATCGAGGATCTGGCGAAACGTTACGAGGATCAGTATTAATCCGCGCTAGCGGAAGAGGTTTGTATCATGCGCCATCGCAATGCCGGCCGGAAACTCGGCGTCACCACCCAGCACCGCCATGCCATGTTCGCGAACATGGCGGCGGCGCTGATCAAGCACGAGCAGATCAAGACCACGCTGCCCAAGGCGAAGGAGCTTCGCCCCGTGGTGGAAAAGCTGGTGACACTGTCGCGCAAGAACGATCTGGCTTCGCGGCGGCTTGCGCTGTCGCGCATCCGCGACGAAGCGCAGGTTCAGAAGTTGTTCGAGGTGATTGGCCCACGTTACGCCGATCGCCCGGGCGGCTACACCCGCGTGCTGAAGGCCGGTTTCCGGCATGGCGACAACGCGGCAATGGCGTTTATTGAGTTTGTAGATCGCGATCCCGAGGCCAAGGGTCAGGATTCCGGTCCGGTGAATGCAGCCGGGGAAGAAGCCGAGGAGTAATTCGCCGGCGAGCGTGCGTTGAAATTCGGGAGGGCGGTTCGCAAGGGCCGCCCTTTTGCGTCTGAGGATGGTGAGATGATCAATCGTGGCATGGTGATCGCAGGGATTGTCGGAGGGCTGGTATCGCTTGCCGGTTATCAGATTGTGTCGAGCACCTCGCAGCCCAGTGTCGCACAGCCGAGCATCAAGGCAGTGCCAATGGGTTCGCCTACTTCAAGCGTCAAGGCTGTGCCGCAGGAGACGGCCGTGCCGCAGACCATGAGTCAGGTGCAGCTGACCTTTGCGCCGATCGTGCGGCGCGTGGCGTCGGCGGTGGTGAACGTCTACGCGCGTTCGGTGGTGCGCCAGCAGGTGAATCCCCTGTTTTCCGATCCGCTGTTCCAGCAGTTCTTCGGTGTGTCGCCGGAATTTCGCCAGCGGGTGCAGCAGTCGCTCGGCTCAGGCGTGATCGTGCGCAGCGACGGCACGGTGCTCACAAACCGTCACGTGGTGGAAGGCGGGCAGAACATCGTCGTGGTGCTTTCCGACAAGCGGGAGTTGAAGGCGCGCGTGCTGCTGTCGGACGCCCGCACCGACCTGGCGGTGCTAAAGATCGACTCGCACGGCGAAACGTTCCCCACCATCCAGTTCGGCAATAGCGATAGCGTGCAAGTGGGCGATCTGGTGCTTGCCATCGGCGATCCCTTTGGAATCGGGCAAACGGTCACGATGGGCATTGTGTCGGCGCTGGCGCGCACACAGATCGGCGCCAGCGACTTTCAGTTCTTCATCCAGACCGACGCTGCCATTAACCCCGGCAATTCCGGCGGCGCCCTGGTGACCACCGACGGCAAGCTCGCGGGCATCAACACCGCGATTGTCTCGCGAACCGGCGAATATGCCGGCATCGGCTTTGCCATCCCGGCCAATCTCGCGCGGCGCGTCGTGGAAGGAGCCTTGGGCGGCGGCTTCAAAGTGCCGTGGATTGGCGCTTCAGGGCAGGCGGTGACCAGCGATGTGGCGCAAAGCCTCGGCCTTGGCCGGCCGGGCGGCGTGATCCTGAAGAGCGTGTACCCCGGCGGTCCGGCTGCCAATGCCGGGCTGCACACGGGAGATGTGGTGCTTGCCGTCGATGGCGCAACGGTCGACGACATGCAGGGACTCAACTACCGCATTGCCACCCACAAATCGGGCGACACCGCGCATCTGCACGTGCGTTCAGGCGGCAGCACGCGCGATGTTGATCTGAGGCTGGCGCTGCCTCCGGAAAATCCGCCGCGCCAGGTGACGACGATCGGCGGCCGCAATCCGCTCACCGGCGCCAAGGTGGAAAATCTGTCTCCGGCCGCGAATACGGAGCTGCAGTTGGATCTGGCAGCGCGTGGTGTGGTCGTGCTGTCGCCGGGCCAATCCATCGCCGCGCAGCAGGGTTTTCGATCAGGCGATATCATTCGCGCCGTCAACGGTGACGAGATTCACTCGGTGGCCGAGCTCAATCGCGCCCTAGCCAATGCCGGTGGTGAATGGGACATGATCATAGATCGTGGGGGCCAGCAGATTCACGTGAGCCTTTCGGGCTGACCTGCCCGGCGTGTTCTATTCCGGCTAGACTGCGGCCATGACGGATCTGTTCGAAGCCGGAGGATTGGCCGCCGATGCGCCGCGGCCGCTGGCCGATCGCCTGCGGCCGAAGGTGCTCGCGGAAGTTGTCGGCCAGGATCACCTGATCGGACCAGATGGTCCCATCGGTCGCATGGTCGCTGAGAACAGGCCCCACTCAATCATCCTGTGGGGACCGCCAGGCACGGGCAAAACCACCATCGCGCGGCTGCTCTCCACTGCCTTTCAGCTTCACTTCGTGCAGCTCTCGGCGGTGTTCTCGGGTGTCGCCGATCTCAAGAAGACCTTCGATGCGGCGCGGCAGCGCCGCAAGGTGGGGCAGGGGACGTTGCTGTTCATTGATGAAATCCACCGTTTCAATCGCAGTCAGCAGGATTCGTTTTTGCCGGTGGTCGAGGACGGCACGGTCATTCTGGTCGGCGCCACGACGGAGAACCCGTCGTTCGAGCTGAACGGCGCGCTGCTCTCCCGCGCGCAAGTTCTGGTCTTGCGCCGATTGGACGATGCCGCACTCGAAACGCTGCTCGAACGGGCCGAAGACTTCTACGATCGCAAGCTTCCGCTCACCGAAGACGCGAGCCAGAGCCTGCGTGCCATGGCGGACGGCGATGGCCGTTATCTGCTCAACCTGGCCGAAGAAGTCGCCGCGCTAAAAACCACAAAGCCGCTGGATTCCGCTGCGCTGGTGGCTGCGGTGCAGAAGCGGGCGCCGCTTTACGACAAATCGCGCGAGGAGCATTACAACCTCATCTCCGCGTTGCACAAATCGATCCGCGGCAGCGATCCCGATGCGGCGCTCTACTGGCTGGCGCGCATGTTGGCGGGCGGCGAGCAGCCACTCTACATCGCGCGTCGACTGGTGCGCGCCAGCGTAGAGGATATCGGCCTCGCCGATCCGCAAGCCGTGGTCCAGGCGATTGCCGCCAAGGACGTGTATGATTTTCTCGGCTCCCCCGAAGGCGAAATCGCGCTGGTGCAATGCGTGCTCTATCTCGCCAGCGCGCCGAAATCGAATGCGGTGTATGTCGCGCAGGGCGCCGCGATGAAGGCAGCCGGGGAACACGGCTCGCTCACGCCACCGGCGCACATTCTCAATGCGCCAACGAAGCTGATGAAGAAACTCGGCTATGGAAAAGGTTACGAATACGACCATGCCGCCGATGACGCGTTTTCCGGCCAGAACTATTTCCCGGACGGCATGGAGCGTCAGAATCTCTACCGGCCAAAAGACACCGGCTTCGAACGCGACATCCAGAAGCGGCTGGATTACTGGGCGAAGCTGCGGGCGAAACGCGCCGGACAGGAATAGCCGCACAGAATCTGGTATGGCCATTTTTCGGGACGATCTAGTGGTTCGAACCTGCCGATGATGATTTTGATAGCGGTTGCACTGGGAGGCGCGATTGGGTCGCTGGCGCGCTATTTCCTCGCCGGGCTGATCCAATCCGCCGCGTGGTCCGGATTTCCCTGGGGAATCTTCGTCGTCAATATCTCCGGCGGGTTTGTCATGGGCATCATCGTTGAATTGTCGGCGTTGAGGTTCAACATCGCACCGGAGTTGCGGGCGTTTCTGACGGTCGGAGTGCTTGGCGGGTACACCACCTTCTCCACCTTCTCGCTGGATAGCGCGCTGCTCATCGAGCGTGGTGCCTGGGCGAGTGCGGCGGCCTACATGGCCGGCTCGGCAATCCTGTCGGTAGCGGCGCTGTTCGCCGGCCTTTGGATCGTGCGCGTCATCTGATGGCCGAGAGCGCGACCGTGGAAGCGGATGACAACGGCATCCGGGTGGACCGCTGGTTCAAGCGCCATTACCCGGCGCTGGGTCATGGAGCTCTGGAGAAGCTGCTGCGGACGGGACAGGTGCGCGTGGATGGTAAGCGCGCCAAAGCAAGCGACCGGCTGTCCACAAGCCAGGTGCTGCGCCTGCCGCCGCAATTGCAGGATGGAAGTGCGGCTGACGGGCCGCTGTCCACAGAACGATCCACAGCTCACAAATCATCCACAGATCGGGACAGGAAAGAAGCGGAAGCGCTTGTGATCCATAAGGATCCGTCTGTTCTCGTCCTCGACAAGCCGCCGGGACTTGCGACCCAGGGCGGCAGCGGCATCACCAAACATGTCGATGGCCTGCTGGAGCATCTGAGGTTCGGCAAGAAGCAGAAGCCGCGGCTGGTGCACCGGCTGGACCGCGACACGTCCGGCGTGCTGGTGGTGGCCCGCACTGTTCCCGCCGCAGCGGCGCTTTCGGAATCGCTTCGCCGTCGCGACGCGCAAAAAATCTATTGGGCCCTCACACGCGGTGTGCCCAAGAAAAGCGCCGGGACCATCAAGCTGGCGCTGGCCAAGGAGGGGGGGCGCGGCAACGAAAAAATGGTGGGCGTGGGGCGCGACCAGGAAGACGCGAAGCACGCCATCACCGACTATGCGGTGATCGATCATGCGGGCAGCGAATATGCCTGGGTGGCAGCCAAGCCCGTCACCGGACGCACGCATCAGATCCGCGTCCACCTCGTCAGCCTCGGTATGCCCATCGTGGGCGATTTCAAATATGGCGGCGCGGAAGCACAGCCGGCCGGCGAGATCGAGAACCGGCTGCACCTGCACGCCCGCTCCATTGACATCGCGCACCCCGACGGTGGTCGATTGCGGGTGACCGCTCCGCTTCCGCCGCATATGCAGAAGGCATGGAAGCTTTTAGGTTTCCATGAGAGCGAAGCCCGCGACCCCTTTCCGAAGCGCACATGAAGCAGCCGCCCAAACCCTCCTTCATCAAGAACTGGCGCGAAATCGAGGCGCCGGCCGCGCCTCCGAACGCAAACGAAGATTTCGGCTTCGCTTCCGAGTTGGCGACGGCGACTGGCATCAATCATTTTCGTGTCGCGCATCTGCGCATTCCGTCGGGAGTGCGCGCCTATCCGCCACTCGCCATGGACGATCTGGAAATCTTCGCGTTCGTGCTGGAAGGGACGCCGGAGCTTTGGGCCGACGGTTGGTTGCATCGGCTGAAGGAAGGGCAGGGCGTAACATTCAACGCCCGCACCGGCCTCGTGCATTCACTCATCAACAATTCGGACACCGATGCCCGGCTGTTCGTGTTCACGGAAGCATTCCGCCGCAATTCGCGCGCGGTGCATCCCCTTGAGCCCGCGCTCAAGGAGCAGCTCGCGAAATCCGGTATGTTATGGGAAGATGCGCCGCTGCGCATGCTGGGACCGAATGATGGCAAGCCGGGCTCCGCAGCAGGGCGGAGGCGAAATCGTCCAGAGTTTGTTGTTCACTGGCACGACATCCTGGCCAAGAAAGCCAATCGCTATCCCAACAGCGACGAAGACCAGACACTCGATGCGCGTTTCGATAACAGCGCACGCTTCTCGCGCGTCGCCATGCGTGTGCAGGTGCTGAAGCCCGGCCGCCGCACGAGCTGGCCGCACGCCGAGCGCGACGAAAGCGAATTTGTCTATGTCGTTACGGGAAAGGTGGATGCGTGGAATGACGGTTGGATCACGCCCATGGCCGAGGGCGACTTCATCGGTTGGAAGAACGGTACCGGCATCACCCACGCTATCCTCAACAACAGCGATGAGGATGCGGTAATCATCGTTGGCGGCGAGCGCTCGCGCTTCTGTAATCAGTACTGGTATCCGTTCCACCCGAAATACAACAAGGAGATCGGCAAAGCGTATTGGGCCGATCATCCGGCGCCCAAACTCGGGCCGCATGACGGCCTGCCGGACCGCTTGCGCGAGAGAGTCCCGGCACGCCTGCGCCGTTCGCCCACTAGCGCCAACGAAGCCGCGCGCAATCTGGGCAAGCCCAAACGCAACGCATGAAGCGGTTCTACAATGGCGTCGCTGCCTCCGCCTCACCGGACAGCGGCTACACGGTTCTGCTCGATGGCAAGGCAATGAAGACGCCGAGGCGCGCATTGCTGTCGCTGCCCAATCTGGCACTGGCCGAAGCTGTTGCCGAAGAATGGCGCACGCAGGGCGACGCGCTGGATACGCAAACCATGCCGTTGACGCGGCTCGCCTTCGCCGCCATCGATGTGGTGACGCCTGAGCGTGCGGAAATCAGGAAACAGGTTTTGAAGTACGCTCAGAATGATTTGCTTGCCTATCGCGCAGAAGACCCTCCCGGACTTGTTGCGCGTCAGGTCCACTTCTGGGACCCGTTAGTTGACTGGGCCGCGGAAACTTATGGCGCGCGACTGGAAACGGGATGCGGAATCCGTCATGTGCCACAGCCGGCAGAAGCAATCAGTGCATTGAGGCAAGCGCTCGCCCGCTACGATGAATTCGAACTGGCCGCGCTGCACACCGCTACGACCATCACCGGTTCACTGATCCTGGCACTGGCGCTAATGGAAGAAGAGGTTAGCGCCGACGAGGCGTTCGCCGCCGCGACGTTGGACGAAACCTTCCAGGCCGAAAAGTGGGGCCGCGATACGGAAGCCGAGCAGCGCCGCGAGCGGCTTCTCTCCGAACTTGCTGCCGCCGAACAGTTTTTGCGGCTGCTGGGTTGATACACCGCAGATGGCGGCGAAACGATGATTTTCTCGTAATCTGGGAATATCTCATGGTGACGATCCGTCACGCGAGTCGAAATATGGGGCCTTCGCTATGGGACTGAAGGGACGACAGCACCTATTGTTTTGCACCATTGTGGCGGTGGCGGCCGCTTACGCGGCGGGTCACGCTGCCGCAGTAGAATTTCATGTTCTTCATAGTTTTTGCCACAAAGCAGGGTGCCCGGATGGTGCTATCCCCGAAGGTGGTGTCATACGGGATGATGCAGGCACGCTTTATGGCGTGGTGCAAGACGGCGGTAGCTCAGGCTTGGGTGCCGTGTTTGAATTGGCCGCCGGAAGTGGCCGCCGTGCTGCGTATGAGCGCCTTCACGATTTCTGCAAAGGCAATTGCAGGGACGGAAGCATGCCTTCGTTTCCGCTGATCCGCGACGTTGCCGGTAATCTGTACGGAACAACTGCGACAGGCGGTTCGAAAGGCGGCGGCGTGGCCTTCGAATTGATGCCCGGGAACGATCATTGGACGCTCAGGGTGCTACACGCGTTCTGCGCTCCAAGTTCCGGAGCATGTAAAGAAGGCTCTTCACCGTCAGCCGGCCTTACCTATCAGGGCGCTGCTGGAGGACTGTCGTATGACGGGCATTCACCTCTTTATGGGACGACAGCTGTCGGCGGCGCGCTGAATGGGGGTACTGTCTTCCAGTTGGCACTTCAGGACGGCGAGTGGCACGCCAAACTGCTGCATGACTTCTGTCCGCCGCCTTCTTGCGGCAGCGGGAGCACGCCGCTCGGCGGTCTCGTCCTAGATACCGGCGGCAGTATCTTCGGTGTGGCAAATCTTGGCGGCGCCAACGACGAGGGTGCTGTTTTCGAGTTGTCGCCCATGGGTTCAAGATACAGCTACACGACGATCTACAGTTTCTGCAGTCAGCAAACGTGCACGGATGGCATCCGGCCCGGAGCGGGGTTGGCGCTGGATGCGTCCGGCAATCTTTTCGGTACGACGACGCGCTCCGGCAGGCATGACGCGGGCACCTTGTTCGAATTATCGCCCGCCGGCGTGAACTTCGCGTTTCAGGTGCTGCATCAATTTTGCAATGAGGAGAACTGCGCAGATGGCGGCGCGCCGGCGGCATCACCGACCTTGGACGAGAACGGCAATGTCTTTGGCACGACCACGCAGTTTGGGAATGCGCAAGGTGCCGGCACATTGTTCGAGCTGAGTCCGTCAAAGTCCGGCTGGACAGAGACGGTCCTGCACGACTTCTGCGCAGAAACGAATTGCACAGACGGCGCCATCTCCATGTCGCGTCTGGTGCTGAACGGAGCGGGCAATCTCTTCGGTACGACGGTGGCGGGCGGGTCGGCCAACGCCGGTGTCATATTCGAACTCAAGCGCTAAACGCCCGTTCCTTCAGACTCACCGCCGCCGAGCGATTCCTTCGCCTCTTGGAGTCTTGACCCCGGAGTCTGGGCCACACACTGTCCGCCTACAGAGCACGAGCGGGCGGCCATGAAGCACATTATCAACGAACTGGAAGCGCGCCGCGAGCGGGCCCGCCAAGGTGGCGGCGAGGCCCGCATCGAGGCGCAGCACAAGCGCGGCAAGCTTACGGCGCGCGAGCGCCTCGACCTGCTGCTCGACGCGAACTCCTTCGAGGAGTTCGACATGTTCGTGGAGGCCCGCAACACCGATTTCGGCGCCGAGAAAAACCGCATTCCCGGTGACGGCGTGGTCACCGGCTGGGGCACCATCAACGGCCGCATGGTGTACGTGTACGCCAAGGATTTCACCGTGTTCGGCGGCTCGCTCTCCGAAACCCACGCGCAGAAGATCTGCAAGATCCAGGACATGGCGATGCAGAACGGGGCGCCGGTGATCGGCCTGCTCGATGCCGGCGGCGCGCGCATCCAGGAAGGCGTGGCGTCGCTGGCAGGTTACGGCGAGGTGTTTAAGCGCAACGTGCTGGCATCCGGCGTGGTGCCGCAGGTCAGCGTGATCATGGGGCCGTGCGCCGGCGGCGACGTTTATTCCCCGGCGATGACCGACTTCATCTTCATGGTGCGCGACACGAGCTACATGTTCATCACGGGGCCGGAGGTGGTGAAGACAGTGACGCAGGAGGACGTGACGGCGGAAGATTTGGGCGGCGCGCGCGTGCATACATCGAAGTCCGCCGTGGCTGACGGCGCCTACGACAACGACGTCATCGCCATCGAGGAGATGCGCCGGCTGTACGATTTCCTCCCGCTCAACAACCGCGAGAAGCCGCCGCATTGGCCGACCACCGACGATCCGCAGCGGCTGGAGACGAGCCTCGACACCCTGGTGCCGGAAAACGCGAACAAGCCCTATGACATGAAGGAGTTGATCGTAAAGGTCGCCGACGAAGGCGATTTCTTCGAGATCGGCGAGGCATTCGCCCGCAATATGATCACCGGCTTTGGGCGGCTGGAAGGCTCGACGGTGGGCTTCGTCGCCAACCAGCCCATGGTGCTGGCCGGCGTGCTCGACAGCGATGCCTCGCGCAAGGGTGCGCGCTTCGTGCGCTTCTGCGACTGCTTCAACATTCCCATCGTGACGTTTGTGGACGTGCCGGGATTTCTGCCCGGCGTGGCGCAGGAGCATGGCGGCATCATCAAGCACGGCGCCAAGCTGCTGTTCGCCTTCACCGAAGCCACCTGCCCGAAGGTGACGGTGATCACGCGCAAGGCCTATGGCGGCGCCTATGACGTGATGGCGTCCAAGCACATGCGCGCCGATGTGAACTATGCCTGGTCGACAGCGCAGATCGCGGTGATGGGCGCCAAGGGCGCGGTGGAAATCATCTTCCGCAACGAGCGCGGCAATACCGATGCCATCGCCGAGCGCACCAAGGAATACGAAGACCGGTTCCTGAACCCGTTCGTCGCCGCCTCACGCGGCTATATCGACGACGTCATCCGCCCGCATTCTACCCGCTGGCGCGTTGCGCGTGCGCTTCGCATGCTGAAGAACAAGCAAGTCCCCCAGATCTGGAAAAAGCACGACAACATCCCGTTATGAGCGGAACGGAAGATGGCTGAAAATTCCACCGGTCACTGGATGGCGCGGGGCCCACTGGGCATAATAGCGCGCTTCATATCTCTCATATATGCGATAAGCGCTCTTCTGCTGGCAGCGTCCGTAACTCAGCTCTCTCAGGGCAACAAGACACTGCTGATATGTTTTATCGTTCTGTTTCCATTTGCAGTATTGATTATGTTTTCTTGGCTCGTGGCCGGTCATCACAAGAAGCTGTATGCTCCGTCGGACTTCAGAAGCGATGAGAGTTTTTTTAGGATAGCAGATATTGAGCCTCCGGTGAACCTTGCGAGAAAGCCAATTGCTGAGCTAGCCGACACCGATTTCCATGGTGCGGCAGGTGACAACGCTGTTTCTAAATGTTTGGACTAGCGCGTCGACCATTTCTAGCGACGTTCCCCCCTTATGGGGCTGGCGAGCAGCACCAACAGAAGCAGTGAGACAGTTTTCCTCCCCCGTTTACGGGGGAGGTGCCGAGCGCGCACTGCGTGCGCGAGGCGGAGGGGGCGCGAGGCGGCCGATTGTCTCCATCACCTCATTGAGGTGGTGATAAATGTCCCAGTTGGTCACTCGGAAGACGCGCCAGCCGCGGCCGCGAAGGTATGCCTCTCGCCGCGCATCGTAGGCGCGCTCCGCTTCTGTGCCGTGCGTCCCCCCATCGACTTCAATGATCAGCTTCTGTGAGATGCAGGCGAAATCGGCAATGAACGGCCCGATGGGATGCTGGCGCCGGAAGCGCATTCCGAGTGGCCCCGTTCGGCGCAAGCGTGACCAGAGGATCACCTCCGCATCCGGCATGCGGGTCCGCAGTTCCTTTGCACGCTGGACGGATTTTTCGTTCGCCTTCCCGCATATGCCCCCTCCGTCTCGCACGTTCCGCGCTCGACACCTCCCCCGTAAACGGGGGAGGAAAACGACTGCGCCAGCTTAAGCAATCAGCCAGACCACGCTACCGCTTCCCCACATGTGCCCAGCATTCGAGTTCGACCCGGGCGTTGAGCGCGAGCCCTGCAGCGCCAAAGGCAGATCGCGCGGGCAGGCGATCCGGCTTGAAGTAGGTGACATACACCTTGTTGAAAGCCGCCCACTCTTTCATGTCGGCCAGCATCACGGTGCATTTGAACACCTCGTCGAAAGTGAGGCCGTTTGCCTTCAGCACCGCGCCGATGTTTGCCATCGTCTGCCGCGTTTCGGCTTCAAGGCCACCGGGCACCAGCTCCAATTTTCCCGGCACGTTGCCGAGCGCGCCGGAGAGATAGAGCACGTCGCCGACACGCACCGCCTCGCTGAACGGCAAGCCAGCCGCCTTGGCTCCGGCTGAGGTGTAGAACTCCATCTTGGCCTCCGCTGCGTGACCTGACCCTGCCGAAACCAGAGCCCAGGTGAGCGCTGTAATCCATAGTCTCATGCCATTCTCCACCGGCTTGCCGTTAAGTCCCTGAAACAGCTGCGACAAAAATAAATTCGTTCTCCACCGGGAATTCGGCCCTATTGTAAGCCGTTGAAACGTCATGCGCGCAGCGTCACAGGTCCGGAGAGCCATGTCAGCACAGCAGAAAAGATCAGTACAATCAGAGTGTTGGACGAGAGGGGGGAGGGGGTGCGTGGATTTTCGAAAAACAAGTCATAGAAAGCTCGCCACCATATCTTGTGCCTCGGCGGCGCTGCTGCTGGTCGCGGCTGCCGCGCAGTATCCGGCGCATCCCGCAACCACACCCGAGATTACCGTTGCCGATGTTTCCGCGCGCGACAAGGCGATCTCGGACGATACCTTCCAGGGCCGCGGGCCGGGCACGCCGGCCGGCGAAGCGGCCGCGCAATGGATCGCCGATGAGATGAAGCGCATCGGGCTCAAGCCCGGCAATCGCGGCCGCTGGTTTCAGCCGGTGCCTGCGGTGAACATCGCGCTCGATCCGGCGCAGTCCTCGCTTACCTTCAACACCCCAAAAGGTGCGCTCTCGCCGAATTTCCCGGAGCAGCAGGTCTTTTGGACACCGCAATTCAAATCGCCAGATGTGACGATAACGAATTCATCGCTGGTGTTTGTCGGGTATGGTGTTGTTGCGCCCGAGTACAACTGGAACGACTACGCCGGCGTGGATGTGAAGGGGAAGACGGTCGTCATCCTCGTCAATGATCCCGGCAACGAAGACGCCAATCCCGATCCAAAATTCTTCAAGGGGAAAGCGGAGACCTATTACGGCCGCTGGATGTACAAGTACGAAGAAGCGGCGCGGCAGGGCGCGGCCGCCGCGATCATCGTGCACGAGACGAAGCCGGCAGCCTATGGCTGGGAGGTGGTGCGCAATTCCAACTCCGGCAACAAGTCATGGCTCGACGCGGCGGATGGCAACGCCAGCATGGTACCGATCCAGGGCTGGATCACGCTCGATACCGCGCGCGATCTCTTCCATCGCGCCGGGCTTGATTACGACCAGCTGAAGGCCGCGGCGAACAAGCCGGGGTTCAAGGCGTTGCCAATGGCTGGCGAAACGCTCACGGCGCATGCGCGCTCCACTATCTCCAAGATGATGACCCGCAATGTTGTGGGCGTGGTTCGCGGACGTGTGCGACCGAACGAGTACTTTCTGTACACGGCGCATTGGGATCATCTCGGGGTAAAGCCGGATGTCGCCGGGCCCGACAAGATTTACAACGGCGCAGTGGACAACGGCATGGGCGTCTCCAGCATTCTGGAAATCGCGGAAAAGTTCGCGAAGATCAAACCGGCGCCGCAGCGCTCCGTGGCGTTCATTGCCTGGACGATGGAGGAGCAGGGGCTCCTCGGTTCACAGTATTTCGCGCAGCATCCGATCTGGCCGCTCAATCACATTGTCGGCGGCATCAATCTGGACGCGAACCTGCCTGAGGGCCGCGCACACGACATGGTGCTCGTCGGCAACGGCGCTTCGCAACTCGAGCATGTGCTGGGATTTGAACTGGCGAACCAGAGCCGCCACATCTCGCCCGATCCCGAGCCGGAGAAGGGCGCATTTTACCGCTCCGATCACATCAGCCTGGCGAAAGTCGGCGTGCCGATGCTCGATCCCGGCGGCGGCTATGATCTGCTGAACGGCGGCACGGCGGCGGGGCAGGCGCTGCGCGATGAATACCGTACCAAGCACTACCATCAGCCGTCGGACGAGTGGCAAGCGAACTGGGATCTGAGCGGGCCGGTGTCGGACCTGCAGGTGCTGTACGCGGTGGGCTATCGCCTCGCCAACAGCGGCGACTGGCCGAACTGGTACGAGGGCAACGAGTTCCGCGCCACTCGCGACAAGAGCATGGCGGAGTCGAATCATCCGTGAGCATGACCGAACTCATCCAGCGCATCGGCATCGCGCTCGCCATCGGTTTTCTTGTCGGGGTCGAGCGTGGATGGCGCGAACGCGATGAAGCCGACGGTTCGCGCGCCGCTGGCGTCCGGACGTTTGCTCTGATCGGCCTGCTCGGCGGGATTGCCGGAGCCCTGTACCCGATGATCGGCAGTCCGGCATTCGGCCTGATCGCTCTTGCCTTTGCGGCCGGGTTCCTCGTCTTCGAGTGGCGCGAAAGCGTCGAGAAGAACAACGTCTCCGCAACGGAAATGATCGCAGGGCTGCTGACGTTTCTTCTCGGCGCCTACGCGGTGCTCGGACGCCCGATCGTGGCAGGGGCGGCGGGCGTTGCAGCGACATTCGTGCTCGCCACGCGCGAAAGCCTTCACGGCTTTGTAAGACACCTGTCCTGGGCTGAGCTCCGCTCGGCCATCTTGCTGCTTGCGATGTCCGTCATCATCCTACCCGTTCTGCCCGACCGGTTTGTCGACCCATGGGGACTCTTCAATCCGCATAAGCTGTGGCTGATGACGATCATGATCGCGGCATTTTCGTACGCGGGATATGTCGCGGTGAAGTTCACTGGCCCGGCACAAGGTCTGCTTCTGGCAGGCGCGGCAGGCGGAATGGTCAGCTCAACGGCGGTCACGGTTTCGAATGCGCGTCTGGCAAAGAAGGACACGGCGACATGCAATGCCCTTGCAAACGGCATCGTTGCGGCGTGGATTGTGTGCATCCTCCGTGCCGCCGTTATTGCGGTCGTCGTCGCGCCGCCGCTTTTGCTTTCATTGGCGATGCCGATCGGAGCCGCCGCATTGGCGGCGGCCGCGGTCGCGCTCATCCGAAGCCGAAGACTTGGCAAAGGCGGTCCAGACTCCAAACCCGCCATCAGAAATCCGTTTGAGCTCGGCGAGGTTCTTCGCTTTGGAGCCATTCTCGCCGTGGTGATGGCCGCGGTGAAGCTGCTGATGACCAATTTCGGCGAGGCTGGTCTCTTTACGCTCGCCGCCATTACCGGTCTCGTCGAAATGGACCCGATCACCTTGTCTGCCGGACAAATGCTTGCGGCTGTCGGTGTCGCAGGCGCCTCGCTCGCGATACTTATTGCGATGACGGCCGACCTGGCGCGAAAGCTTTCGCTGGGTATTGGCATGAGCGGCGGCCGCCTGGCAGTCCCGCTGTCCCTTGAAGCTGCGGCGATGCTGGCCGCGGGCGGCGGTGCCTACGCGATCATGACACGATGAAGTCGGAGAAGGCACTCAGGGGCAATTCGGGGGGGCGGCATTTGTTCAACAAGATCCTGATCGCCAACCGCGGCGAGATTGCCTGCCGCGTCATCAAGACCTGCCGCAAGCTTGGCATTGCGACGGTCGCGGTGTATTCCGATGCCGATCGGGATGCGCTCCACGTCGAAATGGCCGACGAAGCAGTGCGCATCGGCCCGCCGCCTTCCGCACAATCCTATCTGCAAATCGAGCGCATCGTTCAGGCGTGCAAAGACACGGGCGCGCAGGCGGTGCACCCAGGCTACGGATTTCTTTCGGAACGGGAAGCCTTGGTGGAAGCCCTGAAAGACGCCGGCGTCACGTTCATCGGCCCGAACAACAAAGCCATCGCAGCGATGGGCGACAAAATTGAATCCAAGAAGCTCGCGCTTGCCGCCAAGGTGAACACCGTTCCGGGTTACATTGGCGAAATCCGCTATGAAGCGCACGCCAAGGAGATTGCGAAGGAAATCGGCTATCCCGTAATGGTGAAGGCGTCGGCGGGCGGCGGCGGCAAGGGCCTGCGCATTGTTTACGAAGAGAAAGAACTCGCGCAGGCGATCCACTCCTCGCAGAACGAAGCGCGGGCGAGTTTCGGCGACGACCGGCTGTTCATCGAAAAGTTCGTGACCGAGCCGCGCCACATCGAAATCCAGGTTCTTGGCGACAAGCACGGCAACGTCATTTATCTCGGCGAGCGCGAATGCTCGATCCAGCGCCGCCACCAGAAGGTGATTGAGGAAGCTCCGTCGCCTTTCCTCGATGAGAAGACGCGTCGCGCGATGGGAGAGCAGGCTGTCGCGCTGGCAAAGGCTGTTGGTTACGACAGCGCCGGCACCGTCGAGTTCATTGTCGATAAGAATCGTAATTTCTATTTTCTCGAAATGAACACCCGCCTGCAGGTCGAGCACCCGGTGACGGAGCTGATCACCGGACTCGATCTTGTGGAGCTGATGATCCGCTCGGCCGCAGGCGAGAAGCTGTCCATCAAGCAAGCCGATGTGAGGCTGAACGGGTGGGCGGTAGAAGCCCGCATCTATGCAGAAGACCCCTATCGCGGGTTCCTGCCGTCAACGGGCCGTCTCGTCCGCTATCAGCCGCCGCCGGAAGAAACGGGCGACACGGTCACGATCCGCAACGACACCGGCGTCTACGAGGGCGGCGAGATTTCGATCTACTACGATCCGATGATCGCCAAGCTTTGCACGCATGCGCCGACGCGCGCGCAGGCGATCGAGGCGATGGGCGAGGCGCTGGACGAATTCCGCATCGAGGGCATCAACCACAATACCGATTTCCTCAATGCCATCATGCACACCGGCCGGTTCCGCAACGGACAGCTTTCAACGGCTTTCATCGCAGAAGAGTATCCGGACGGCTTTCATGGACGCCCACTCGATCCCGAACTCACGCGACGGTTGGTGGCGGCGGCGCTCGCCATCAAGCTTACGCGCACGGAGCGCGCCGGCCGAATCTCCGGCACCTTGAATGGTGCGCATCAGCCGAACGGGACCTACGTCGCGTCCCTCGACGATGTGGCCTTCGACATCGACGACGCGAGTCTGAGCGGCGGCAGGCTGGAAGCGAAAATCGACGGCAAGGACTACGAAGCTGACGTTGTGTGGATGCCCGGTGATGCGCTTCTGCGGCTGTCCGAAAGCGGGCAGTCTCACACATTTCAGGTTGCGCGGCTGAGTGGATGCTATCGTCTCAGACATGGCGGCGCGAATGCCATTGTTGCGCTGCGCAGCGTAGCGGCGGCGCAGCTTGCTGCTCTCATGCCGAAGAACGCAGCGAGGGATACTTCCAAGACGCTGCTCTGTCCGATGCCAGGATTGGTGGTCTCGGTGAACGTGAAAGAAGGTCAGGATGTCAAAGCCGGCGAGGCACTCGCGGTGGTGGAGGCCATGAAGATGGAGAACGTGCTGATTGCCGAGCGGGACGCGACGGTAAAGAAAATCGGCGTGAAGAAAGGCGACAGTCTCGCGCTCGACGACGTGATCATGGAGTTTGGATGACTAATGCTTCGCTGTTGCCAGGCGCACGGCGCGTTCGAACACCGGATCTCGTCCTGCCCGCCACTCCGCAAAGCTCATTCCAATTCGCTCATCGGGATCGAGCGACTTCACCCGTACCGGGTAAAACCAGTTGAGCCAGTAGCAGCGTTCGACGTCCCGGCACGGGCTTCCGTAATCATGCTTACCGGTCTCATAACCCATGCAAAGTTTCGAATTCGGCAAGCAGGTGCGGCCGCCTTCGGCATAGAAGGCCAGCCGGTCGCCCACCGGTTCGCCAAGGATCACGACCCTGTCGCCCCCGGCTTCTTTGATGAATGCGGTCGTGGTGATTCCCGCGGAAAATGTGGCCCGCGATGTCAGCAGGTAAATCCTCCCGCCGGGCTGAGTCGCATCGGGCAAGTGCCGGGCGAAGCTGACCGTGGTGGTGTAGTCGCCCCCGCCATTGAAGCGGTTGTCAAAGATGATGCTGCAGGGCTTGCGCGCTGCCATCTCCTTCTTGGTGGCCTCGGTGAATTCGCCGATCTTCTGCTCGCCCTCATCCATATTCGACCTGAACTGAATGACAAGGACGCACGAATTCGGCAACCACCAGCGGCGGAATACGTGGTCGGAATCCCGCAACGAAGCCGGCAGTGCCGCATCGGGCGCGAAGGCGCGCCAGCCGGGGCCCATGTCCTTGGACAGTTCGCTGAAATACCAGCGCTCCTCAAAAACGTAGGGTTCGTGCTTCGGCGCATAGGCGGTCAGCCGCTGCGAGACGATGCGCCCGTCCGGCAGCCGAATGGTCCAGACCGAATGCCGATCATCTTTCGCAATTCCAAGACCATTCAACACCTGCGGCATCAGGATGTAGGTCGCCGCGTACCAAAGACGGTGGATCGGCGCACCGCCTTTGAGTGCCTCGAGTTTCTTGAGAATCGTCTCAAGCGGCTGACCGTTGACCGCCAGTAGCTTCCCACCCAGCAGCGGCAGTCCGTCATTCTTTGCCTGCATGACATAGATGCCGTCCGAAAACTCGGATACCCGCACCGGCAATTCGGTCGGCATGGCCGGATCGCTGAAGCGCATTTTGGTGTGTCCATTATCGGCCAACGCCTCGATCTGCATTAGCGTCACCAGCAGCTGCGGGAAGCGCAGCACCTTGTCGGACTTGGAAAGCGCAGAAATGCGCTCATTTGCTTCGCGCCTGGCAGGATCGGAAAATGAGCGGTCCAGCGCCAGAACACGACGGAAATAGTCGAGATCCTGCCGTTGGGCTTCGAGCGGGTTGGACGGTTTTGGATAAGTCTTCGCCGGTGGATCGGGATAGAAATGCACCATCACCAACTGAAAGCCGCCATAGGCAAGCGCGCAAAGCAACACCACGGGAATGACAATCCACAACACCCACGCACGCCAACGGCGACGACCACGCACCTTGCTCATCCGAAGGTTTTTCTTATCTGGATGAAGAGGCGCGGCTGCGACTTGATCGATATTTCCTCGATGTTGGAAAGCCCGGTATCGGCGCGTGAACCCATGTAGTTGAAGAACTGGTCGTCGTAGACAAAACGGCCAAAATTATCGATTTCGAAATGCAGACTGAGCGACGGCTCAGGCTTCCACTCCCAATACGCCGTGAAATAGGGCGGGATGACGCGGCGGTGCCGAATCTGCGCAACGCGGTAGTACCACTCGTCCCAGCAATTGTAATACGAGATGCTCCAGGTGGAATTCAGGCTTTCGATATCCTGGCGCAACCGGAGCTCGATGTCCTGCGGCCGTTGGGCGGAAATGATGCGCTCCTGACCTGTTACAGGGTCGCGGACCTGGCTCCATTGCAGGCTGTTGACGGACTTCAGGACACCGTTCGTCAGGCCGAGCCAATCGAGTGGGAGTGTCAGCGAGAAATCGAGCTTGTCGTTGGTGCCGCTGCCGATATTCCCCGGCGCATCGAACACATTGCCTTCCGAATCCGTTACCGGAACCAAATCGACGACATCGGTGATTTCTTCATGCATGAAGGTCGCGACGAAGGCGCCTTTGTCGAGGAAATGCCGCTCGTACGAGATTTCGTACTGCGAATGCTGATCCGGGCGCAGGTTCACGTTCCCGGCCGTCACTCCGGTTCCCGCGAGATTGCTGCTGGCGATGAAGTTGTTGAAGTCGAGCTGGCCGACGACCTTCTCGTAGCGCGCCCGCACCTGCGTGTCGGCATCCGGGGTCCAGGTCAGCGCGACCCGCGGCTTGGGATAGTAAAAGGAGCGCGACAGGTTCACCTCGCCGGTCTCGGCGATGGTTGAAAATTCAAAACGCGCCCCCGCCTCCAACAGCCAGTCGTTGGCGACTTTCCAGGTTTCTTGCCCGAAGATTTCGCTCCGCTTCTCTTCAACATGCGGATTGGGAGTGGGTAGTGGAATATTCACGCCGTTCTGGACGAATTGCGTGGTGCCATCCAGGGTGTTCCAGGCCATCTCGCCGCCTGCTTCGTAGGTCAGAGCGGCATTGGGGCTGTAGCGCAGCGTTTCTCGGGCGATGGATTCACTCGTATCGCTGGTTGAGGTGAATCGCTCGTGATCGGGCATGTGCGTTATGAGATCGTTGGACGTATCGGAGGTGTTTACGTCACTGAGATGGCTGAGGCGTTGCAGGACCAACGCCTCCAGCTCAAAGCCCCCCAGCGGTCCCTTCCAATGCAAGCCCAGTTCGCCGTTCTGGTTGCCGCTGACGTCGCGGATGAGTTGATTTGGGTCGCGATAGGCGATGGTTGAATCGAACGGGCTATCCTGCAAAGCAACGTTGGTTTTGAACTGGCCGGCGAACAACGGAATCGTTGCGGCACCTGTGATGGCTCCGCCGAATCCGTCACCGGTTGTGTGCGCGGGCTGCACGGTGATGGTCGGTGGGTTCTTGACGTCGAACTGGGTCAGCTTGTGCGTGCCGTTACCCACCGAGTCATCGTAATTGCCGATGCTGCTGATTGACCCTTCGTAGATGCTGTCGCCGGTGTGGTGCGTGATCTGAAGACTGCCAACCGGCACCTGGTGCCCGTCGAGGAAAATGTTGTCCTCCGCATCGGCTATGATTTCGGTGGAGTCTCCTTACTTGCGGATCACATTGGCAACAACTGCCTGGCCTTGCATGTCGATGCCCGGCGCGCCGCCACGAACAAGATCGATGCGCTCGACATCGGCGGCCGGCATGCGAGTCAGGACGGATTGGAGATCGTCCGTCTTTGATGTCGGCCGCTGACCGTCGATCAGCACGTTTCCTGCGGTGCCGCCGAACCCGCGGGCCGTGTTGCCGTTGTTGAAGACGAACCCGGGCAACCGGGCGATCATGTCATAGGCGGTGTTGGGCCGGGCCTCTTCGAAAAACGAGGCGGGATAGGTGAGAACGTTAGACTCCTGGGCCCGCCCCCCGCTCGCCAGAAGAATGGCTGTGGCGAATGCCGCCAACCCCCGATGAAAATGCACGCTACACCTTTACCGAGCTCCCCGTCCTACTTCGTGAAGGGATAGCGTTATCGGCAACGCGACGAAACTGCATGGCTGAGTTGTCGCACACGCCTGACTTGTGAAATACGATGGAACATCGCGGTGAAGCAATGGAAGACGAAGACGTTTCTGCGTTGAAGCTGCGGATCGAAGGCGTGGTC
Organism: Alphaproteobacteria bacterium; assembly: GCA_045810735.1. Taxonomy (GTDB): domain Bacteria; phylum Pseudomonadota; class Alphaproteobacteria; order Micropepsales; family Micropepsaceae; genus Rhizomicrobium. Next base: position 23,460 of record JBJMVL010000023.1, read on the forward strand.
CAGGGCGTTGGCTATCGCGCTTTCGTGGCCAGCGAAGCGCGCCACCTCGGCCTCGACGGCTGGGTGCGTAATCGTTCCGATGGCACTGTCGAGGCGCTGGTTTCCGGCGAAACCAAAAAGGTCGAGGCGCTCATCGCGGCCTGCGCCCGCGGCCCTGCCGGCGCGCGTGTTCAGAACCTCGATCTGCACAAAGCCGACCCGCCGTCTGAACGAGGCTTCCGCCAGCGGTCTACGCTGTGATCAGGCGCGCTTGCGCACCAGTTCTCGGAACGCCGAGACCAGGAACACCAGCAAGCCAAGCAGCGCGACGCCGCCCGCTGCGCCGGCGAGTGGCCCGTAAGTTTTCGCTCCGTCGGGCGCGGTCAGCAGCAGGGCCAGCACTGGAATCATCGCCAGCACGCCGATGCTCGATAGCGCGAAATTGGTCCACGCCAGGCGGGGCGAGTAAGTGTCTTTGGTCAGTGTGTAAAATGTGCCGTAGAGCGCCAGCGTCACCCAGCCCAGCAGGTTGATGTGCGCGTGCAGGGGCGCAAGCGCGAAGTTCTCATGCGCCCCCATATATTCGCCCAGAAGCATTCCGCTCAGCAGCAGAAGTCCGCCGATGGCAAAGAAAGCGGCCGATACGCGTGGCATGACGCCCCTCCAGAATCCCTTCGAGTAATGCTTATAACCCGCGGCAACGGTGTTTTGGAGAGTGCGCCAATCAGCCTTCCACAGGCCCGAAGACTGTCTGGAAAGCGCCTTTCAGGGCAGTGTCCGCTTCCGCCATCGAAACCGGGAGGCCCAGGTTTGCGAGGCTCGTCACGCCGTGGCCCCGCACACCGCAAGGAACGATGCCGGAAAAGTGCGACAGATCGGGTGCGACGTTCAGGGCAACCCCGTGGAATGTCACCCAATGGCGGATGCGAACGCCGATGGCGGCAATCTTGTCTTCGCCGCCGTCCGTAACTGCAACCCAAATCCCGACGCGGCCGTCGCGGCGCTCGCCTTTCACGCCCAGCATCGCCAGCGCGCGGATCAGCCACTCCTCCAGATCGCGAACGAAGGCGCGCACATCGGGTTTGCGGCGCTTCAGGTCCAGCATGGGATAGACCACGCGCTGTCCCGGGCCGTGATAGGTGAACTGCCCTCCGCGCCCCGTTTTGAATACGGGAAAACGCGCCTCCAGCAGGTCCGCTTCTGCGGTGCTGGTCCCGGCGGTGTAGATGGGCGGATGCTCGACGAGCCAGACTAGCTCGCCCGCTTCACCGGCTGCGATTGCCGCCG
>JBJMVL010000024.1:0-3259 GCA_045810735.1 Alphaproteobacteria bacterium
GCCTGGGCTTGCTGACACCAATCAATATGTGGGATCGCGCTTCGGCTCCTGGGCGGCCATCCGTGCCAGCACCACCGCCTCTTCCGCCGCTAGCCGGAAGTCCCGCGCAGCTTTCAGCGGGCGCCTGATGTTTGGATCTTCCGAACTGCTGTCGAAAGTAATCAACCTCATGCAATGTGGGCACTGGGTCTGATAGCCTTGTTTCAACCGCCGCGCCCGCTCGCTGAATATCTTGCGGCAATTGGAACAGACAATCTTTATACGATCGGCCATGCAACGCCCCCTGCCCACAATGCTATCGTGTTGTCGCGACTGCCGAATATTTTAGCGCCGACTTATGCATCACTCAGACGCCAAGCTACGCTACCGAAGTTGCGCCTCGGTTAAGCATCAACTGCAGCGCTCGATCGCTGCATTAGGCTGCGATTAACCACGCGTGTCGGGTTGCGTTCCCCGGGTGACGTTGCGCTGGTCGACATGCGCCACCTCACAAACGGCCGACGCAACCGTGACACGAAACGCGTCGGCCCACTGCTTGGGGCCAAGCGAGGAACCCTTGTCCTGCCGCGCCGTTTGTTCGGTGGAGGGACAGTGTGATGAACGTGCGGGACGAGCACACCCGATCGCTCTGGATGGACACCTCGGTCGCCGACGTTCCGGCGCTATGGCGTACGGAACGGGCAGATGTCGTGGTGATCGGTTCTGGAATTGCCGGGCTTTCCGTCGCCTATGAGCTTGCCAGTCGCGGGCGCTCTGTCGTGGTGCTGGACCGCGGCAGTATCGGCAGTGGGATGACGGCGCGCACCACGGCGCACTTGGCATCGGCGCTCGATGACGACTACACGGAACTGGTCAGGGTGCGCGGGCAGAATTGTGCGCGGCTCTGTTACCAGAGCGTTGCAGCCGCGATCGATCGAGCCGAGGCCATCCAATCCACGGAAAACATCGATTGCGATTTTCGCCGGTTGGACGGTTACTGGGTGCTGGCTCCCGATACGCCTGCATCCCACCTCGACGAGGAATTGGATTGCTGCAAGAAGCTTGGGATTCCCGTTGAAGACTGCACGGAGCCGACGCCATTCCATACCGAAGGCCTTGTGCGGTCGTTACGCTTTCCGCGGCAGGCGCGCTTCCACCCCACCAAATATCTTGCCGGCCTCGCCACTGCCCTCCGGCGCCGGGGCGCGAGGCTCTACGCGGACACCTGCGTCGAAAGCATCGACCATAAGCAAGGCGACGTTGTCGTGAAGGCCACGTCAGGGCACGAGATTCGGGCGACCGACGTGGTGGTCGCGACAAATTCGCCTGTTAACGTGCGCATTGCCGTCCATAGCAAGCAGGCGCCTTACCGTACCTACGCCATCGCGGCGAAGATTCCGGGCGGCACGCTCGCGGATGCGCTCTATTGGGACACGCTCGATCCGTATCATTATGTCCGTCTGCAGCCGTTCTCTGTCGGCGAGGACATCGTGATCATCGGCGGAGAAGACCACAAGAGCGGCGAAGCGGACGATGGCGCACAGCGCTTTGCCGCTCTTGAGCGCTGGGCGCGCGATCGGCTGCCAAGCTTGCGTGGGGTTACCCATCGCTGGTCGGGTCAAGTGCTGGAGCCTACCGACTTCACGGGCTTCATCGGTCATAGCCCCGACGAGGAACATGTCTTCATTGTCAGTGGCGATTCCGGACAAGGCATCACGAACGGGCTCGTGGCTGGCATTTTGATTGCGGACCTGGTCACGACAGCATCGAGCCCGTGGGAACAGGTCTACTCGCCCTCACGAAAGATCCAAAAGAACATCGGCGAATTCATCAGCGAGAACATCACCCCGCTGAAGAATTTCGCGGAGTACCTTACGGCCAGTGAAATCACGGCGGTCGAACGGCTTCGCCCGGGAGAGGGCCGTCTTGTCCGCAGCGGACTGAAAAAGATCGCCGCTTGCCGGGACCAAAACGGCAAGCTGCACTTGCATTCGGCGAGTTGCACCCATCTCGGCTGCATCGTGCACTGGAATTCGCTGGAGCAATGCTGGGATTGCCCCTGTCACGGCTCGCAGTTCGCGCCCGATGGCACCGCCCTCAACGGGCCAGCCGTGTCGTCGTTGGGCGGCATCCAGAGACCGGCCAATGTTGAAGCGGCAGAATAACGCGCGCGCATCGCTGGAGTCAGCAACCCGGTCTCAAATACGCGCCCGAGTGCAGTGCACAGCTTAGCCGTGCTCCTGCGGTGACAAGCAGGCCGCGCTGCGGTGGACCATGACCTGCCATAGGAACTACAATCGTGTCAGTTAGTTTTAGGTCCGCACCATTTGGAAAGGAGTTAGTGATGAAGGCGAAACTTGCGCTCACTGCGATTACAATAGCTGCATTGGCTGGCTCTACATTCACCGCGGATGCCATGTCGAAAAAGCATAAGCGGCACCAGTCCACGATGGGAACATCTTCCAGCATGACAAAGGATACCGGTGCTGGCATGACCACAGGCGCGGGCAGAGGGGTTGCCAATCCCTCCAGCCAAGGAAATGTCGGCCCGGGCACAGACAATCTCACCAAAAAGCAGCCGGGTGGCCGGTAAGCTGCAAGGGCGGATGTAACCCGGCAGCTTCTAGGGCTCGGAGAACTCCGGGCCCTTTCGCTCGCAGGAGACGACTCCGGAACGGTTCGGCCGGCCCGAGTTGAATCATCATGTGTGCCGCGGCGTTGCGTTCATCGCGTTCGATATCCCTCTCGCGCGTTCGCGGAGCACGCAAAACCGCGATTCCGGACTACATCGAGCCTTGCGACCCGACGCTTCGCGAGCACGCGCCGACAGGCTATGGTTGGGTCTATGAGATCAAAGGCGATGGCTATCGGGCACAACTTCACATCCGAGAAGACGAGGTGCGCGTCTATTCGCGCACGGGACTTGATTGGACAAAGCAGTTCTCATCCATCGCTGCGGCGGCGCCTGCGCTGAAGGCCAAGACTGCGATCATCGACGGTGAAGCCGTGGTCTACGGCACCAATGGCGTGCCGGACTTTCAGCAATTGCGACGCGAGCTCGGCGCCCGGAAGAGCGAGCGGGTTCGGTATCATGCCTTCGATCTGCTCTACCTGGACGGCTACGACCTGCGCGAAGTGCCATACATCGACAGGAAGAAACTGCTTGAATGCTTGCTGAAAGGCGCACCAGAGACATTCATCTTCGTCGAGTGCATCGAAGCTGACGGCAAAACCGTATTTGCGCTGGCGTGCAAGCTGGGGGTTGAAGGCGTGATAGCCA
>JBJMVL010000025.1:0-25914 GCA_045810735.1 Alphaproteobacteria bacterium
CCAATGGACGAAATGCGCGAAGCCGCTGTGCTGAGATTCGACGACCTTAGAGACTAGTCGGCATTTTTGCCCTCTCGGTCATTCTCCAGAACCTTACCGGTGACAGCATCGACGCCAACCTCATAGGTAACGCCCTTGGCGAGAACGTCGAATGAGTAGCGTAGGCCGCTACCACCGCCTTCATGTTCCAGTTCCTTATCCGTGACCTTGCCGGGACGGGCGTGCTGCGCAATAGCGGTGGCTTGCTCCATGGTGATCTTTGCTTGGCTCGCCAGATTCTCTCCGGAATAAGCAATTGCGCCACCGGAAAACATCGCTACGGCGGCAAAGGACAACAGATAGCTCGGGGCTGAACGCATAGTTAGATCGTCTCCAATGTTGCCCGCTTCAGGCGCGCAGTAGCTTCGTTTGGTGGCGACAATGCGGCGCCATCGATTATGACTTCCGCCGCCATTTTTAGGATGCCTCCAAATTAGGGCACTGCCGAACGCGGCTATTGTCGCGGAAAATCGGGCTGGCTAAAAACGCGACGGGCTGGCGGCGCTTCGGGGAGCGCGGCCATGGAAGACGAACAGGACGACGAGCATACATTGCTCCGCAAGTACGCCGACTACTTCAGGAAAGCGGAGGAAGCGGATGGCATGGCCGAGAGGGCACACGATGATGTTGCGCGAAACAGCTTCCGCATGATTGCCGAGGGGTTTCGTCGCTTAGCCGAGCAGGCCAAGGAAGCCCTCAGGGGCAAAACGCTGATCAAATAGAACTGCATTCGCGTCCTCAAATTAGCAGTACGGACGGCGATGGCGGCAGAGGGGAGGGCGACGTGAGCGGAAGTGTCGATGTTGCCCTGTTGAGGCTGGCAGTCGCGGTACTCTTAAGCGGGTGCCGCCATGATGCGCCCGCGCTGCACACTGACTACTTGGAAGCCTGTATCGCGGCCAGCGGCCGGGAATACTACCTGGACGCGAACACGAGCCACTGTCCACCGGCCGACGTTTCGTATCGCTGCCGCATGCCAAGCGGAAAGCTGCTTCACACGCGGGGAGCCAAGGTCTGCCGCGAGAAAGGTGGTTATCCGATGGGCACAAAGCCTGTTCCCAAGTGGCTAGATTATCATCCAGAAAATTCAAACTGAAACACTAGAGACGGGTAGTGCCCTAATCTGAATTCCCCGAGCCAGCGAGAAACCATTTTTCGGGATCGAAGTCCGCTAGGCCAAGCAATCCAAGATCAAGCCCGAATGTGGCCGCCTGATTCTTGATATGGCCGAGAGTTTCTAGCATGGCTATCCGGTATCCCACATCGCGACCTTGGTATTATTCTTTAGCCCGTTGCACCAACTCGTACACGATATCGCGAAATGCGTTCATGTAGTCATCAGCCGTGGCGCTCATCGTGCTGCTCCACCAATTCCTCTAGTGACCATACCGGATTACAGTGCCGCGTGAAGCGATGAGAGTGCAAGGGTGAGGCGACGTGAGCGGAAGTGGCGATGTTGCCCTGTTGAGGGAGAAGGAAGCCGACTATCGGCTGCGCGAAAAAGACGCCTTGGCTCTGGCCACGTCCGCGCTCACCACCGAACACCGGACGGCCATGGAGCAGGTCGCCAACACCTGGCGCCTGTTGGCGGAGATAATGGCCCGTGAAATTGCTGATACCAAATAGGACCTGGTCCGCGACCTTCAAATCTGGATCACTCCACTGCTAGAGCAATGCGCCGGCGCGCGGCATACTAGCGGCAACAAAGGAGAGGCACGATGCGGAATTCTTTTGCCGTCCTGAGTCTCGCGCTGGTGGCGCTCACCGCCTGCAACAAGTCGTCGCCGCCGCCGCAGAAGCCGCTGACGCCGCGCACCGCCATAGTCATTGAACTGCCGCTGCAGGCGCCTTGAACACGCTCACGACGCGCTGCGTGATCGCCGGCGGCGGGCCGGCCGGCATGGTGTGCGGTTACCTGCTGGCGCGCGCCGGCATCGACGTCATCGTGCTGGAGAAGCACGCCGATTTCCTGCGCGATTTTCGCGGCGACACGGTGCATCCTTCCACGCTGGAAGTGTTCCACGAGTTGGGGCTGCTCCAGGAATTCCTGTCGCTACCGCACCAGGAAGTGCGGCACCTGCACATGGAGATTGGCAACCAGCGGTTCACCATCGGCGATTTCACCCACCTGCCGACGCACTGCAAATTCATCGCGCTGATGCCGCAATGGGATCTGCTGGATTTCCTGGCGCGCAAGGCCAAAGCCTTGCCCAATTTCCGGCTGCTGATGGAAACCAGGGCGGCCACTCTGATCGAGGAGCGCGGCGAAGTGGCCGGCCTGCACGCGCAAGCACCGGACGGAGAGGTTGAGATTCGCGCCGATCTCCTCATCGGCGCTGACGGCCGGCATTCCACGATTCGCGATCGGGCCGGCTTCGTGCCGCGGGAATTCGGAGTGCCGATCGACGTGATCTGGTTCCGGTTGCCGCTGAAAGCCCCCGATCCCACCGAACCGGTGGCGCGCATTGGCGCTGGGCATTTCCTGGTGATGCTCTATCGCGGCGATTACTGGCAATGCGCTTTCGTCGTGCCGAAAGGCGGCTTCGCAAACATCCAGCGCGAGGGTGTTAGCGCCTTTCGCGCGCGGCTGGCGGCAATCGCCGGCTTTGGTGCCGACCGGGTCGACGCGATCCAGAGCTTCGACGATGTCAGCCTGCTCACCGTAACGGTGAATCGCCTGCTGCAATGGGCGAAGCCGGGATTGCTGTGCATCGGCGATGCGGCGCACGCCATGTCGCCGGTGGGCGGCGTGGGCATCAACATCGCGGTGCAGGATGCTGTGGCGGCGGCGAACATTCTGTGGGAAGCGCTGAAGCGCCGCCGCCCCACCCTGGAGCAACTCAATCAGGTGCAGGCGCGGCGCGAGCTACCGGCGCGGCTGACGCAAGCGGCGCAAGTTGCCATCCAGAACAACATCGTGGCGGCCGCCCTCGCGCTGCAAGGCGAACTGAAGCCGCCGCTCGTGGTGAAGCTGCTGCGCTGGTTTCCGATGCTGCAGCGGATTCCCGCCCGCCTCGTCGGCATCGGCGTCCGCCCCGAGCATGTGAGCCCGGAGCTGCGGACGCCGTCGCGCTAGTTCAGTACCCCAAGTGGAGGACGTTGCGGGCGATGAAAATGACGACGATCGCCCCCAGAATCGAATAGATGAATCCCGCGGGATGGAAGCCTTCGCCGGAGTCGCGGTGGAGCATCGCGCCGATCAGGCCGGCAAGGAACGAGCCGATGATCCCCAGCACCGCCGTCATCAGGAGGCCCATGTGCACGGCGCCCGGATAGAAGAACCGCGCCAGGACACCGACGATCAGTCCCACCACAATCATGCGGATGATGCCGCTGACGCCGATATTTCCCATGATGCCTCTCCCCAAGAATGCAGCCACGGATCGTGACTGCTCTTTTGCCAGTTTAACTGCTCCTGTCTGGGAATGGGATAGGCCGTAGGTCCAACTTTTCGCTGCCGCGATCTGTGGAACAAATGGGACGGGCCCGACTTTCCGGAAGGGCAATCCGCAGGAAATCGATATGCGCGCGTTCAGCCGGCAGGAGCAGGAGTGCGTCGAAGCTGCCCTTGCCTGTCACAAAACCTGCCTCGGCATGGCGATGACGCACTGCCTGGACGAAGGCGGCGAGCATGTGGCGCCGCAGCACTTCCGCCTGATGATCGACTGCGCGGCGATCTGCGCCACCGCCGCCGACTTCATCATGCACAAGAGCCAGTTTCACCGGCAGATGTGTGCGCTGTGCGCCGAGGTGTGCAACGCCTGCGCGGCTGACTGCATGAAGCTCGACGGCATGGAGGAATGCGTGGAGGCCTGCCGCAAATGCGCGCAGGCCTGCCGCGAAATGGCGTGAGGGTTATTTTGCGAACACGCTCGCGCGTGCTTCGCCGCGCTCACATCTGCATCGTCCAGCCTTCGACGCCCATGGCGGCCTGACGCACAGCTTCGGTGAGTGTGGGATGCGCGTGGGATGTGCGCGCGATGTCTTCGCTCGCCGCGCCGATCTCGATGGCGAAGGCGGCTTCCTGAATCAGGTTACCCGCTTCCGCGCCCAGGATGTGCACGCCCAGCACGCGGTCGGTTTTGGCATCCGCCAGCACCTTGGCAAACCCGTCCGTTGCGGCGATGGTTTTGGCGCGCGCGTTGGCGGTGAACGGGAATTTGCCGATCTTGTATGCAACACCGGCGGCCTTCAGCTCCTCTTCCGTCTTGCCGACGCTGGCGACTTCCGGATGTGTGTACACCACCGCCGGAATCGCATCGTAATTCACATGGCCTGCGCGGCCGGCGATGTTCTCGGTGCAGGCCACCGCTTCGTCTTCCGCCTTGTGCGCCAGCATGGCGCCTTCGCGGCAATCGCCGATCGCCCAGATGCCTTCGACATTGGTGCGGAAATTCGCATCGGTGACGACGCGGCCTTTGCTGTCGAACGCCACGCCGCCCTTGTCCAGACCCAGCCCACCGGTGAACGCGATACGCCCGACGGCGATGAGCACGATGTCGGCTTCGATCGTCGACTGCGCACCGCCCGCCGCCGGTTCGAGCGTCACCGTCAGCGCGTCGCCTTTCTTTTCGACACCGATCACCTTGGTCGAAAGCTGGAATTTCATGCCCTGGCGGGCGAGGATGCGCTGGAACTGCTTCGTGATTTCGCCGTCCAGCCCCGGCGTGATGCGATCGAGGAATTCCACCACGGTGACATCGCTGCCCAGCCTTCGCCACACCGAGCCCAGTTCGAGCCCGATGTAGCCGGCGCCAACCACCAGCAATCGCTTCGGCACACTCTTCAGCGACAGCGCGCCGGTGGAGGAGACGATGCGTTCTTCATCGATGGCGACACCGGGCAGCGGCGCCACATCCGAACCGGTTGCCACGACAATGTGCTTCGTTTCCAGCATGCGCGTGCTGCCGTCGTTTAGCTTCACCTCGACTTTTCCCGCCGCTGCGATCCGCGCTTCGCCGACAATCGCTTCGCTCTTGTTCTTCTTGAGCAGGAATTCGACGCCTTTGGTGAGCTCGCCCACCACCTTCGTCTTGTGCGCCATCATGCCGGAGAGATCGAGTTCGGCGGTCATTTTGATGCCAAGCTTCGGCAGCTTGTCGCGCGCCTCTTCGTACAGCTCGCTGGTGTAGAGCAGCGCCTTCGACGGAATGCAGCCGATGTTGAGGCAGGTACCGCCGAAGGTGCCACGCTTGTCGATGCAGGCGCTTTTCAACCCCAGTTGTCCGGCGCGGATCGCCGCGTTGTATCCGCCCGGCCCGCCGCCGATAACGACGACATCCAACTGATCGGCCATGTCAGACATCCAGCAGCAGGCGCTGCGGATCTTCGAGGTTTTCTTTCACGCGCACGAGGAACGTGACCGCGGCGCGGCCGTCCACCAGGCGATGATCGTAGGACAGCGCGAGATACATCATCGGGCGGATTTCCACCTTGTTGTCGATCGCGACCGGCCGCTGCTGAATCTTGTGCATGCCGAGAATGCCGGACTGCGGCGCATTGAGGATCGGCGTCGACATCAGCGAACCGAACACGCCGCCGTTGGAAATCGTGAAGGTGCCGCCCTGCAGCTCTTCCAGCTTCAGCTTGTTGTCGCGCGCACGGGCGCCGAAATCCGCAATCGCCGCCTCGACCTGCGCCAGCGAAAGCGCGTCGGCATCGCGCACCACCGGCACGATCAGCCCGCGCTCGGTCGAAACCGCAACCCCGATGTCGTAGTAATTCTTGTAGATGATGTCGTCGCCTTCGGTCTCGGCGTTGATGTCCGGCAATTCCTTCAGCGCGGCGATGCAGGCCTTCACGAAGAAACCCATGAAGCCGAGACGCACGCCGTGCTTCTTCTCGAAGCTGTCCTTGTATTCGGCGCGCAGCCGCATCACGTCGCTCATGTCCACCTCATTGAAGGTGGTGAGCTGGGCGGCGGTGTTCTGCGATTCTTTCAGCCGCAGCGCCATGGTGCGCCGCAGGCGGCTCATCTTCACCCGCTCTTCGCGCTCGGCGCGCGCGCGCGGGCCTGACGGGATCTCAATGGCACTCGATTCTGCAGTCCGTTGCGCCGCGCGGGCTTCCAGCGCCGCCAGCATGTCGCCTTTGGTGACGCGGCCGTCCTTGCCGGTGCCGGATACTTGCGCCGGATTCATGCCACTCTCTTCAGCGATGCGCCGCACGCTCGGCATCACCGGCATATTCGCCTGCGGCTGCCGAACAGGCTTCACCGCCGATTCTGTTTTTGGTGCTGCGGCATCGGGATTGCGCGTGGCGGCGGTGGTGCTTGGCACCCCCTTCTTTCCTTCGGCGATCGCGCCCAGCACGGTGCCTACCTGAACCGTGGCGCCTGTCTGAACAGAAATAGACTCAAGCGCACCGTCGGCCGGCGCAGGCACCTCCACCGTTACCTTGTCGGTTTCGAGTTCGAGCACCGGCTCATCGCGCGCCACCGCGTCACCTTCCTTCTTGAACCAGCGCGCCACGGTGGCTTCGGTGACGCTCTCGCCCATCGCAGGGACCTTGATCTGAATGCTCATAGGCTCAGCGCTTCATCCAAAAAGGCGTGCAGTTCTGTGGCATGCTGGCTCATCAGGCCAGCGGCGGTGGAGGCATATTCCGGCCGCCCGATATAGGGCAGCGCCGCGGGCCTGCCCATATGTTCGAGCGTCGCTTCGACGCGCGGTGCAACGAATGTACAGGCGCCCTGGTTCTTCGGCTCTTCCTGCACCCAGACGACTTGCGCATTCGGAAAGCGCGCAAGCTCTTCTGTCAGCACCTTTTCCGGGAACGGATACAGCTGTTCGAGCCGCAGCATCTGAACACGGCTTTCGTTCCGCTTTTCGCGCTCATCCATCAGATCGAAATACACCTTGCCGGTGCAGAGGATCACGCGCGTGACCTGCGCATCTGGCACCAGCTTCACCGTGGTCGCGCCGGGGACACATTCCGCCTGATCGCGGAACACACGATGGAAAGAGGAGCCCGGCTCCATATCTTCGAGAAAGGAGATGCAGCGCCGATTGCGTAGCAAAGATTTCGGCGTCATCAAAATCAGCGGTTTGCGGAACAGGCGGTGGACCTGCCGCCGCAGTACATGGAAGTAATTCGCCGGCGTCGTGGGATAGCAAACCTGGATGTTGTCCTGTGCGCAAAGCTGCAAAAAGCGCTCAAGCCGCGCGCTGGAATGCTCCGGTCCCTGGCCCTCGTAGCCGTGTGGCAGCAACAGCACCAGGCCACACATGCGCAGCCATTTCATTTCGCCCGACGCGATGAACTGGTCGATCACGACCTGGGCGCCATTGGCGAAGTCGCCGAACTGCGCTTCCCACAACACCAGCGCCTTCGGTTCGGCGGAAGAATAGCCGTACTCGAAGCCAAGCACCGCCTCCTCGGAGAGAAGCGTGTCATTGACTTCGAACGCCGCCTGTCCCTCGCGAATATGCTTGAGCGGCGTGTAGCGTTTCTCGTTTTCCTGATCGATCAGCACGGCATGGCGTTGGCTGAACGTGCCGCGCGAGGAATCCTGTCCGGAAAGCCGCACCGGATAGCCTTCATCCAGCAGCGTGCCGAAGGCGAGCGCTTCGCCGGTCGCCCAGTCGATCGCCTGCCCGGTCTGCAGCATGGTTGCTTTCGCCTGCAGTTGGCGCGCGATGGTGCGATGCAGATGGAAATCCTCCGGTACCGTGGAGATGGCGCGGCCGACCCGTTGCAGCGCGTCTGCGGAGACGGCGGTTTCTCCGCGGCGGTCGCCTTCCGGCGCCTTTTCGAAGCCTGTCCACCGGCCATCGAGCCAGTCGGCGCGATTGGGGCGGTGTGATTTGGCGGCCTCGAATTCAGCATCGAGCCTGGCATTGAAAGCAGCGACCATGTCTTTGACGTCGCTTTCTGTGACGGTGCCTTCGGCAACCAGCTTCTTCGAATAGAGATCGAGTGCCGTCGGATGCGCGCGGATAGCCTGATACATCAGCGGCTGCGTGAAGGCCGGCTCGTCCGTTTCGTTGTGGCCGAAGCGGCGGTAGCAGAACATGTCCACCACCACATCCTTGTGGAACAGCTGACGGAACTCGGATGCCACGCGCGCGCAATGCACAACGGCTTCGGGATCGTCGCCGTTCACATGAAAGATCGGCGCCTGCACCATCAGCGCGACATCCGACGGATAGGGTGAAGAACGCGCGTAGGCCGGGCTCGTCGTGAATCCGATCTGGTTGTTGACAATGAAATGCACCGTGCCGCCGGTCTTGTATCCTTTGGTACCGCTCATCGCGAAACACTCGGCGACCACGCCCTGGCCGGCGAAAGCGGCGTCGCCGTGTAACAGCAGCGGCAGCACGCTCGCATGCGTATCAGTGTCGCCAAACTGAAATTGCTTGGCGCGTGCCTTGCCGAGAACCACAGGGTCTTCCGCTTCCAGATGCGACGGATTGGGCGTGAGCGACAGGTGCACATGAACACCGTCGAACTCGCGGTCGCTGGAAGCGCCGAGGTGATATTTCACGTCGCCCGAACCCTGCACATCGCTGGGCAGCACGCCGCCGCCTTGAAACTCGTGGAAGATCTGCCGGTAAGGCTTGCCCATTACGTTCGCGAGCACGTTGAGGCGTCCGCGATGGGCCATGCCCATCACCATCTCTTTTACGCCCAGTTGACCGCCGCGCTTGATGATCTGCTCCAGCGCCGGAACCATCGCTTCGCCACCGTCGAGCCCGAACCGCTTGGTGCCGAGGAATCGCACAGCGCAGAATTTCTCGAAGCCTTCTGCTTCGATCAGCTTGTTGAGGATGGAGCGCTTGCCCTCCGGCGTGAAGCGAATTTCCTTGTCGGGGCCTTCGATGCGCCGCTGCAGCCAATCCTTCTGCTCGGGATCGTTGATGTGCATGAATTCGTAGCCGATGCGGCCGCAATAGGTGCGATCGAGAATGCTCACCATCTGCCGCGGCGTGGCGGTTTCGAGCCCCAGCACACCGTCGATGAAGATGGGACGGTCGAGATCGTTCTCGTGGAACCCGTAGAAATTGGGATCGAGTTGCGCGAGATTCGGTTTCGGATTCAGGTGGAGGGGATCGAGATCGGCCGCCAAGTGCCCGATCACGCGGTAGGCCCGCACCATGTGAATAGCGCGGACTGAATCCTTGGCGGCGCTGCGCGTGTCGGCCGCGGAGACCTCGCCCTTGCGGGGCGGCCACAGGCCGGTCAGCGCGCCGACCAACTCGGCGTCGGTGCCGGACGGCAGCACCTGATGCCAGTCCGTCGTGCGGTCGAAGGGTGCGGGTGCGCGGCCGCTTCCGCCCAGTTCGGCGAACCACGCCGCCCATGAAGGTTCTACCGAATCCGGATTTTCCTGCCACTGCGCATAGAGCGCCTCGATGTATGCCGCATTGGCCGCCGAAAGGAACGACGTCGCCTCCAAAAGTTCATTGGAGGAGCGCTGGAGTTGGCTGGAACGATTTTGTGCTGTCATCTCTTGAAGAAACCCACGACGTGAACCGAATGATTCGAAGGCAGGAGACGAATCCGTCCTAACCTATCGGGCCAGCTGTTGCACATATCCTAAGTTTGCGTCTGCTACCTGAACATAAGCGTTCCGGCCGCGAATTCACGCGCGCCGCCGCCGCTCACGACACCGGCTTCTCCACTACGCGGATTTGGATTTCCTGACCGCCGGCAAGCTCTGCCACCATTTCCGGCGCCGCGATGTTGCGGATAATTCTGTTCCTGTCGACGCCGGCTGCGATCAGTGCGCGTTCCACAGCGACCATTCGTGGCGCCGCCAGGCCGGGATTGTAGCCCGGCTGCTTTTTGGTGGGGGGGCCGGTCACCTGCACAATCAGCGTGCGATGCCGATTGGCGTCTGCGGCGATACTGTTGATGACAGCCGCGGCCCGCTGCGAAATCGCCAAACTGGCTCGGGGGAACGCGACCACATAGACAGATGGCTGCGGCGGCAGCGGCTTGTGCGTGGTGGCGCAAGCCGCAAGCCAGAAGCACAGCAACGTGAGGGCGGAGTGACGCATCCCGCAGGTTCCAAGGCGCTATCCTTACCGGAAGTTGATGGGGGACCAAAGGGAGCGGCTTGCCTGTTGCCAGCGGCTGCGGGAATGATAGCGTTCTAATTACAGCCCTGAGGGAACTTCCGATGCTCCGCCGCGCCTTGCTCACCCTTGCGCTCCTTGCGCTTGCTCCCGTTTCAGCAATGGCTGACACGGTCGTGAATCTCGCCCATCCGGCGCCTGATGGCGCGATAACACAGCTCCTGCTCACCGATGGGCGGGTTATCGTGCAGGGCTACGCCGAGAATGACTGGTGGACGCTGACGCCGGACAGCAAGGGCAGCTACATTAACGGAACATGGAAGCAGGTGGCGAGCCCGTCCGGCTATGTGCCGCTGTATGTCGCATCGGCAGTGCTGGCCGACGGCCGGGTTGTCATCGCAGGCGGCGAGTACCTCCACGGCAATTTCGCCTTCACCAACCAAAGCGCGCTCTACGATCCCGTAAAGAACAAGTGGACCGACATCACGCCCGACAGGAAGCTGCTTCCCTTTATCGGCGATTCGCCGGCGACCGTGTTGGCCGATGGCAGATTCGCAGTTGGTGAAAAATTCAAGAAATACGTTTTTGCTTTCGACCCGAAGACTCTCACCTGGTCCGAGCTGCCGTCCGACAACAAGCATGACTTCAATGCCGAGGAAGGCTGGACTCTGCTCGCCGACGGGTCGGTGCTGACGTTCGACGTCAAGGCACACCCGAAATCGGAGCGCTACCTTCCGAACAAAGGCAAATGGGTCGACGCCGGAAGCACAGTGGCCGATCTCCGAGGACCACAGAATTGCTGCGGCCGCTGCATTCCCTACGGTCCAAAGGGCAGATGCTACGACCCGCCCGGCGAAGTGGGTCCAGCCATTTTGCGGCCGGATGGCACCGTGTTTGCCGCCGGCGCGATTCCGGAGAATGGAGGCCCGGCGCACACTGCAATTTACGATACCAAAACTGGCACGTGGTCGGCGGGCCCCGACTTTCCCAATGGCGATCAGGCAGCCGACACCTTCGCCGCGCTGCTGACCAGCGGCAACGTCTTGGTGGAAGGCTCCAACGGCGGCCAATTCTACACGTTCGATGGCAAGAGCCTGACCCGCCAGTCGTTCAGCGCCAACGGCATTTACGTTCCGCTGCTGGTGTTGCCGACCGGTGAGGTGCTCATTGGCGGGGAACGAGTCTATCAGTCGTCGGGTACATACAAGGCTGCATGGGCACCCGCGATCACTTCATTCCCGCAGAACGTCACGCGTGGCTCCAGCTACGCGATTTCGGGAACGCAGTTTAACGGACTGTCCCAGGCCAATGCGTTCGGCGACGAGGACAATCAGCCGACCAACTACCCGCTGGTGCGCATCACCAACAATTCGTCCGGGCATGTGTTCTACACCCGCACGCACGATCACAGCACCATGGGTGTGGCGACCGGCAGCGCGACCGTATCCACGAACTTCGATGTGCTGTCTGGAGTGGAGACCGGGGCAAGCAAGCTCGAAGTGGTGGCCAACGGCATTCCTTCGACGGCGGTTTCCGTGACGGTGAACTGACCGTTACGCCTTGGCAGTTGCGATGTAGCGGTCGAACACGGCGTCAAGCACGTCGAGCGGGACGCGGCCACAGTTGAGGCCTGCGTCGTGAAAGTTCTTGATGTTGTAGCGCGTGCCCAACGCCGATTTGGCTCGATCACGCGCGCGCGTCCATACCGTATGGCCGATCTTGTAGCTGCAGGCCTGGCCCGGCGTTGAGCAATACCGCTCAACCTCTCGGGTTGCGAAGCCGGGCGCCTCCCCGTCACTGTCGATGAAATGCTGGATCGCCTGCTCGCGGGTCCACCGCATGTGATGAATGCCGGTATCGATCACGCAGCGGTTGGCCCGAAACAATTGGAATTTCAGATAGCCGATACGGCCGAGTGGATCGGAATCGTACATGCCGATTTCGTCCGCCAATTGTTCGGCATAAAGCGCCCATCCTTCTGCGTAGCCCGAAAAGCCAATCGTCTTGCGCAGGAGCGGTAGATCCTTGTTCGCCAGCGACAGCCCGCCTTCGAGCTGGTGCCCGGGCAATCCTTCGTGGAACACGGTCGTGGAGAGCGCGAATTTCGGCCACTCCGCGCTGTCGTGCAGGTTGAAATAGACGATGCCGGGGCGGGAGCCATCCAGCGTCGGCGGCTGGCTGAAAGCCGATGCAGCGCCGGGCTCGGTCTGCAACGGCACCCGCCGCACTTCGAAGGAGTATGACGGGATGCGGTTGAACATGGTGGGCAGGCGCGGCCGGATCTCTGCCAACCGCTGGTTGCAGAAAGCAATCGCCTCCCCCTTTCCTTCATCAGTGTTTGGATAGACCTGCCTTGGGTCCTTGTAGAGTGCGGCAATGCGCTCGCCGACCGTTCCGCGCGTCAGTCCCTGGGCGCGGAGGAGAGCGTCGATACGCGCGCTGATCTCTTTCCCTTGATCCAGCCCGAGCCGATGCACGTCGTCGGGAGACATATTCGTCGTGGTCGCGGAATGCAGCGCGGCCGCATAGAACGCTTCGCCGTCTTGCAGTTTCCATAGGCCTGCATCGTGCGTGGCGGCCGAGCGCATTGTCTTGGCCTGCGCGATCTGACGGTCCAGCGCCGGCCCAATCCTCTCGTTATATGTTTTGGCCGCGCCCGTGGCGTAGCTGGCAAGCAGTCCCTTTTCCTTCGCGCGCGTGGCAAGCGAAGTGACCAGGAGCGATTTGTCTGCCGTCGTCCGCGTCGCATTCATCTGCTCAAGGGCCCGATCCAGCAGGAAGTCCGGCGGGACAACGCCGAGCGCGGCATCGTGCTTCATCCGATCGGTCTGATCGTCGAGTTCGCGCGCAAAAGCTACAAGCCGGGACAGATAGGCATCGGCATCCGCAGCCGTTTCGATCCTGTGCTTGGTGTCGAGGAAGTCGGGAATGGTCTGATAGACGCCCGTGAGCTGGCTCACGACATAGGGCGAAGGGCCATATCCGAAGCCGCCATAATTATACGGCGCGAGTTGCGCGCGACTCTCGCCGACATAGAGGACCGTGTCGTAGTTCACGCGATCGATGCCCGTTAGCTTTGCGGCATCGATCTGCTTCAGGCGGGCAAGCTGGCGCGCGTTCAGCGCTTTCGCAGCCGCGATGCCTGCTGCAGATTCATCACCCAGCCTGCTTTTCAGATTCGCATTGCTGCCCTTGTCCAAGCCAAGCAGCGTCGCGCTTTCCGGATTTTGCTGCAGGTTCTCCTGAAGGAATGTGTCCATCAGGCCGTTGAGCTTCGCTGCTTCCGGATTCGGGGCGGCGCCGGCATATGCGGGAAGCCTCCATTTCGGCAGCGCATTGGCCGAAGCGGTTGCGGCTGCGGTAGCGAGGAGATGGCGGCGGCTGAGCATAGGAACCTCTGGAGAGTAGATCGGAGTCTGTTGACGCCCTGGCGGCTAACACAACGGGGACATAAGCGCGCTTTGGAAAGGCTCAGAAGGCGGCGCGCCAGCCTT
The DNA here is from genome assembly GCA_045810735.1 of Alphaproteobacteria bacterium. Classification (GTDB taxonomy): domain Bacteria; phylum Pseudomonadota; class Alphaproteobacteria; order Micropepsales; family Micropepsaceae; genus Rhizomicrobium. Next base: position 13,553 of record JBJMVL010000025.1, read on the forward strand.
CATTGGCGCACCGAATGCCGTCCTGAATTCTCGCGGATATGCGAACCCGATCAGAAATCGCGTTTGTGGCGCCGCCCGCCGCCACGCTCGCCGCGGGCGGCCACGGCAGCTTTGCAATCCGCCGACAGCTGATCGAGATGGCTCTGCAAGCAATCCCGCCGTTCGCGGCCCCGATCCTGCCCAGTGCAATATTTTGACAGGTCCTCGGCGCACGCCTTTTTGAGGCCATGACCACCGTGCGCGCGCTCACGAACAGCTTGCTTGTTGGATTGCTGCTGGTTGCAGGCCACAAGTGGAACGCAAGACATCGTCAGCACCAGACCCAAAACGGATTTTCTCATCGGCAAAGGCTCCATCCGTGTGAACGGCCGTCTCGCTGAGCGCCGCGTCGAGCAATGGTGGGCGGTACTGGGATTGAACCAGTGACCCCTACGATGTCAACGTAGTGCTCTCCCGCTGAGCTAACCGCCCGGAACCTTTGACCTATACCGTCCGCCCGGCGGCAGTGGCAAGCCACAGGTCGGAAGCGAGAAGTTCCATTACGCCGCCATCATCCGTTCAACTTCCTGCACGATCTCGCGCAGGTGGAATGGCTTGGAGAGGACCTTGGCCTGCCTGGGCGCTTGCGATGAGGGATGGAGCGCCACCGCCGCGAAGCCGGTGATGAACATGATTTTCAAGCCGGAATCCATTTCGGCGGCTCGCTTCGCAAGCTCGATACCGTCCATCCCCGGCATCACAATGTCGGTGAGCAGAAGATCGAAGTGGATGTCCTTCAGGCATTCGAATGCCTCGGTGCCATCCCCGAAGTCGGTGACCCGATGTCCGGCCTTCGCAAGCGCCGCTGCAAGAAAGCGCCGCAGAGACTCATCGTCTTCCGCCAATAGGATTTGAGCCATAGCCCGGCACCCCCGAACGCAGTAAATCTTATATTCGCCGACCGGTAAATGTCAGTTAATGACCGGCAGACGTGTTGATCGAAACTCCATGCGGTGATCCATTGCGGAGATGAACATTCGAAGGGACGAACGTTATCTCGCGGCAGGACTGTCTGATGCCGTTCTGGCGGACCTCTATGCCGCGCCATATACGCTGTGTGAGCCGCCGGCGCGCACTGTCCCGTTTGTATTCGCTTCGCCTCACTCCGGCCGCCTCTATCCCCAAACGTTTCTCAAGCTAAGCCGTCTCTCTCCCAGAAATCTGCGGTGCTCTGAGGATGCCTATGTCGATCAGCTGATTGGCGACGTTATCGCGTTGGGCGCCCCGTTGCTGTTTGCACGATTCCCCCGCGCTTATGTCGATGCCAATCGCGCACCGGGCGAACTTGATGAATCGATGATCGAGCCGCCACTGAAGCTTCCTGTTGAACAGTCGAGCCCGAGGGTGCAGGCGGGACTCGGTGTGATCCCGCGCATTGTTCGGGACGGGGCTGAAATCTATCGCGTGAAGCTGAAAACAGCTGACGTGGAAGAGCGTCTATCCCGTCTTCACCGCCGCTATCATGCAGCTCTCGCTGCACTGATCCGGGAGACACATGCGAAATTCGGGGCCGCTGTGGTAGGCGATTGCCACTCCATGCCTTCCGCCGTCGGTGCGCCGGATATCGTACTGGGCGATCGGTACGGCACGGCCGCTTCGCAGGTGGTTTTGCGCCACGCTGAGGACGCTCTGCTGGCGCAAGGCTTCTCCGTAGGACGGAATGTGCCTTATGCGGGCGGCTATACCACGCATCTGTATGGCGAACCGGCGCGCGGCATTCATGCGCTGCAGATAGAGATCAACCGCCGGCTCTACCTGGATGAAGAGCGGATCGAATTCGCGGCCGGCTTTTCACAGGTGCAGCGCAGGCTAATGGCCGCGCTACGCAACTTCACGAGCATCGATGTGCGCGCGCTCAGGCCGCAGCGCGGAATGCGCTTTGCGGCGGAATAGCGCGGCGACTCAGCGACAATCGGACCAGGTTGCAGCATCCGTTTCCTCGATGACGATGCGGACGTAGCAATAGCCGAGCACGTACCGGAACATGCGGCGGCACACCCGGCCGCGGTAATTCTCGCGCTCCCCCATGCGGCTCCGGGGGATATCGACATAGTCCCCCACGGCGGGAATGAGTCCAAATCCAGCTTCCTCGCCCAGCACAAGATCGGCAATTCCGCCGATCTCTTCGGTCTGGGTGGCGCCCTTCGACAGATACTGGAAATCGATTTCGTACTTCACGGGTTCAGCCCTCACATCGCAGGTGAATGATCAAACGGCCCTTCGTTCCCAAGTCAACCATTTAGGGCAGAAAAATCCCCATTGTTCGTGGCGAGCGAGTTCAGGGATGAACCACGCAAGAAGGAACGCGGCGCATGCGGCAGTCGTGTTGCACCGCAACAAAAGAACGGCTGCGTGTCGCAAAACCTTTGCAGTTGTCGCCAAAGCGTCACCGGGTCGACACAAGCAGGTATTGCACGGCTGCAATCATACTCCGTAGCGCGATTCGCAGGCATCCAGCGTAAGGAGGGCAGGCGTGGATCAATATGTTCGACAAGCTGACGCGTTCGCATCGCTATTTCTGGGCAAACGGGATCGACGTGACTATCGCGGTGCTCGCGATGGATGTGCGCCATCCCCAAGTGGGAGGCGCTATCGCACGGTTTTCGTCTCAGACGTGCATTTGGGCACCCGGGGCTGCAAGGCCGAGGCGTTGGCGGCGTTTCTGGCGAGCACCCCATGCGACAAGCTCTTCCTTGTGGGCGATATCATCGATGGCTGGCGGCTGAAGCGCCGATGGTATTGGCCCGAAGCGCATACAGCCGTGCTGCATGAGATCTTGCGCAAGGTCGATGGCGGAACCCGCGTTGTCTATGTGCCGGGGAATCACGACGAAGCCTTCCGCGATTTCTGTGGCCGCTCGCTGGCTGGCATCGAGATCGCTCGAGAGGCTGTTCATGAGACTGTGGATGGCAAGCGCTTGCTCGTCGTTCATGGCGACCAGTTCGATGGTGTGATCGCGTGCGCGAAATGGCTCGCACATTTGGCCGATTGGGCTTACACGCTTGTCCTTCGTCTCAGCGATGCGCATGACGCGATGCGACGCAGATTTGGCCTGCCGTACTGGTCTTTGTCAGCCTATCTGAAGCGCAAGGTGAAGAACGCCGTCGAGTATGTGTGCCATTTCAAGGACGCCGTCGCGCGCGAGGCGGCGACTCGCGGGTTCGACGGCGTCGTGTGCGGCCATATCCACCATGCCGCGGTCGACCAAGTTAGCGGCATCTTGTACTGCAACGATGGCGATTGGGTGGAAAGTTGCACCGCACTCGTGGAAAATGCTTCCGGAGCGCTGCGGATCATCCACTGGCCGCTCTTCAGTAACGAAGACCTTCCAGGCCAGCGAAATCAGTGGCTCCCGGCGGCCGCCCCGCTCGCCGCCTGATCATCTTTCCGGTTGCAACATAAGCTGACGCCGATTTCGGCGCGAGCCTCGCGCATTCGCCAACCCGCCCGGGTATCCGTATCGCTGACAGGTTGGTTATCGACCGCAAGCACTTCCGGCGCGACGGAACGCTGGACGAATAGAACTGGCCCGAGCAAGAAGGTACTTTTGCATGCGGTTGGGGCAGAAATTCACGGGCTTCTCAGGATGATCGTGACGCGCTTCGCTCCGAGCCCGACCGGAAATCTCCATTTGGGCCATGCGTTCGCCGCACTGACCGCACATCAACATACAAAATCCTCGCAAGGCGGCCGATTTCTGCTGCGCATCGAGGACATCGACGGCAGCCGGTGCAGGCCCGAATTCGAACAGGCCATCTATGAAGATCTCGGCTGGCTCGGCCTTCCGTGGGAACTGCCAGTGTTGCGGCAATCAGATCGGTTCTGTGCTTATCGCTGGGCGCTGGAGAATCTCGATTCACAAGGCCTGCTTTATCCGTGTTTCTGCACCCGGAGCGATGTTTTGGCGGAAATCCGACGCGCTGCAGAGGCGCCGCACGGACCGGATGGTCCGCTATATCCCGGAACCTGCCGCAACCTCAGCCGTGACGAACGCCAGGCGCGTGTCAATTCGGGCGCGGTCTACGCGCTTCGTCTGGACACGGCAAAAGCGGCCGCGCGCACGGGTGCGCTAAGCTTCGAGGAAATGGGAAACGGACCGGACGACGAACGCGGAACAATCGCCGCCGATGCCTTGCTTTTCGGCGACGTTGTGCTGGCCCGGAAGGACACGCCAACTTCCTATCATCTTGCCGTGGTAGTGGACGACGCGTTTCAGGGCGTGACCTTAGTGACTCGCGGCAACGATCTCTTCACGGCAACGCATGTGCAGCGACTGCTGCAGGCGCTGCTCGGCTTGCCCGTACCACGTTACGCACATCACCGGCTGATCCTGGACGAGCGCGGCCAAAAATTCTCCAAGCGGAATAGCGCGGTTACCTTGCGACACCTCCGCGAACAGGCGGTTACACCAGAGCAGATTCGGTTGCGCACTGGGATGTGAGAAACGGTGTCAAAATTTCTCAAATTCGTTCCGACAGCTTGATCGCCAAACGACAACCAGATTTGAGGACGTGACTTAACAACCGATAACCGGCCGCCTGTTCCGCGCCATGCGCGAGGGCCTCGTTGCGATGGGCGATTTCCTCGCCGCGAAAGTCCTCCACCGCGGTCCTCAGTTCGGTATCGCCGCTGAGCCGCGGCAGCTGAGACGCATAATGCTCGTCAATCACTTCTTCGACAGCGGCGGTGCAGGCCATGGCAGCTTTCTCCCCCATCAGCGCCGTTGCCGCCCCGAGCGCAAAACCAGCAACGCGCCACACAGGTTCCAGCGCTGTGGGACGAACTTTCCGCTCGTTCACCAGGCGGTCGAAGGTTTGCAGGTGCCGCTGCTCAGCGCGCGCCATCGCGCGAATGGACTCTGCGGCCTGGGAGGTGCGGTTCAGCGCGTCGAACACTGCGAGCTGGCCTTCGTAGATACGCACCGCGCCGTATTCGCCGGCGTGATCGACGCGGATCATCGCTTCGATGTCTTTTTCCGCCTGAACGCCCGGTGCACGCGGCCGCACCCCGCGCGTACTCATGCCGCACTCCGGCTGCGTGCAAGCAGGATCAGGCCGAGAGCAGCAGCACCCAGGGAGATGATCGCATTATAGCCCGCAAGCGACAGGCCTAAGAGCCGCCACGCGGCGCGGTCGCACATCACCACCGGCGCATTCAGATCGAGTGTGCCGGTGTACTTGAAGGCGGAACCGGTGCATTGGCTGGGGCCCGCCCACCAGTGCCACTCCACCCCCGCGTGGTAAACGGCAATTGCGCCGGAGATGGCGACCAGAACCGCGGCGAACATCGCCAGCGGACGAGCAAGCCCTCGACTCAGCAGGCCGGATGCCACCGCCCCGCCGCCAATCAGCCCCACGATGGCTGCAGCCAAATGCGGCCAACGCTGCCACAGGCACATCTCGCAGGGCGGCAACCGGCCCAGGTACTGGAATCCCAATACCGCCAGCAGAAGCGCCGCGGACAGCAGCCCCAGCCCGATGGCCAGGAGTTCGGGGCGGTCCCGCCTCATCGGGCAAACACCATGGTGTCGTTGGCAAAAGCCTTGAATTCCAAGGCATTGCCGGACGGGTCAGGAACGAACAAGGTCGCCTGTTCCCCCGGCCGGCCCTCAAATCGCACGCCGGGCTCGATCAGAAAATTCGCTCCGGCGGCCCTCAACCGGGCGGCCACGTTCCGCCATTCCGGCATGTCCAGAATGACGCCAAAATGCCGCACCGGGACATCTTCACTGTCAACGCGATTATGGGCTTCCGCGCCCCCTTCGAAGCCGCTTAAATGGGCGACGATCTGATGGCCGAAGAAGTCGAAATCGACCCATTCGGAGGAAGATCGGCCCTCCTGGCAGCCAAGCAATTGCCCGTAAAACGCGCGCGCCTCGGCGAGATCGCGAACGGGAAAGGCAAGGTGGAAGCGGGGACGGGTCATAACAATGTTGTCGTGTTTGCGTACGAGAGAAGCAGGGTCCGCGGGTAAAGAAAAGTCACATGAGCAAGGGGGTTCGTTCCACATCGTCTGGACGCTCGCAACTGGCGGAGCGCGCGTTGCTGCGCATCGCCGGCAAGCCGGTTGCGGTTACGCTGAAACTGAATCCGCGCGCGCGGCGCCTGATCGTGAAGGTGCATCCTTCGACTGGCGAAGTCAGCGTGGTGGCGCCGAGCAAGCGCTCGATTGATCATGCCATTGATTTCGCCCGCGGTGAGCGGAACTGGATCGCCGAACGCCTGAAACAGGTGCCACCCGCCGTGCCGCTCGGGCTTGGCGCGCGCATTCTGTATCGAGGCGAAGAGCATGTGATCCGGCGCGGCGAAGGCCGGCGCACGCCGGCGTGGATCGATCATGAGGATGGAAACCGCATCATCCGCGTGACGGGCCACACTGAACACGCGGTGCGGCGCGTGCTGGATTTTCTGAAGCGCGACGCCAAGAAGGTGCTGGAGGCGCGCTCGTTCTATTACGCTGAGCAGCTTGGTACCGCACCGAAGCACGTTACGGTGCGCGATACTGCCAGCCGGTGGGGCTCGTGCTCCACAAAACGCTCGCTGTCCTTTTCCTGGCGGTTGATTCTCGCACCGCCGTTTGTGCTCGACTATGTGGTTGCTCACGAAGTGGCGCATATGCGCGAAATGAATCACGGCCCGCGCTTCTGGCGATTGGTGGAGCAATTGGTCGGCGATGTGGAAAAGCCTCAGGCCTGGCTGCGCGAAAAAGGGTCGCTGCTGCACCGCTATATGCCACGCCAAAGTGCTTCCAGGCCCCACAGCGGGAATTAGCACAAGTGTTGCGTCCAAATGGGCGTCGCGCCCGGTTCACCTACCCGCCGCACCCCTTTTTACCCCGCGGAACGGGAACGTATTGAAATCTGGGCTGTTGATAACCTGTGGATCAGCTTCTTCCCCAGAGGAGCACCCCCAAGAATCGCCCCGATCTGCTGATTCGGGGCGATTTCTTTTGTCCGATGTGGATAGGTGATCAGACCTCGCGGCCGCCAAACAGGGCGCTGCCAATGCGCACGTGCGTCGCCCCGAATTTGATGGCAGCTTCGAAGTCGCCGCTCATGCCCATGCTGAGGAGGGGCAGTCGCGCCTCATGGGCGAGCTTCTGCAGCAATGCGAAATGCGGGGCCGCCGGCTGATTCAAAGGTGGGATGCACATCAGGCCGCGCACCGGTAGCGCCAGGCGATCACGGCAGAAAGAAATGAAGTCCGGAGCGTCCTGAATCCCAACGCCTGACTTCTGCGGTTCTTCGCCCGTGTTCACCTGAATGAAAAGAACTGGCCGCCTGTCATGACCGGAAAATTCCTCCTTCAGCGCGTGGGCAAGCCTTGGACGATCGAGACTCTGGATTGCATCGAACAGTTGCACGGCATCGCGCACCTTGTTCGTCTGCAAGGGGCCGACCAAATGCAGCTCGATGCCCCGGTAGCCCGAGCGAAGGGGTTCCCATTTGGCCTTGGCCTCCTGAACGCGGCTCTCCCCGAAGATCCGTTGGCCAGCATCCAGAAGCGGAAGGATTCGTTCCGCTGGATGTGTCTTCGACACCGCCACAAGCGTGGTAGAAGGGGAGGGCTGGATTGCCGCCGCGCGCGCGCGCTCGATGCGGCCTAAGACATCGGCCAGCGCGGCAGCAGAGGGTTGGCCGGATGACATGCTGAAGAGTCTCGAAAGGCAAAGGCTAGCAAGAGTGGCCGTGGCGCTCAACAAAGCGTCGCAGAGCAAATTGCCCCCTCTGGTGCTCATGACCGACGATGAACGACTGCCGGACCCATTGACCGCTGCCAAAGCGCTGCCGCGCGGCAGCATGGTGGTAGTTCGTGCGCGCCAATCATCGCATCGCGCGAAGCTCGCGCGCTCGCTTCAGCAAATCTCCCGCGCGCGCTCGTTGGTCCTGCTGATCGCAAATGACCCTGAACTCGCCGATCGCCTTGGCGTGCAGGGCCTGCATCTGTCCGAATCCAATGGCAGGCAAGCTTGCGAATGGCGCGCCCGACGGCCGCATTGGGTAATCACGGCCGCCGCCCATTCCTTTGCCGGAGGTGCGCTTGCCCGGCGACATGGCGCTGACGTGATTTTTCTTTCATCGGTATTCGCTACCGCAAGCCATCAGGGCCAGCAGCAGCTTGGTGCCGCCCGCGCGCGAATGATGGCCCGTCAACTTCCGCTGCCCGTGTATGTGCTGGGCGGCATGGATTGGCGAAACGCACCCTTGTTAAAGGGAGCGCCGTTTGCAGGTATCGCCGCCATAGGCGCGCTGACCGTCTGAGGTAAGTGGTTCTGCTGCCCAGCCATTCGGTCCGGCTAGCGTTGCACCTCTGCAACGGCGCCAGTATAAGCGCCCGAATCCGAAGGAATGCAGCGTGGGCACGGCTGGAAGAACAACCTCGATGCAAATCGTGACTGTGGTCGCCGCGGCGCTTTGGCTTGCTGCGTGCGGTTCAGATACCGCGATGGAGATGGATGAGAGCTCCACAGGCTCGACGGCGATTTCCTCTTCGGCCGGTGGGCACGTTACGCTCGGTGTCAACTCCTTCCTTTGGCGTGCGAGTCTCGACACCATTTCGTTTATGCCGCTGCATTCGGCCGATCCATTTGGCGGCACGATCATCAGCGACTGGTATTCTGCGCCAGCCGCGCCAAGCGAGCGGATGCGGATCACCATCTACATTCTAGACCGCCGCCTACGGGCAGACGGCCTAAAGGTCAGCGTGTTCCGGCAGGCACAGACACCGCAGGGCTGGGCCGATGCAGCAGTAAATCCCCAGACAGCCATCAAATTGGAGGATGCCATCCTCACGCGCGCGCGCGAGCTTCGGCTTGCGAGCGGTGGAAGTTAAAGAGCGCGCGCTGTAAGCCTGTTCACGCCGCCGGGCTGAAGCGCACCCACCGGCGGCGCGAAGGATTTTCCTATGGCGCGGTACGACGCCACAAAGTCGGAGAAGCACTGGCAGGCCGTTTGGGATGAGCGGCAATGCTTCGCTGCGATCAACGAATCTGCCAAGCCTAAGTCCTACGTGCTTGAGATGTTTCCCTACCCCTCGGGGCGCATCCATATGGGGCACGTGCGCAATTACACCATGGGCGACGTGCTGGCGCGCTTCCGTCGTGCCCAAGGTTACAATGTGCTGCATCCGATGGGATGGGACGCGTTCGGTCTGCCGGCGGAAAACGCTGCACGCGAAAAGGGCGTGAACCCGCGCGACTGGACATACGCCAACATCGCCACCATGCGCGCGGAGCTGAAGCGGATGGGGCTCGCCATTGACTGGACGCGCGAATTCGCCACCTGCGATCCCGCATACTACGCGCAGCAGCAGCGGCTGTTCATCGAGTTCTACAAGGCCGGCCTCGTTTATCGTGCGGAAGCGGACGTGAACTGGGATCCGGTGGACGGCACGGTGCTCGCCAACGAGCAGGTGATTGACGGTCTCGGCTGGCGCTCCGGCGCGCTCGTTGAGCGCAAGAAGCTGTCCCAATGGTTCTTCAAGATCACCGAATATGCCGATGAACTGTTGACGGCCTTGGACCGGCTAGACCGCTGGCCGGACAAGGTTCGCCTGATGCAGAAGAACTGGATCGGCCGTTCGGAAGGTTTGCGCATCACCTTCGATTTCTCCGACGGCGCGAAAGTGGACGTCTTCACCACGCGGCCGGACACGCTGTTCGGCGCCAGCTTCGTGGCGCTGTCGCCCGATCATCCGCTGAGCCAGCGCCTGGCGGAGAGGGATTCAAAGATCGCCGCGTTCATCGAGGCGTGCCACCGCCTCGGCACGTCCGAAGCCGCCATCGAGACGGCGGAGAAAATGGGCCACCACACCGGCCTCACGGCGGCACATCCGTTCGACCCGGAGTGGAAGCTGCCGGTGATGATCGCCAATTTCGTGCTGATGGGTTACGGCACGGGCGCGATTTTCGGCTGCCCGGCGCACGACCAGCGCGACCTGGAATTCGCGCGCAAGTACAAGCTGCCCGTATTGCCTGTGGTGATTCCGGACGGCGCCGATGCGAAGGCGTTCGATGTCGGCGATGAGGCCTATGTCGGGCCGGGGCATCTCGCCAATTCGCGTTTTCTCGACGGCATGAGCGTCGAGAGCGCGAAGAGCGAAGTCGCCAATCGTCTCGAAGCGGAAGGCCGCGGCAAGCGGGAAGTGAACTATCGCCTGCGCGACTGGCTTGTCTCGCGGCAGCGGCCATGGGGCTGCCCCATCCCGATGGTCCGCTGCGGCAAGTGCGGCCTCGTTCCGGTAAAGGAATCCGACCTCCCGGTGTTGCTGCCGGACGAGTTGCAGTTCAAGGGCGCCGGCAATCCGCTCGACACCCATCCGACCTGGAAGCACGTGGATTGCCCGCAATGCGGCGGCGCCGCGGAGCGCGAGACCGACACCTGCGACACGTTCGTCGATTCGGCATGGTACTTTGCGCGCTTCTGCGACACGACGGCGGAAGGTCCGGTGAGCCGTAAGGCCGCAGACTACTGGCTGCCGGTGGATCAATACATCGGCGGTGTGGAGCACGCGATCTTGCATTTGCTCTATGCGCGGTTCTTCACCCGCGGGCTGCATCGCTTGGGCTATACCGATGTGGACGAGCCGTTCGTCGGATTGTTCACCCAGGGCATGGTCTGTCATGAGACTTACAAGGGCCACAACGGCGAATGGCTTGCTCTCGAGGAAGTCGAGAAGCGCGACGACAAAGCCTATCTCAAGGGTAGCGATGTCGAAGTGACGATCGGCCGCTCTGAAGCGATGTCGAAATCGAAGAAGAACGGCATCACGCCGGAAGCCATCATCGATTTGTACGGCGCCGACACGATCCGCTGGTTCATGCTCTCCGACTCGCCGCCGGAGCGCGACATCGAATGGACCAATGAAGGCGCCGAGGCCTGCTTCCGTTTCGTGCAAAGGGTATGGCGCCTGGTGGAAGACGGCAAAGACCTGCCGGCAAATTCGCCAGATGAATGCGCCGCGCTGGAACTCCGGCGCGCAACCCATCGCGCCATTGCCGCCGTCACAGACGACCTGGAAAATCTACGCTTCAACCGCGCCGTCGCCCAAATCTATACGTTGGCGAACGTGATCGGTGCCACCGGCAACGGCAGGCGGGAGGCTCTCGAAATTATGATTCTGCTGATCGGGCCGATGATGCCGCATCTGGCGGAAACCTGTTGGCGTACGCTGGGGCACGAATCGCTCGCGGCCGATACGCCGTGGCCCAAAGCCGATCCCGAACTGGTGCGCTCGGATTCTATAACCATTGCGGTTCAGGTGAACGGCAAGCGCCGCGGCGAAATCGAAATTACGCGCGGCGCAGCACAGAAAGAAGTGGAACGGGCCGCGCTCTCGCTGGAGCCGGTATCGCGCGCCCTCGAAGGGAAAGCTCCAAAACGCGTGATCGTTGTCCCGGATCGCATCGTGAATATCGTGGCATGAGAGCTTTTGCACATGTCCTCGCCGCAGTCGCGGCACTGGCGGTTGCCGGTTGTGGCTTTCGCCCGCTCTACGGCGAAATCGGAACTCAACCGGGGTCGCAGGCGCGATTCGCCAGCGTTTATGTTCCGCCCATTGAGCTCGAGGATGCCGGATTTCAGTTACGGAACGATCTGCTCGACATTCTTCAGGCGAAAGGGACACCACAGAATGCGCTGTACGATCTGAAGGTCGACCTGCGCGACCGCAACCAGGCGATCGCCATCCAAAACGAGACCGTGAATACCATCAAAGAAGTCGAGATTACCCGCTACAATTATACGCTCATCGCCGATTACCAGCTGATCGATCGTAAGACCCAGAAGATAGTAACCAAGGGCATGGAGAGTTCGCTTTCCGCCTATGACGTGGTTCCCTCGCCATATGCCACGCTCGTCGCCCAACAGGATGCACAGGCAAAGACGGCGCTGGACATCGCCCACCAGCTGCAGTTGCGGCTCGCCATTTTCTTCGCGCAAAGCCCTTCGAAATGATCGTCAAATCGGCGGACGCAGATCGTTTCATCGGTCGCGTGCCCCCAAAACTCCTCGCCGCGCTCATATTCGGACCGGATCAGGGCCTCGTGCGAGAGCGGGCCGAAACCTTGGCCAAATCCGTGGTGTCCGATCTTCACGACGCCTTCCGCGTATCCGAACTGGACGAGGCTGTTCTTACAGCGGACAACGCGCGGCTTGCCGATGAAGCGGCGGCTATTTCCATGCTTGGCGGACGCCGCGTGGTGCGTGTCCGCGGCGCCGGGAATTCGCTTGCTGAACTGTTTGAGAGTTTTCTGGACGATCCGAAGGGAGACGCGCTGGTGGTCGTGGAGGCAGGAGACCTCTCGAAGAACTCAAGCCTGCGGAA
>JBJMVL010000026.1:0-15279 GCA_045810735.1 Alphaproteobacteria bacterium
ACCGAAGCCGTCCGGCAGGGTGGAGGTTCCGAACAGATCGAGGTCGCTCACGGAACCCGCCGGTGTAATGGATTGAGCCATGGTGACGTAACGCGAACCGCGGGGACAGGGGTGGTGGGGTACACTAGGGTAGTTGGGGAGTTTTGCACTCAGCACTCGAACCTGCTCTTCCCGGCGCGGTGTCGGCGACACGTCCTGTCATGAATGCCGACAAGCTGACGATGCCTGTTCTCCTGGTTAGTTGCCTGCAGCTCGGACGTAGTCAGGAAGGTTCTCGATCCAAGCGTCTACGTCACCGCGAGGAAGGCGCGTGCCGCGTTTGTCAATTACTTTGGCAAGTAACGCGCCGCGGTTCAGCGCCTCGTACAGCGATGTACGGCCGGCCCCATATTGCTTGTACACTTGGGCGATTGTGAGCAGCTCATGACCGAAACTGCACGACGAAGCCTTATCGAGATACTGCCACTCAACTACAATGAGGCGACCCCGGAAACGATCGAGAATATCGATGTTTTGTGGTTGGGGAAGCGCACGACTCGTCGGGGCGTTGGAGGTCAACATAAAACTGCAGTGTATTCGGGCCTGTTAGGAATGGCTGACCTGTTGGCACTCCATTAGTACACGCCTCCACATCGTTGCGCCGGACGAACATGGCGAGAAGGTGTTTCGCGAGATGTTGCGCCCCCTATTTCAGTTGCTGGATAGTGGGCCACTTGTCTGGAAGTTGCAGTTTAATTTCGTATGAAAGCGTACACGCCCTACGAGGGCTGGAACATCAGCCTCACACAAATGACACCATAATTGCGGACTACGAGCAGCGTCCCTGCAACACCGAATAATGCCGGCCGCTGCTCAGTGTGAAATTCGTTAAGTCCACTTTCTAGCTTTCACCTAGCCCAGTCCGGAAGCTCAAGATCTGACCGCTTTGGCGTAGCTCGCTGGATTCTTTGCGTATGATCGCGCTCAGGTGGAACGTCATCCGGCAGTGTGACCTAAAGTATCGGAAGGCGAAGGCGAGTATGACGGCATTGTACTGCGCGCGGTTTTTGCCGAAAAGCCATTCATGCTTGCTTGGGTTCATCTGGATACTGCCAAGGTACCGGGCGGCGGTGAGCTGAGACTGATGCAACGTGGCCACGAGTTCTCGATCACCGCAGGCGCCACGGTCCTCATGAACAGCCGTATGAGCGGCTCCGAAATCGCTCTTGCCGAGCTGGCATGCGCTCGTCTTTCCGGTCGTAAGGACTGCCGCGTCCTTATCGGCGGATACGGCATGGGCTTCACTCTTCGGGCCGCACTGTCCAGACTTCCCACAGATGCGCAGGTTGTGGTCGCAGAACTCGTGCCTGAGGTCCTTCGATGGGCGCGCGGCCCGATGGCAGACCTCACCGCCGGCTGTCTCGGCGATCCGCGGGTCAGCATTCGGGAAATCGATGTCGGATCCTTGATTGCGTCGGCACGATCGCGCTTCGATGCGATCCTTCTCGATGTCGACAATGGTCCCGACGGGCTTAGCCCGGCTGCGAACGACACTCTTTACGAGCTACAGGGTCTTAGGAACGCTCGCCGGGCGCTCCGTCCAGGCGGTCTCCTAACGATATGGTCAGCGGCGCCTGACGTGGCATTCAGGCGCCGTCTCGGTCAGGCGGGTTTCGCGGTGGATGAAATGACGGCTCGCGCCCACAAGGGCCGTGGTGGCCGTTTCGTCATCTGGATCGCGACGAACGCGAACTATCGCCACAGCCGCATGGCGGTCTGATACAACTCATTTTGCTTGCCGGCGTCCGCCTGGATGGAGTTGTGCAGTTGATCGAGGTCAACAGGACCGTTAGCGGAGCGCACGGAAGTGTTGTCCCCAAACCCGACGATTTCGTGAGCAAACCAACGCCGCAGTAACGGAGCTACGACGGATCGCTCTGATTGGTCGGAGATTAAACTAGTAAATTGTTCTTTGGAGAGTTTGTACCCGGTGCCGTATGCGACACGTGGACGAGGAGGCCGTGATGACCTCTCTGTCACTTCGGAGCCGGAAGCGGGACGCATACCTGCATCTCCTCTTGGCGCTGGATAGCTTGAGAGTCGTCGGGGCGAAAGGGGCGGGCCATGACCAATAGTGTCATCATCCCCGCGAATTGAGGGAGATGCCGAGATGAAGCGCCTTCTGACGCGGCGCCCCTTCGGTTCTCTTGAACCTGCGTGCGATTTTTGCGGCGGGCATTTTGGATTTGGCCAGCGACTTGAGGTCGCCAACATCTTCCTTGCTCCAGAGGCGGCGCTTGAAATGTTTTTATCGGCATGCTCTTTCCGGCCAATTTGCAGGCCGTCTGTACCACGGGTCAGATCAGAATTGATACCCGGTGAGATCTTCTACCGCTTGAAGGAAGCCAAGGTCGTGATCGGTCAATGGCGCCACTCTGCGCTGCAATATCGACCGCCCGCGCCCCAAAGTCTTGCGCCGCCGATATCCCATGTAGATCAAATCGAACATCGGCCATGCAGTAAACGCTACCCGCTGGCCCAGAAATCTGTCAGGCAAACCCGATGCGCCCTCCCGGCTAGGCGCGGACCACCTGCGGACAATTTGTCTTCTTCTTGGAATATCGGTACAGCACTCCGGGGCGGACTTCCTGCTGTGTCACAAGCAATCTCTTCCACCTATGGTAAAAAGCAGAGCTTGCGCAGCACAGCGGCTGTTGCTGACTCGCCTGACGTCCCGACGATACTTGTGTCAGATGCGTCTCCGAATGCGACGCAAAGCAAGGTAGCGTGGGGAATTGTTGCTCTGTTGAGCATAACATTTGCATTGGCGATCCCCTTCTACCACGTCAACCTCGCCATTGTTCCTGCATTCGTACCTGTCGTTCATGCTGTCGTGTTCATTACCAGCCTGATTGCAGCCGCATTCCTATTCAGTCAATACGCGGTGCAACCCCAACCGGGATTTCTTGCGCTCTCAAGCGGCTACCTGGGAGCGGGGCTGTTTGCCTTTTTCCAATCGCTTGCGTTTCCGAATGCCTACAGCGCGAGAGGCATCTTGGGAGATGACCCTAGTGTAGCGGCATGGCTGTTCCTGTTATGGCGCACGTCATTCCCACTGGGAATTCTCGTTTACGCCCTGGTCCCGCGTCTTCCCACGACCAAGGTCCCGAAGCGCGCCGTCGCAGCGCCAATTGCAATTACAGTTGCCAGCGTGGCTATCGGAGTTTGCTTTCTGACATGGATCATAACAATCGCGGAACCGCATCTGCCACAACTTTTCACGGATGCGACTCACGAAGCCTCCAAAGTACACTACACAACTGTTCCGGCCGTTATTATTAGCCTGGCGGCAATTTTCCTGCTGTTGACCCGCCGCCGCACCATGCTGGATCTCTGGTTGATTGTGACATTAGTCGCGGCGCTTCCAGATATTGTGGTCCCCGTGTCTCGGTTTGCGCTCGGCTTTTACCTTGCCCGCAGTTACGAGTTAGTATCGAGCTGTGCCGTTCTGATAGCGCTGCTGACGGAGGCCTCAACACTGTACGCGCGGCTTGCGAACGCCAAAGCACTGCAATCCCAAGGAGAGAAAGATCGCCTCGCAACTGCAGAGGCCGCAACGGCTGTAATAGCTCATGAACTGCGACAGCCACTCTGCGCAATAGGAATTCACGCGCACGTGGGCATTGTTCATCTACTTGATCAGAATCCTGACTTGAGCGTTGTGCGAGAAACCCTAACCGACATTGGAAAGGACGCTCGCAGAGCCAACGACGTGATCGATCGCATCCGCGGATTCGTTCGCCGACAGACAGTCGACTTGGCCCCTCTCGATATCAATACCCTGGTGTCCGATGTTGCCAAGTTGGTGTCAGACGACGTTGCAGCGCGGCGAGTAATTGTCGTCACCGATCTTACGAACGAGTCTCCTCAGGTAGCCGCCGATCGCACGCAAATCACGCAAATCCTGCTCAATCTCATCCTAAACGCAATGGACGCGATGGAAGGTATGCCAACCACACACCGCCGGTTAGCGTTGCAAACTGAAAAACGCGACGGTGCAGTCGTGATAACGGTGAGCGATAGTGGCTGTGGGATCAGCCCGGAGATCATGTCACGCCTCTTCGATCCCTTCTTTACGACGCGAAGCGGAGGCATGGGCCTTGGACTTTCGATCGCACACTCAATTGTCGAGACGCATAAAGGAAGCATCTGGGCAGAAAGCAATCCCGACGGAGGGGCAATCTTTCGCTTTTCGCTCCCGGCGCTGCTCAACGAATCGGCGGCTTCGAATGAAAGCGTTGGACAGCCGGGCAGTCTTTGCTTAGCGCCTTAGGTGTCCCAAGTCGCGGTTTGCGTTGAATGCGCCGCTGCGAGGATTCCCATCTTCCGCAATCGCAAGAAGGTCGGCATTGGACCGCGGATCCCTTGCCACCCACCGTGATGTACGAGACCGGACTGTACTCGCGCTTGACCGCGATTCCTGCCGTTGAATCCTTGCGGCGGTGGAGGTCAAGCCACATGGTCGATTATGCGATAGCACCTTCAAACGACCGCTCATCAAGCAAATTCCCTAGCGCCTGTTCCGGTGCGGCAACCGCCCGAGCAGGCTGTAGGCCCGATAGCGCCGTGCCTCGGGCGAGGAAGAAGACAATGGCTTTGCGGGGTTCGGTTGCGCGGCATCGCGCGCCAGCGCATCGTTCAGCTGCTCCGGATCAACCGGCACCTGCTCGATCGCACCATGCCGCGTGAGCCGCATGGCGGTGGAGGTTCGCTTCCAGACCGGAGAAAGGAGGGCGTCCAACAACTCTTCCTCGACATCCAGGGTGTAAGAACCGGCGGGCTGAAGCTGCTCGAAACCATCCAGAATGAATGGCCGCTGGAAAGTAACCGTCGTGCTGGTGTGCCTGGTTGTTGCCATTCGTCTGTTCACTTTCCAAAACTGGCGGACGGCGACGAAGCTGACAAAGCCGAAACGTTGCCGCTCCATCGCCGTCTTCTCCCCGGCGCGCTGAGCCCAAACCGCGCAAACTCGCGGAGTTGCCTCACGCGAACGCACGGGGGCACCTGATGCGCCGCCGGAAATCGTTTTCTGGGATGCGCCATGGAAGGCAAGTCGCGGCCTTCTACGGTCTGTCGTATGTGGGAAGCGAATGAGTGAAAATCAAGTGTCGCATCACCGCATTCGTCAGTTCGGTCAAGCATGTGTCTGTTGCAGGATGGCTACGGCAGCACGCGGGACAATGGAGCTGCTGATCTTGGGGCGTAATCCTTGATCGTTGCGACCCAGCGGGTTCCTTCCCAGACTTCTACGTTGTGACCATCGCACAAGGTTCGTGCTTTGGTGGCTGCGGCCGCATCGTGCGAACATTCATGTTCATGCACGGCGATGAGTTCGCTGGGCGGATTCACCACTCGGAATCGGTATAGGCGCATGCTGCGCTCCCTGCCTGGATGGGGGAGCGCGGACACCGTTTTTGCTGGTGCCCCGGATGTCTCTCAAGCGCCGACGGGTTGCCGACGACGAACTACGTTAGCATCTTAGCTGGGCTGACAACAGTTCCGTGGAAGTGCTAATAAGTTAGCAAGAGCTTCCGCATCCGAATGGCAGTGACTTTCCTTCTGAACCCCGATGCTGAAGGCGTAGCGTGACGGGTAAGTAATTTGCTCCTGCTTCGCCGCCGAGCATAAGGTACACGCTCGCGCGCTCCGGTCCGCTGACCGAGAAGAAGCGCGCCAAGAGGGGATTTCCATGCTCAAGTCTCTTGCCGCCGCCGCGGCTCTCGCGGTGCTGCCCGGACTGGCGTTCGCCGATTCTCTCACCTCGCTGAAAAATCAGCCGCCCAACAGCGCGCAGGTGACATTCCTGCTGACCGACGGAACGGTTTTGGCGCAAGGGGGCAGCGATTCCGATTTTTGGGTGCTCACGCCCGACAAGACGGGAAGCTATATCAATGGAACCTGGAAGCAGGTGGGCAGCCTTCAGTCAGTCTACGCACCAAACGCCGAGTCCTCGCAGGTGCTCGCCGATGGACGCGTGCTGATGGAAGGCGGCGAGTATAATTTTGGAAATTTCGCGCTCACCAATCTCGGTGCCGTGTATGACCCGGTGAAGCAGACATGGACGCCGGTCAAGCCGCCGAAGGGTTGGCAGAACATCGGCGATTCCCCCTCGGTGGTGCTTGCGGACGGCAGATTTTTCCTCGGCGACAAGCTTCACAAGCGCGGCGCCATTCTCGATCCCACCACCATGACGTGGACGGCCGCCGGCTACAACGGCAAGAAAGATTTCAACGCGGAGGAAGGCTGGACGCTGATGCCCGACGGCAGCGTCCTCACCTTCGATGTGAAGGCGCATCCGAACTCGGAATCCTACAATCCGACCACACAGACCTGGACGGGGCTCGGCAGCACGAAGGCCGATCTGCAGGAGCCCGATTGTTTCGGTAACTGCTGCCTCAACTATCCGCCGAAGAACAAGTGCTACTTCCCGCCCGGTGAAGTGGGTCCCGCCGTTCTCAGACCAGACGGCACGGTGTTCGCCACCGGCGCGTCCAGCCATAACGCCATCTACACACCCGGAAAGGGCTGGGCCGCGGGCCCGGACTTTCCCAACGGCGATGCTGCCGGCGACAGCTTCGCGACGCTGCTGACCAACGGCGACGTCATGGTCGAAGGTAACAGCGGAACCTTGTATCTCTGGGACGGCGTCAAGCTCAGCAGCACCGGTTTGCGGGCGGGTGGCCTGATGACGGTGCTTCCGAACGGCCAGATCATGATTGGCGGCTCCGAGGTCTACACCAGTTCGGGCACATACCAGGCATCATGGCAGCCCACCATTTCTACTTCTCCGTCGAAGATAACCCGCGGCCAGACGTACCCGGTATCCGGCACGCAGTTTAACGGGCTCTCGCAGGCCGGCGGCGGAATGGGCGACGAGTATCAGTCGTCGACCAACTATCCGCTGGTGCAGATCACCAACAATTCGACCAAGGATGTGTTCTACGCCCGCACCCACGACCACAGCACGATGGCCGTCGCGACGGGAAGCGCAACGGTGTCCACCAATTTCGACGTGCCGTCGAAGGTAGAGACCGGTGCCAGTTCACTGGTGGTCATCGCCAACGGTATTCCGTCTGCACCGGTCTCTGTTACCGTCAAATAAGCGAGCAGCTGAACGATTGGCGCGCTGGCGCATGCAACTCGTTAACTGCATGCGCCAGGTGTTCTTGGGCACGCCGTGAAACCGCACACCTACGCCGCCACGGCAGCACAAACGCCGCGGCGGTAAACTCTGGGGCAAGAATTCTGAGTGAACACGGCGCGAATTCTGACGCTTCAGGTCCACTCCAGCTCGGTGCAAATCTGCGAGACTTTTCCGTTATGAGGCCTCTTAGCGGGAACGCACAAATTCACAAAACTATTTGAATCAGTGACTTGATTCATCGGATGGCGGACAGGGAGGGATTCGAACCCTCGAGACGGCTCGTCACCGTCTACGCACTTTCCAGGCGCGCGCCTTCAGCCGCTCGGCCACCTGTCCAGAAGGGCCGGGACTATAGCCACGCCGCTCCGCGCCGCAACCCGATGTCCATTCTTGCAGTCAGAAGAAGAACGGGATGCGGTCGCAGCTCGCCCGCATCCCGTTGCTGTTGACGGGCGCCTATGGGCTCGTGGCCACCTTGAACGCTATGTCTGCCCCGCCGAACGTATTCCACGGCGTGGCGGTCCACTGGTTCTCGTCACCGGCGTTGTTCTGGTAGACGAAGCCGCCTCCGGGATAGACATCGCTGCCGATGTATCCCCAGCCAACCTCATAGCTGTTGGTGCACTTCTCGTAATCCTTGTCGATGCTCGCAAAGATCACGTACTGCGCACCCGGCGTCACGGGAACGAGGGTCGCCTTGAAGCCCACCTTGTGGAAAAGGCCGTCGCTGAACGAGACTTTCTTGGGCCCGGATTCGTACAGCGCACTGCCGGTGGCCTTCGCTCCGTCCCAGGCATAGACCTCGCCGCGCACCACCATCGAACCGCCGCTGGTCAGGTTGATCCAGGAGAAGTGGAACTTGCCCAAATGTGTCTTGCCCTTGGGGATGGTGATAATCGTCCCATAGGTCGTCGTATCAGGACAGCCGAACGGCTGGACGTACGAACTCCCATCCCAACTGCCGTACGTGCTGATCCCCGCGGCAGCCGGGCTGCTGCCCAGGGCGGCGAATGCCAACGCCACAGCGGAGGCTGTGACGAACAATGAAGCGCGTCGATTCATGTGATCCCCCTTGTTGTAGCCTGCGACCCCAACAGTCACAGGTTACCGCATTGTAATGCTCCAAAGTAATCAGAGTCACTAGGACGAGATGATTAAATCCACGACAGGGGAGCGGGCGCGCTTAGCCACGCCGCTCCCTGCCGCATTTCTGCACCGCGTGGGAATTCGGCGATGGCCTACTGCCGCGCCTCATTGTGCGCGCGGATGAATGGCTCCATCCTCTGTATACGTGGAAGCTGAGGGGGATCTCATGAATCGGGCATTGCAAATTGGCGGCTGCGCTGCGGCGATCACGGTCGTTATCGCGGCCTTCGCACCATTACCGGTGTACGCCGCGAAAGAGCGCGTGCTCTACAGCTTTGCCGGCGGCAGCGACGGGGCGTTTCCCGAAGCCAGCCTCGTCATGGATGCGCAAGGCAATCTTTACGGCACCACCGAAGACGGCGGCAGCGTAGAATGCGGCGGCTCCGGTTGCGGCACCGTGTTCAAGCTGGCCCCCGACGGCACAGAGACCGTGCTGCACGCCTTCAGCGAAATGGGTGACGGCGTGTACCCCATCGCGGCGCTGGCGCTCGATTCCGCCGGCAATCTTTACGGCACGACATTCAAGGGCGGAGACTCCGGCGGCGGCGTGGTGTTCCGGGTCACGCCAAAAGGCAAGGAGACTCTGCTCCACAGCTTCGGCGGTGGAAGTGACGGCTCGCGGCCCGATGCCGGGCTGGTCATCGACGATGCGGGAAATTTCTACGGCACGACGAGCGGCGGCGGCGCGGCGGGTCACGGCACGGTGTTCCGGATCACCCCGAGCGGCGGGGAACGCGTGATCTATTCCTTCGCAGGCGGCAGCGACGGCGCTTATCCGGCAGCGGGGCTGGTGCGCGATGCCGCTGGCAATTTCTACGGCACCACCGCCAACGGCGGGCTCGATTGCGACGGCACCGGCCAGGGATGCGGCACCGTCTTCAGAGTCACTCCCAAAGGCAAAGAGACGGTGCTCTATGCCTTCGAAGGCGATGAGCACGGCGCCAATCCGGCGGCCAGCGTGGTGATGGATGCGGGCGGCAACCTTTATGGCACCACCAACAATGGCGGCGTGGCTTGCGACGACAGTGGCGCCACCTGTGGCACCGTGTTCAAGCTCGCCGCGAACGGCAAGGAGACCGGCTTGCACATCTTCACCGGCGGCAGCGACGGCGCCTATGCGCGGAGCACGCTGGTGCTGGATTCGAACGGCGCGCTCTTCGGCACGACCGCGAGCGGCGGGGCCGGCGGCGGCGAATGCGGTTGTGGCGTCGTGTTCAAAATCCCGCGCAGGGGCGAAGAAAAAATCCTGCACACTTTTGCCGGCGACGACGTGCACTCGCCGTTCGCGGGAGTGATCATGGATGCGAGCGGCAATCTTTACGGCACCGGCTTCGTTGGCGGCGCCAATGGCGGCGGCGGGGTGTTCGAAATCCTGCGTTAGCTTGCGTCAGCGCACAACCCGCCGCGCTACGGTAAAGATTATCGCCGAATTAACCCACGCCGGTAACGCTTCCGTAACGGCAGTTGCGCGTATGCTTGGGCCCGGTGCGAGGCACAGTTCGAACGGCTGACCCCCGCGCCGGTGTTTCGGGAGCTGAAAAATGAATCTGAGAACCTTTGCCGCCGCGGCATTCGCGGCGATGCTTACACTTGTGACAACGCCAGCATTCGCGCAGCCTCCGGTCGATCCGTGGGCCGGCCTTTACATCGGCATCGGCGGCCATGTCGGCGAAGCGTTTGGCGGCAACAAGCTCAGCTTCACGGATCTGAGCACCGCGCACGACCTGACGTTCACCACGCCCAACAGCGACAACTCGATGGTGCTTGGCGGATTGCAGTTGGGCCAGCTTTGGCCGCTTGGCGGTGTCACGCTGGGAATCGAAGACGATGTGAGCTTTGGCAAGAACATCCATTACATCCAGTCCTTGCGCGGTATCCTCGGCGTGCCGGCCGGCTCGTTCCTGATCTACGGCACGGGCGGCATCGGGTTCGAGAACGGGGATGAGGAATTCACCGTTACCTCGGCCAGTGGCGAGGTCGACACCTTCAAGGGCGGCTTCGCCAAATATGGCTGGGTGGCCGGCGGCGGCATTGAAGCGATCATCGCGCCGCGCCTGAGCCTTGGCGTGGAGGCGCTCTATTACGGCATCGGCAGCGAAACGACGCCGCTGACCACCGCGCTGGGCGGAGAGCCGTTCAACTTCATCGCCAATCACGACTTCACGGTGGTGCGCGCGCGGATCGATTATCACATCGCCAGCCTGTTCTGATCCTGGCGCGATCGCGCGTTCAAAAAGCCGAACATCAAAGACAAGGCCCACTGTCACCAGCGGGCCTTCCTTCACTCGGGACTGTGGTCAGTAACTGCAGTCGTCCTCGTCGTAATTGCCGTACATGCCGCTGCAGTCGGCGCCATACCCATTATTGCCGTAGTAGTCGCCATAGTCGCCGCTGTAGTCGTACGCGCCGTAGCCATACGGGTAGCCGTAATACGGATAATCATAGCCGTAGTAGGGGTAGCCGGCGCCGTAGAAGCCGACGGCCACACCGCCGCGCCAGCGCGGATACCACCGCCCGTTGCGCCAATATCCGTTGTT
The DNA here is from genome assembly GCA_045810735.1 of Alphaproteobacteria bacterium. Taxonomy (GTDB): domain Bacteria; phylum Pseudomonadota; class Alphaproteobacteria; order Micropepsales; family Micropepsaceae; genus Rhizomicrobium. The sequence goes on from JBJMVL010000026.1 coordinate 10,867, forward strand.
GCGCCATCCCGGACGGTTCCAGGCCGTGCCGTGCCAGGCGGTGCCACCGCGTGTATTCCAGCCGCTGCGCGACGTTGTTCCACCGCGCCAAGTGCGGCTCTGCGCGGTGCTCCCGTGCCATCCATGCGAAACGGTGGTTCGGCTGTTGTCGCGGTATTGCGCCAGTGCCGTGGTGCTGCCAGCAGCCAGCGCTGCCGCGCAGGCCATTCCAGCTGCAACAGCTGCGATTTTCAGTTCGTGGATTCTGTACATTCGTGTCTCCTCGACTTTGCAGCCCTCCTTTCCAGCCAACGGGCAGACGCACAGCGCGTTGCTCTACGGAATCCTTCGCCGCATCGGAAAACGATGAACAATGTGAGAGGCGCCGCAGCTATCAAATGAAAAAGCGGCCCCGGTGGAGGCCGGGGCCGCTCTCTCCGTGTGGCGCACTATGATGGAGAGACTATCTGACCAAAGGTGCCACACGTGGCGTACGCGCCCCGTTTTTTGCGGAGGAGCCTTGGGCGCGCGTACTGCACCCGAGAACGCAAGGCCGTCCGGCGAGTTCCCGCCGACCCCAAGCAACACTGCGGCCCCGCTCGAGAAAATACGTGATGCTGCCGGCGCGTTAGGGTTCGCTTAACGGTGATCTGGTGACTGTGCTCGCAGCCGTTTCCGCCATGTTTACCGGCCCTGTGCGATAACCGCTGCCATGTTGCGGGTGTTGGGGTGCATCGCCACGGAGCACGACATTCGTTTTGTCCTGCTGGCGGGAATTCTCTGCCTGTTCGCGTGCTGGACGGCCATGAGCCTTCTGTCGCGCGCGCAGGCAAGCGCAGACCGGGTGCGCGCATTTTGGATTGTCGGCGCCGCGGTGGTGTTCGGCTCCGGCATCTGGGGGACGCATTTCGTGGCGATGCTCGCCTACACGCCGGGCCTTCCGGTCGGCTATGATGTAACGCTCACCAGTCTTTCTATCGTGATCGCCGTGGTGCTGTCGGCTGCGGGCTTCGCGCTGGCGTTGCGCACCGGATTCGCGGCGCTGGGACTGGCGATTGCCGGCGCTGCGATTGGGGCGATGCACTACACCGGCATGGCGGCCCTGAAAGGACCGTTCCTGCAGGTATGGAGCTTTGGATATGTGGCGGCATCCATCCTGATCGGCATCGGCTTTGCGGCCCTGGCCGGCCAGTCTGCCGTTCTCATCCGGAATTTTCGCGGCCGCGCGCTGGCGGCGGGTCTGCTCGCGCTGGGCATCTGCGGCATGCACTTCACTGCGATGACCGCGCTCACGCTCTACCCGGACCCAACCGTCGCTTACGCGGGCGCCGTGCTCGATCCGGCTTCGCTGGGCGTAGCGGTGGTGGCGGTTGCGATTCTGATCGTCGCGCTCGGCTTTGTGGGAGCGCTGGTCGATTCCCACCTCGCCTCCCGCGCGGCCACGGAAGCGCAAAGGCTGCGCGCCTACATCGCCGAACTGGAGACAACCAAGTCCGAACTCGAGGCGACCACAAAACACCTGCGAGCGGCGCTCCATTCCGCCGCGCTGGCCAACCAGGCGAAAGCACAGTTTCTCGCGACTATGAGCCACGAGCTGCGAACGCCACTCAATGCCGTGATCGGTTTCTCGGAAATGCTGGGCTCGGAGATCTTCGGGCCGTTGGGCGATCCCCGTTACATTGGTTATGTGGAGGACATTCGTGCCAGCGGCGCGCATCTGCTGGGGCTGATCAACGACATCCTCGATCTGTCGCGGCTCGATGCGGGGCAACCGCTCGCCGAAGAAAAACTGAATCTGGAGGACCTGATTGAGGAGACCGTGCGCATGGTTCGCGGCCACGCGGACGCCGCGAGACTGCAACTCACGCAACGCATCGATGACAATCTGCCTTTGGTGCGCGTTGATCGCCGCAGGCTGCGGCAAGTGCTGATCAACCTGCTTTCCAATGCCATTAAATTCACGCCGGCGGGCGGCCGAATTTTGGTGTCCGCGGCGCCGCGCGGTTCTGATCTCGCGATCTGCATCACCGATACCGGAATCGGGATTGCCACCGACAACATCGCCCGGGTGTTCGAGCGGTTCGCGCAGGTCGACAGCACCTTGGCCCGCAAATACGAGGGCGCCGGGCTGGGACTGCCGATCTCCAAAAGGATTGTGGAAGCGCACGGTGGCCGCCTCGAAATGGAAAGCGAGCCGAATGCCGGCACGACAGTGACTCTGGTGATTCCCGCCGCACGCGTTGTGGCGCGCCAGCGCCACGCCGCCTGACATCCAGCCGGCCTTCCGGATGGGCACAATCAACTTTTGCTTTCGCCGTCGGCAGGACGCGTGGCGCTCGTCAATTCGCTATCTGATGATTTGATCGAGTTCGCCAGGCCGCATCGGATCCGTATTGCCTGGCGCCGGTAGCCCGAGGCACATTCTGCAGGCTCAAACGGCGGCGTGGGTGATGTCGAAGGTAAACTTTTTTGCAAGCGGAATTGGAATCTTTGCAGTGGCCATTATTACGGTCTGTTCCGTCGCTGCAGCGGAAGCCAAGAGCATCAGCGTGCTTGCGGATATGCCGCCAGACGGCAATCCGTACGGTGAGCTGGTGATGGACTCTTTCGGCAATCTCTACGGCACGACGCTTTACGGCGGTGACTCGGACCACGGCACTGTCTTCAGGCGGTCTCCGAAAGGTAGATTGAAGATCATCCATTCGTTCGGAGTCGCCGCAGACGATGGTTCAGAGCCGGTGGCAGGGCTGGTGATGGATGCTGCCGGAAACCTCTACGGCACGACGTTGTATGGTGGCGCTCACCAGGACTGCGTGCAGGGCTGCGGGGCAGTTTTCAAGATCTCACCCGACGGCACAGAATCCGTAGTGTATTCCTTCACGGGACTTTCGGATGGCGCCCATCCCGCCACTCCGCTCATCCTCGACGAAAGAGGCAACCTTTATGGAACCGCCCAGGAAGGAGGCACCGGCAACTGCGCCCAAGGGTGCGGCGTGATATTCAAGATCAGCCCTAAGGGGCAACAGACGGTGCTTTATGCCTTCGCCGGCGATGCCGATGGCGCACAGCCAACCTCGGGGCTGCTCCTGGACAGACAAGGGAACTACATCGGAGAGACGGGACAGGGCGGCGATTCCGGTAACGGAACGATCTATAAATTATCGAAGCGCGGCGTGAAGAAGACTCTTTATTCCTTCGCTGCTGGAAATGACGGCGCCTTCCCGACGTCCGGCCTGATCATGGATTGGGCCGGAAACCTGTACGGGACGACGTATGGTGGCGGCAGCGCGGCTGGCGACGGTACGGTCTTCAGGCTTTCGCCGACCGGCAAGGAAACCGTCCTGCACGCCTTCACCGCCAATCCGGATGGAGCGTTTCCCGCGGGCCGCCTCACGCTGGAGGATAACGGCGCGCTCCTGGGAACGACGCCGTTGGGCGGTGGCGGTCAAGGCACGGTTTTCAAAATAACTCCGGAGGGGACCGAGAGCATTGTGTACGCATTCTCCGGAGTGGCAGACGGCGGAGGGCCGGAAGGCGGTCTAACCAAAGACTCCGCGGGGAACCTTGACGGGACAGCAAGGTTCGGCGGTGCGAACGGTGGTGGCACGCTTTTCCGTTTGAAGCGTTGAGGCGCTGTTCGCGGAAAAACGACAAAGCGAGGCGTACAAGTTTGCTCTCGCCAGTCCCAGTGGCAGTTGACGGACCGAACCGTCTCGAAACCTTGATATTTCGGCCTTAGTGGAACGCCTTGATCCCGCCACGGCAAACCCCGATATTAGCAGAGTGATTTCCGGCGGGGCGCCGGGACAAAGGAGATTCCGTCAGATGGCTGACTATAACCCGCGCGTTGTCGCGAGCCCGACGAGCGTCGGCGTCATTGATGCCGGCCTCCGGGCCTACATGCTGCGCGTCTACAATTACATGCTGGCCGGCCTGGCGCTGACCGGCATCACGTCGTGGGCAACCTACATGCTCGCAGTCACCACCAATCCGGCGCAGGCGGCCGCAAAGCTGCCGAACGGCGTTATGCTGACGAGTATCGGCGTGACGCTTTTCACCGGCCCGGTGATGTGGGTGCTGCTGCTGGGCTCGCTGGGACTCGTGATGTTCCTGAGCTTCCGCATCCAGAACATGAGCGTGAGCGCAGCGCGGACCAGCTTCCTCGCTTACGCGGCGCTGATCGGCGTGACGTTCGGCTCGCTGTTCATCGTCTACACCTACGCCAGCATTGCGCAGGTGTTCTTCATCACCGCCGCTACCTTCGGTGCCATGAGCCTGTGGGGCTACACCACCCAGCGCGACCTTACCGGCATGGGCTCCTTCCTGTTCATGGGCCTGATCGGCATCGTGATCGCCTCGCTGGTGGGCATCTTCGTGAAGTCGACGATGCTGCAGTGGGTGATCTCGATTGTCGGCGTGATCGTGTTCACCGGG
>JBJMVL010000027.1:0-13908 GCA_045810735.1 Alphaproteobacteria bacterium
CGTGTAGGGCAATCCTTCGTCGTCAAGACGAAGGGCGACCGCGACATGCATCGCATCCGAAAAGACGATGTCTTCGTGAAGGCCCTGCCGGGCGGCTATCTCTGAAGTGAGAATTTTCGTGTGCCGGTACGCATCGAATTGCCGACCGGCGTTTGTCCCGGGTTTACGCTCCGCACTCACAACTCGCTCCGCTCTCACTACGCAAACGCGCGAATCGGATTGTAGGACAGGCGTTTCGCCGTGCGCCAGAGTGTCACTCTGCCGCCGGATTGGCGGCGTCGTAAGGCGGTCGCGGCTGTAAGCGGTTAATTCAGGCTATTCGAAAATTGCGCAGAGCTGTCCGGCGCAAGATCACAGATGAGCGACGCGGCCTCCTGGGCCAAGAGACGCCAGCTGTTGGCCGTTTCCATTAATTCGGCCCTGATTTGCGAATCGACCGCGGAAACCGCCCGCGTCCGGAACAGCGACTCCTGTGTCCGGTACTGACCGAGTTTCGCCCGCAGGTCGCCAACATTGATTTTCATCGTCTCTTTCACATCCGTCTTCATTGGTAGGTGATCTCGCTTCGCTCGGCAGCGGCCGCCATATCCTCGTAGGAATTGGCAAGGATCATCAGCCTCTCCTGCAGATCGTCGAGGACGAGGTCGCGCGCAATGGCTCGCAGCTGATCGGCGCGATGCCGATAAGTCTTCACCCGATAGGCGGACGTGCCCTTGGTGAAGGGGGTGAAGGTGTAGGGGCCTTCCATATGTTCTCCTGTACTCCTCCTAATCGGAAGCCTCGGCCCCATGCGCCCGCGGTTCAATCCGCCGTAGGCATGGGTTGCGGCAGGCCCCACCTTGAATATTTATACCCCATCGGCACCATTTGCGTGTTCAGCGCATTATGAGTAAGTTGCTACGGGTTGAGGTGGGGGAACCATGAGTGGAACGACGCGCGAAGAGCGGCTTCAGATCATGCTGACGGCTGTGGAACTGGAAGCGCTGGATAGCTGGAGATTTTCGGCTCACATGCCCAGCCGGGCCGCCGCGATACGGGAGCTTCTGCGGCGCGGTCTTGCCTCGGAAGGATTCGCTGTGGCGGACCGGGATCTGAAATCCCGCGATTTCGGGGTGACCAGCAAGACGCGGTCCAGCATTCGGATGCGCTAGGCGGGAACTCTAGTCCTCGACAGTTATCGGTGCCCTTACAGATTCCGGGGAATCGGCCATTTCGAGCACCCGATGGCCTTCGACGACTCTGCGGCTCTCCGGGGCATCGGCCAGCCGCTCATAGCCTTCCGCCAGCCACAACAGTTCCTTCTTCACTTCGGGAAATTGGGCGGATTCCGCCAAACCCCGCAGCCGCTCGGCTGTGAGCCGGTAATGCCTCGCCCGTTCAGTGCTGGAAGACAATGTTGGACAGACCCCGACGACGTTAAAATGCCAGCCCCGTAGCGCTAACCCGCTGACCTGCCTGCCGTTCCAGAGTTCCCGCTGCAAATTTAATCAAATTTTCCGCGGTCGTTCCCGCGTGGGACAGGGGGCCTGACCGTCTGAACTCCGGACGGTTTCGTACATAGTTTTCGTCTTATCTGTTTGAAAATTTCGTGGTTTAATGGCGACGGATGAGGTGCCGCGGAACAGCAGCGGTTGGGTGTGATGGGGTTGCTGTGAAATATCAGCTGAAGTTCTTCACGTCGGCTGGACGGGCGACACGCCTTCTGGACGTCCATTTGCCTGACGATGACGCAGCCATCAACCTCTGTTGCACCCAGGCCATCGAAGCGAACGCCGATGTCGAGCTCTGGAAATCCGGCGATCTCATCATCCGCATGACGCCGCTGACCGCACGCCTGTATGGCTGCGACACCGAACACGCGCGACACGTCTAGAATCGCACGCGGCGACTCCGCGGCAGCGGCAGGTTAATGCTGTCGCGGACGGTTGCTACCCGAGAGGCCGGAGCTTGGGTGCGCGATAGGTGTGGAGTATCCGGCGCCAGGGATCGTTAATCCGCGCGGCGAGGCCGGGGCTGTAGACGGGATGGTATTGCTTCATCATGGGTCGTCTCCTTCTGGAAACGATCCTTGCGAAAGCCGTGCCGCCAGCATGGCAATTTTTAGACATCGTTACCGTGCCCGATGAGCCGGAGTACGCAGCGCCTTGCCGTGTGTACGGAAGCGTACAGCGTCAAAACGGACATTCGCTTTGCGAGATGCTTCTCGCGCGCTGGCACTTTGGCTCTGTTGAAGTATTGGAGATGAGTATAACGTGTCCGCAGGGTTGGTTGGGTTGAGTAGATGGACAGGGGCGAACGCGCGGAGCATTACCGCCACAAGGCCGAGGAAGTCCGCACCATCGCGGAGTCGATGAATGTCGCAGAACCCAAGGAAATGCTTATGGGCGTGGCGGCTGACTATCTCATGCTGGCGCAGATGCTGGAGCGGACACAGGTTGTCGACCCGCTCCCGGCGAGCGACTGAATTCAGCCTGAACCGTATCTGCGCCCGCTGCGCTGACGGGCGGAATCGTACCAAGTTTGTTCGGTAACTCCTGCAACGTTTGCTCTATAAGCTCCGTTTCCAGATTGGATTCGGGAGCCTCGTGCGATGCAGTACCATTTCAATATCCGGCACGACGGCCAGACCGCCATCGATGACGATCCACAGGGGGCAGAGTTCCCCGACGTGCAAGCGGCCCGTTCCGAAGCGCTTACGTCTATTCGTGAAATCCTTGCCGATGCGTTGGAGTCGGGGGAGGACACTCGCGAAGGTCAGATGATCGTGAAGGACTCTTCGGGCGAGACCGTTCTGACCATCCCGTTTTCCATGCGCGTCCGGCTCGGCTAGCGGACGGGCAAAGGCCCGATGCCCGTATACTACTTCCATATTCATGGCCGGGACGGAACGATTCCAGACGACGAAGGCAGCGAACTCGCGGACGAAGATGCCGCGCGTGACGAAGCGCTGACGGCCGTTCGGGAGATGGTGGCGGACACCATCAAGCGCGGCGGTAACCCCGCGGATGGGCGCGAGCTATGGATCGTTGACGAATCCGGCACGGTGTTGTTTGCAATTCCATTCGATCAGATCTGGGGCACATAGAATCCAGAGCACCCTTCATTGCCTGCCTCGACGCTGTGCTTTCCAATGACGGCTCATCGAACACCGGCCCTTAGCCGCGCATGACTTCCGTCAATTGCCCTGCAGCAGGGAAACCGCCGCAACGGAAAACCACGCCATTGCGGTAGCGCCCACCGCCACCGCGATCAGCTGCGACTCCGTAGGCTGCCGCCACGTGGTGAATGGGTGTCCAGCTTTCGCGCCGTGCTGAACCGGCGCGCCGAGCGGACTCCGCTGGAGGCGTCGCTGGGCCGAACTCTGCCGCGCATGCTCGATGTGGCGCCCGAAGGTCATGAACAGCTCCCGCGAGAAGATCACGGGAGCCGGCCTGCAACTCCTGCGCCAGATCGCACGCGGGCACTGCCGCCGGCCTTTACCGCCGCCGTCCGGAAATGTCTGTACGGAAGCGCACGGAACGATATCGGGACCCGGCCCGTTGCCTTGCGGGCTGTCAGGATAAATTTGGTGGGTGAGTTACTCGCGTCGTTACCCGACGAAGAGCGGGCACGGCACTACCGGATGTTTGCGACAGCCGCGATGCAGCAAGCGGGCGACGCTGTAAACGCGGAAGAACGCGCGTCCTACCTCAGCATGGCTGCCGATTGGCATGCCCTGGCGCTCGAATTGGAGCGAGCTGCCGATCAGGACGTCGCTCCGAACCCGCACTAGGTGTTTCGTCAACAGCATCCCGCTACTCGGGAAGCAAACGCTGGCGTCTCACCATTGCAAATGGGCCGGAAGCTCGGGGGCGAACCGCCCCGATAGCTCGCAGCGTATTCGTACGAACCCGTACTGAAATTGCGTGCCGCCGTTTCGGAACGACAGCCTCAAAAAATGCATTAATGAGATGCAGTCTCCGTCCCCCAGAGGGAGAAATTTTGACGGCTCCGGTACGTCCCCCGTGGTGCCGGAGCCGCTTTCTTCCCGCGTTTGTTGCGGAGGAGTTGGCGGTAGTCATCGGGGAGCGGGGAAGCCCTTCACCTGGCTCCTCAAACTGACGCCATGGGAAAGGGCGGTCTGGCGTATCTGGCCGCCTTTTCCATTCCTAGGTGCCGCCCGGCAAAGACACGCCCATTAGTCGATCGTATTCTGTCTCGGGCAGGCCGTACGAAGCGCCGGCGATGCGCTCCAGGTCTTTTCGGCTGCGCACGGAAATGAACCCGCGCTCAACCGCAATCACATTCTGAGCCTGTAGCCGGTCCAACGCCTCGGTTGCACCCGCGCGGCGGATGCCCAGCATGTACGCAATCACATCGTGTGTCAGTGGCACCTCGTCGGCGAGCACACGATCGTGAGTCATCAAAACCCAGCGGGCGATCCGCTGCTCGACCTGCGTAAGCGCATTCGACAGTGCGGTATGAGCGGCCTGGTTGTAGAATGCCAAAGAATACCGCAGCAGGATTTTCTGCAGGGCCGATTGCTGCTCCATCAAGAGCTGCAAGTCATGGGCGGAAACGCGGTAGCCCCTTCCGTCTGTGATCATCACTGTCGAGTGCGGCGAGATTGTATCGCCGAGGAAAACGGGAATGCCGGTCGCGCCTTCCGAGCCGATCAATCCGATGGCGATGCGGATCTTTCGACTGACGGCAAGAACGGCGGCGATTCCAGTTTCGATGAAGTACACATGCTGGATTTGTTTGTTCGGCTCAATCAACTCCAGCCTTTGGGCAAGGCTCACAGCTTCGCACCTGGAAAGAAGCGCTTCCGCTTCCTCTACGGGTAAGCAAGACAAGATTCGGTTCAGCACGTTTCCGCCGGCCTTCGGCTGGAAGCATACTCGCCTTGCCGTCAGACGTCGCCGTTAAACGGGCAACCGATGGTGTGGCCGCGGCGGCTCTTCCGACAGCAGGGGATGTTCGTCGTGCCCCGCTTCCTTCCGATAGCTAGGACTCGGAAGTATCCGGCGCTTCGGTTTCCGGCAGGACTTCCGGTTTCAGCGCCGCCCCAGCGCGTGCAATCGGCGGCTCTCCGGAAGCAACGGTTGCGGCGGGCGGAAGCACAGGCGCTTCCAGCTTCGCAATTCGCGCTTCGATTTCGGTGATGTGATTCAGCACCGAACGCTTCAGCAGCAGATCGGTTGTGGTTTCCGCCAGCTTCCGCGCTTCAGCCATGCGGAATTTCAGCGATTTGAGTTCATCAGGCATCCCGACCTTTGCCCGCCCAGCTCAGCGCGGCAATGCGCCCCGCCAGACATGGAGTCAAGCGGAGCTGCCATCCTTTACATCGCTTGCATGGCTCGCGGCGTCTTAACCGATGCGGCCGGCGTGAAGAGCGACGCGACGGATCAGCCGATAACGCCGGCGTCACGCAATCGCGTGATCTCGTCGAGCGAAAGGCCAAGCTGTTCGCGCAGGGTCTCATCCGTGTGCTCGCCGAGACGCGGCGGCGGGTGGCGATACTCCGGCGGCGTTTTGGCAAGCCGCAACGGACTGGCCACCACGTCGAGCGGCCCGGCTGCCGAATGTTCCATGCGAACGGTGAGGCCGCGCGCCAGGGTTTGCGGATCGGCGAACAGCTGGTCGATGCGGTTGATCGGCCCGCAGGGCACATTGGCCGCTTCGAGCAGTGCGATCCACTGCGCGGTCGCGCGTTCGCGAAACAGCGGCTCGAGGATCACGGCGAGCGCAGCGCGATGCTGCACGCGATCGGCGTTGCGGCGAAACCGCGGATCGCCGGCGAGATCGGGTCGGTTGCAGGCCGCCGTGAAGCGCGCGAATTGCTGGTCGTTGGCGATGGCGAGAATGAGATGCCCGTCGGCAGTCGCAAACACCTGATAGGGCACGATGCTGGGATGCGTGTTGCCGAGACGTTGCGGCACCACGCCGCCGGCGAGGAAGCTCATCGCCTGATTGGCGAGCATCGCGGCCTGGCAATCGAGCAGCGCCATGTCGATGTGCTGGCCTTCGCCGGTGCGGCTTTGGTGAACGAGCGCGGCCAGGATGGCGATGGCGGCGTAGAGTCCGGAGACGATGTCGGCCACGGCGACGCCGACTTTCACCGGCTCGCCGCCGGGCGCGCCGTCCGGCTGGCCGGTGACGCTCATCAGGCCGCCCATGCCCTGGATGAGATAGTCGTAGCCGGCCTTGTTTTTGTACGGACCGGTGTGGCCGAAGCCGGTGAGCGAACAGTAGATCAACGCCGGATTGTCAGCGGCGAGCGACGCGTAATCGAGGCCGTGCCGCGCCAGCGTGCCGGTGCGGAAGTTCTCGACCACGACATGCGAGCGGCGGGCGAGACGTTTGACGAGGTTCGCGCCTTCGGGTTTGGCGAAATCGATCGCGGCAGATTTCTTGTTGCGGTTGGCGGAAAGAAAATAGGTGGCGTCGCCGCGCGCGCCGTCCGCCGTTGCGAGGAACGGCGGACCGAACTGGCGGGTTTCGTCGCCGCTGCCGGGCTTCTCGATCTTGATGATCTCGGCGCCGAGATCGCCCAGGGTTTGCGTCGCCCACGGCCCCGCGAGCACGCGGCTCAGGTCCAGCACACGAATGTGCGACAGCGCGCCCACGATTTCTCCCGCGTCAGATTTCGGTGCGCACGTCCCACAGCTCGGGATAGAAGCGCAAGGCGAGCGCCTTCTGCAGATATGCCACACCGGTGGTGCCGCCAGTTCCAGGCTTGGCGCCGATGATACGCTCCACCGTCTTCATGTGGCTGAAGCGCCAGAGGTGGAAACGGTATTCAAGGTCGACGAGCTTTTCGGCGAGCTCGTACAGATCCCAGTGGGTTTCGGCATCGCGATACACTTCGCGCCACGCTTCGGTGACTCGCGGATCCGATGTGTAGGTTTGCGAGAAGTCGCGGGCGAGCTTCTCCGGCGGAATCGCCAGGCCGCGGCGCGCCAGCAGCGCCAGCGACTCGTCGTAGATGCTGGGTTCATCGAGCGCTGCCTTCACTCGCGCGTAGATCTCCGGCTTGGATTCGAACACACGCGCCATGTCGGCGTGTTTGTTGCCGAGCCGGAATTCCAGCATGCGATACTGGAAGGACTGGAAGCCGGAGGAGCGGCCGAGCGCGGCGCGGAAGCTGGAATAATCGAATGGCGTGAGCGTCGAGAGGATTTCCCACGACTGGATGAGGTTCACCTGCACGCGCGCGACCCGCGCCATCATCTTCATCGCCGGTCCGAGATCGTTGGCTCGGATGTGGGCGATGGCGGCGCCGATCTCGTGCAGGCACAACTTCATCCACAGTTCCGACGCTTGGTGGATGATGACAAACAGCAGCTCGTCATGCCGCTCGGTGAGCGGGCGCTGGCAGGCGAGCAGCTCGTTGAGCCGCAGGTAGTCCGTGTAGGACATCGCCTCGCCCAGATCCCAGTGCACATTCTCGCCGCTGAGATCGCGGGCGGGCGCGGTTTTCCCGTATGCAGGGTCTGCCATGATGTGCCGCTTATAGCGGAAAACCCTGGATCGAGCAGCCATGACTTGCCGGTTGGCTTCGTCTATGGTCGCGGCGCAGCAGAAAATGTGGACTTGCATGCGTCCCTCTCGCGCCGCCTGTGGACTTGCGCTCGCCGCCCTCGCCTTCGCTTCCGCCGCAGACGCAAAGGGCCCCGCCTGTGCGAAGCCGGAAGAAGCGATGGCAATTCAGACCGCCGCCATTCAGCAGGAGCTGATGGTCGCCGCGCTCACCTGCCACGAGATCGAGCGCTTCAATGCCTTTCAGCGAGGCTTTGCCGGCGAGCTTCGGGCCAGCGATGGGCGGCTGGAGCGGATGTTCATGCGGTTGTATGGGGCGCGAGCCGGCGAGGCTGCCTACCACGCGTTCAAAACCAAGCTCGCCAACGATGCCTCAATGCGCAGCATCCATGACAATCCGGCCTACTGCCAAGAAGCCGGCACACTCTTTACCACCGCCCTCGCAACCGCCCGGCCGACGCTGACGACCTTTGTGAATGGCGTACAGGTACTCATCGAGAAGAAGCCCGTCGACGCCTGCCCCATGGTGGAACCGCTGCCGGGCGCGACCGGTACCCGGAAACGGCGCCGCTAGGATCTGAAGCGGTCCGCGGTAAGCACCAAGTCCAGAGCGGCAAAAAAGAGAAGGGCGGGCTTTTGGCCCGCCCTTCTGACTTCCGTCTGGTCGGTGCTAGGTGCCGCTACCAGCGCCGAGGTCGATGACCGCACGGCGGTTCTGCGGCTCCCGAACGCCCGGTCCTGTCGGCACCAGAGGCTCGTCGAAGCTCTTGCCTTCGGTGCCGATGTCGCTGGGGTTCATGCCTTCATTGACCATTTCGCCCTTGACCGAGGCCGCGCGGCGCTCGGACAGGCCCTGGTTGTAGCTGTGTGAGCCGACCGTATCTGTGTGGCCGGTCACCAGGACGCGGACCGCACCCTGCTGCTTCGCGGTCCTCACCGCTTCGGTCACCACAGCTTGCGCCTCAGCCGTCAGGTTCGACTTGTTGAAGTCGAAGAAGACGATGAACGTCTTCACCGGCGGCGGAGCTGGCGGCGGTGCGGGCGGTGGTGGAGGCGGCGGTGGCGGAGGCGGCGGAGGCGGCGGCGGCGGTGCCCACATGAAGTACCAGCGCAGATTGACCATTACCGCGTGCTCGTTGTCGTTGAGCAGGCGCGCGTTGTACGGAACGAACGGAGTGCCCGCGCCGAACGAAGTCGCATAGTCCTTGTTGGGCGACAGCTGCCGGTAGCGGTAGTCGATGCCCAAATCGAGGTCTTCGGTGATCGAGTAGTTGAAGCCGACCATCGCCTGCCAGCCCCAACCCGTGTGCCTGCCACTCATGTAGGTGAGGCTGCCCAAGGCGTCGGAGGTGGTCAGCTTGATGTCAGCGCTGCCTACGCCTGCGCCCGCGCCGAAGGTGAAATCCCAGTCCGGCGTCAGATGGATGTCGTAGTTGGCATTGAAAAAGCCGGTAAGGTTCGTGATGCGGCCATTCGTGCTGGCGCCAGTAAACGGATTGGTGCCATTTCCTGCATCATGCTGAGACCAGCCGAGTTCGGCTTCGAGCCGAATGCCGTTCAACAACCGATAGCCGAACGCGCCGGTGACGAGTGCCGAGTCGCTCGTTCCGGTCACCACATCAGGACCGTTCGGCTCAAACTTTGTATGGAAGTTGCCGAGGTGGTCCCAGCCGCCCCCCAAACCGAGGTACCAGCCGTCTGCAACGCTGGCGGCTGCAGAGCCGCCGATCATCAATGCCGCAATTCCCCCTAAGGCAACAGTACGAAATTTCATCTCACCCTCGCTAAGAAAAGGTTTCCCCCGAGCCGCCACAACTGACCGCGATTCCCTCCTCTATACGGGAAAGCCACGGGCGAGGGGAGCAAAACCGGTGAGCCTTTTGGGGGTAAAGGTGGGCTTTCCTTCCATTCTGTGTCGGATGCGCCACATAGTATCCTCCGGGGACAGGGTAGTTGAAGGCGCCGGCGCGCTTCTGCTGCGCGCGTCGGGCTCTCTGCTCTCGGCCCCCGAGGAACTGGTGATGTCAGACTCCCCGAAACTGTCCCCTGTGGCCGAACTGCTCAAGCTCCTCGATTTGGAGCCAATCGAAGTGAATATCTTCCGCGGTGTAAGTCCAGAAGGCCGCACGCAGCGGGTTTTCGGCGGACAGGTGCTGGCCCAGGCTTTGGTTGCCGCCTATCGGACCGTCGAGGAACGGGTCTGTCACTCCCTGCATGCCTACTTCCTGCTGCCGGGCGATCCGCGCGCCCCCATTCTGTATGAGGTGGACCGCAGCCGCGACGGCAAGAGCTTCACATCAAGGCGCGTGGTCGCCATCCAGCACGGACGGCCAATTTTTCATATGGCCGTCTCCTTCCAGGTAATGGAAACGGGGCTTGACCATGCCGTCGCGCCACCGCCGGTGCCGCCGCCCGAGGAGCTTCCGGGCGAGGACGAGTTGCGGGAAGAACTGGCGGGCAAGATTCCGGAGCGGCATCGCCAGCACTTTCTCCGGAAGCGGCCGATCGAACTTCGCCCAGTCGATCGGCGCGACATTCTGAATCCCGCCAAAGCGCCGCCTCAGCAGTGTGTGTGGGTCCGGGCGGCGGAGCGTTTGGCCGACGGTATTTCCCTCCACCAGGGCGTACTCGCCTACGCCTCAGACATGACATTGCTGGACACATCGCTTCGGCCGCACGGCATCAGCATCTTTTCGGATCGCATCCAGATTGCCAGCATCGACCATGCGATGTGGTTTCATCGTCCCTTCAGGGCCGATGAATGGCTCCTCTACGTGCAGGACAGCCCGAGCGGTTCAGGCGCTCGCGGGTTCAGCCGGGGGCTGGTCTACACCCGCGAAGGTGCGCTGGTCGCCTCAGCCGTTCAGGAGGGCCTGATGCGCTTGCGCGGCGAGGCAGGGCCGTAGTTCGTATAGATACGAACAAAGTTTTGCGCGGCAGCGCATACTCGAGAAGCAATGCGCAATTCGCTTAACAGAGCTCAGTCGGGCAACGATTGTGCGTCTGCAAACGAGCCATAGGCCGAGAAATCCACTTCGAAGGTGACGAGTTTCGCCTGCAGCAGCGTGTAGAGCGGCATGCGCCAAGTAACGGTATGGACCCCGCCGCTGCCGCTGACCTGCGGCGCGATGGTCGTGCGCCCGATGCGGACCGGGGCTGCACGGACGATAGAACCCGGCAAGCTGACGCTGAAGACGTAGCTATGATCGCCGAACATGGTTTGCGCGAGTTCGCCGCCGAACTTCTCCTCCTCGGCGGATTTGGGCACGTTCTCGCGGCGGGCGCGGTCGACGAGAAAGGTGCGCCGGAAGGTGACGTGCGCAGGACCGAGGCCGAACCAGCTCGCGCCGTGATTGGTCAGGTTCAGCGATTCGTCGGACAGGCGCAGATCGGCCAGCGATTTGAAATCGATCACCGCGGTTTGTGTGGTCTTGTTGCCGTGCACGGAGATGCGCGTCTTCATCGGGTTGCGCGCAAGGTGGATCCCGGATTTGTTGTCGCGCAACGCTTCGCCCAGCAATCCGTTGGCGGTGATGGCGATCTCATAATGGCCGGCACCGCCGCGATCGATCGAGAGCTTCTGCGCAAGATCGAAACAGCCGGACAGGAGAAACAAACCGGCTATCGCACCAGCGAGCTTTGCCCTGCGACAGATGACAGAAATCACAGCGTCACATCGCCTTTGCCGAACACGCGGGCGAAGATCGTGTCGACGTGCTTCAGGTGGTAATCGAGGTCGAACAGCGTCTCGAGTGCTGCCGGCGGCAGCGCGTGCGTCACGTCCTTATCCGCTTTCAGCAGCGACAGCAGATCGCCCTCGCCGTTCCAGGCGCGCATGGCATTGCGCTGCACCAGCCGGTACGCCTCCTCGCGGCCCACACCGGCCTGCGTCAGCGCCAGTAGCACACGCTGGCTGTGCACCAGGCCACGCGTGCGCTCCAGATTCTCTTTCATGCGCTCGGGATAGACGATCAGCTTCTCCATCACGCCCGCCGCGCGCGCAATCGCGAAATCCAGCGTGATGGTGGCATCCGGCCCGATGTAACGCTCCACCGAGGAATGGGAGATATCCCGCTCGTGCCACAGCGCCACGTTCTCCAGCGCCGGCGTCACATAGGCGCGCACCATGCGCGCGAGCCCGGTGATGTTTTCCGTCAGCACCGGATTGCGCTTGTGCGGCATGGCGGACGAGCCCTTCTGCCCTTCCGAGAAATATTCCTCCGCTTCCAAAACCTCGGTGCGCTGCAGATGGCGAATTTCCGTGGCGAGCCGCTCCAGCGAACTCGCGATCACGCCCAAGGTCGTGAAATAGGAAGCGTGGCGGTCGCGCGGAATCACCTGTGTGGAGATGGCTTCGGTCTTCAGCCCCAGCTTCGTTGCGACATGCGCTTCCACGCGCGGATCGATGTTGGCGTAGGTGCCGACCGCCCCGGAAATGGCGCAGACGGAAATCTCCTCACGCGCCGCGATCAGCCGATGCTTGGCGCGTTCAAATTCGGCATAGAAGCTCGTCAGCTTCACGCCGAAGGTGGTGGGCTCGGCATGGATGCCGTGGCTGCGGCCGATGGTGACGGTGTTCTTGTGCTCCAGCGCGCGCCGCTTTAGTGCGGCAAGCAGCAGGTCAATGTCGGCAAGCAGAATATCGGCCGCGCGCTTCAGCTGCACCGACAAACAGGTGTCGAGCACATCGGACGACGTCATGCCCTGGTGCACGAACCGAGCTTCCGGCCCCACGATTTCGGACAGATGCGTGAGGAAGGCGATGACGTCGTGCTTCACCTCGCGCTCGATTTCGTCGATCCGCGCGATATCGAATGTCGCGCCGCGCCCTTTCTCCCAGACCTTCGCCGTCGCCTCTTTGGGAATGATGCCGAGTTCCGCCATGGCATCGGCGGCATGCGCCTCAATCTCGAACCAGATGCGGAATTTCTCTTCCGGCGACCAGATCGCCGTCATCTCGGAGCGGGCATACCGGGGGATCATCACAGGGCCTTCACGTTGGAGCGCCCTTCTATCGCATCACCGCACGCCAATGGGAGGGCCGGTTCGCCGGCCCTCCCGGATCTCAGTCTATTTTGGTACCCAGGCATTGCGTGTGCCGACCATGTCCGCAGCGCCGCCGCCATCCTCCTGCAGGCTCCCGTCCGGCCCGTAAACATAGAAGCCGCCGTTGAAGTGGAGCGAAATGTACCCGCGCTCATCCGCCGTGATGGACACGATATTGGCGGGCGGGCTGAAGCCGCCGAGCTGGCTCACGGCGAAAGTGGATTTGTTCATGCCGGCAGGCACGGTGTCCGCGTCCGTAGCGGCGTAAACGAAATCGTTGTTGGCAGCCATGGAGCAGTGCGAGCTGGCGCCGCCGGTGAGCCCCAGTGAGACCTGTTTCGTCAGCGAAACCTGTATCGAGTCGGAGCTATCGCTGATCGTATCCGTGCGCGTGTAAACGCTCAGCGTGATCGTCGCAGACGGCGAGGTGCGCTTGTCCAGCACATAGATGGCGCGGGTGATGACGTTGTTCTTCTGTTTCGCTTTGCTTTCTAGGACGGCGCAGGGGTGCTCGAAGGGCGACAGGCTGCCACTACCATAGCAGCCGGATGATTGCGGAAGGCTGCCGCACACGACGAACGACACAGCTGTGCCGTCGCCCGACAGCGAAAGGTGGTGAAGAGCCCGGCATCTAGCTTCTGCGCGGAAGCGGGCGAGCTTGCTGCAACGCCCGCCAGCATGATGGCGGCGGACGCCAGGCCAAAATTTCCGAGATTCATTGAATGCCCCCTGTTTCCCTGATCTGCCGAACCGGCAGCATTCCCACTTTTATGTCGAAAAGGAATGGTCGCGGGAACAGCAAAAGCCTCCGTAGCCGAGATTCGGCTATGATCGCCACGGCGACCCGCCCAACCAGCGCGGGCCGTGGGAGAAGGCTGCGAATGTTTCTAGCTGAACAGGTCTGGAACAAATGGGAAGTATCGCCTGACATTACAGAGACTTAGCAGACCTCTTGCAATTCAGAACAAAGCATGCACAGTCGCACCCATCGGTTCTCGCTTCCGGTAGGGGGCGGCTCGTGAAATAAGGAGAGGAACAGTGATGAAAGAGGCGCTTTTGCGGGTGGTCGGCAAGGAGGAAGGATCGGAGCGCAGGCGCGCGCTGGATGCGGCGCTCAGCCAGATCGACCGCGCCTTCGGCAAGGGCTCGGTGATGAAGCTCGGCCAGCGCGATCCTGTGACCGAGGCGGACACGGTGTCCACCGGTTCGATTGGGCTCGACATTGCGCTCGGCATCGGCGGCTTGCCGCGCGGCCGGGTGATCGAGATTTACGGGCCGGAATCCTCCGGCAAGACGACCTTGGCACTGCATGCGGTGGCGGAAGCGCAGAAGAAGGGCGGC